>NZ_FBXK01000005.1:1595833-1915000 GCF_900013425.1 Sphingobium sp. Z007
CAGTGAACTGCTCGACTGGCTCAAGCTGCTGCTGAACGAGGATATGCCGCTCGACGTCCTCCAGAATAGCGACCCGAGCAAGGCGATCCCGCCGCTCCACGGCGCGCTGCTCAAAAATGAGCAGGACATCATGATGTTCGAGCGCCTGGCCTTCATGGCACGCCGACAGGGGCGGTAAGGCAAAAAGGCACAAGCTCCGTTCGCTTCGAGCGAAGTCGAGAAGCGGGTAGCGCAGCGCATGACGTTTCTCGACTTCGCTCGAAGCGAACGAATTTCATAGCAGGAACCATCCCATGCCGGATACTACCGCCCATACCGCCCATACCGCCCATACCGCCGGATGCCTCTGCGGCGATGTCCGCATCACCATCGCCGCAGCCCCCATCGCCGCGCGCATGTGCTGGTGCCGCCTGTGTCAATATCTGGGCGGCGGTTCGGCAACCGTGAACGTCTGCTTCCCGTCCGACGCGGTGACCACGACCGGCGAGGTCTGCTGGCATGACAGTATCGCCGACAGCGGCAACGCGATGAAGCGCGGCTTCTGCCCGACCTGCGGCACGCCGCTGTTCAGCCTGGCCGAATCGCGCCCGCATCTGACCTTCATCCGCGCCGGCGCGCTCGATGATCCCGCGCTGATCGGTCCGCAGGCGGTGATCTGGACCGATGCCGCCCCCGACTGGGCGCATCATGATCCCGATCTGCCTCACTATCCGGCGCAAATCCCGCCTGTCGCGTGAAATAGGCGCTTGCGCCCCCCGGTTTAGTCTGTAGCCTAACTGTCATAGTTCAATGCCGCGCAAAGACGGTATCGACCTGGAGAGTGATGATGCCGAAGCGCGCCCAAGGACCGATTGCCGCCATAGTCTCCGCCATGGCGTTGTGCCTTGCGGTTCCGTCGCTCGCGCGGGCCGCCGACGCCGAAGCCTGGACCCCGACGGACAATGCCATCCGCGCCGCGTCCGCTGGCATCGCCCTGCCCCAGACCGTGGCCGGTCTCTCGCTCAGCAAGAGCGGCGAAGCCTCCAATGGCGGCCGCGCGGTCGATAATTATGCGCAATATCTGTCCGAAGACGGCGTCATCCAGGCGACCCTCTACGTCTATCTGCCGACCTATGCCGACGCTTCGCTGGCCGCCTATATGACCGACAAGGCGGTGATGGCGCGGTTCGGTGCGAAGACCCGGCGCACCGCTTATGCCAGCGCGCCCGTCGCCGGCCGCGCGGATAGCGCGATCCGCGCCGTCTATGACGATGCCGCCGATGGCGCGCTGACGACGGCGGCCGGGTTCGTCCATGCCGGGCGCTGGATCGTCAAGATCCGCGTGACCGGCCCGACCGAACGGCGTGGCGAGGTGCTGGCCGGTCTGGACGGGATGCTCGCCAAGCTGTCGGTCGATGACCCCGTCAGCCTGCACGCCACCGCCCCCGCCAGCTTCGCCACCTGCCCCGCCGCGCCGACCGCCGACGCCCGGCTGACCCCTGCCAAACCCGCCGAAGACGCCGCGCCGCAGGATGTCCGCATCCCGCGCGACGGCAAGGATGCGCTCTGCGTCCGCAGCACCGTGGCCACCGCCGACGGCCGCTACGACATGCTCCAGCAGGTCGGGCGTGGCGACGGTGCGATCATCGTGCCCGTCGATGACAGCGGCACCGTGCTGGCCTTCGATCCCGCGGCCAACGGCGCAGGCTATAAACTCTCGATCCACATGGTTGGCCAGACCGACCTCTATGGCGTCTATGACAAGGTGCCCAGCCCGCATCAGGTGGCCGCCATCATCGAGCGCAAAGACACCCAGACCGCCGAAGCGCAGGCCGTCGCCACCTATGCCGCCAATGGCGAAGTGACGGTCAGCCGCCTGGCGCAGAAGGGGCGCTGAAGGCCCTTTCGATCTTACCAAAATGCGGCTTTAACATGCCGGAATGAACCAGCCGACAGACGCGACCCGCTTCGCCCATATCCGTGGCCGTCTGGAGGCGATCCGCCTATCACCCGGTCCAGCGGCATGGGCGTTCGAATTTCTGCTGTTCGGTTTCAAACAGGGCTGGGCCTGCCTGTTTGGCGGGCTGATGCTGGCGCTACTGCTGGCGACGCACCTTTTCTATCCGCATGGCGCATCCCTCCATCGCTATGATTTCCTGACGTTGGCAGCGCTCTCCATCCAGGGCGCCATGCTGGGCTTCCGGCTCGAAAGCTGGAGCGAGGCGAAGGTCATCTTCGTCTTTCACCTGATCGGCACCGTAATGGAATTGTTCAAGACTCATGCCGGGTCGTGGATCTATCCAGAGGCCAGCCTGCTCCATGTCGGCCCGGTGCCCCTCTTCTCAGGATTCATGTATGCAGCGGTGGGCAGCTATATTGCGCGTGTATGGCGCATCTTCGATTTCTGCTTCACTCGCTATCCGCCCGTCTGGACGACCGCATTGCTGGCGGTCGCGATCTACGTCAATTTCTTCGCGCATCACTGGCTCCCGGATATCCGGCTTGCCTTGTTTGCAGCCACCGTCCTGCTATTTGGCCGCACCTGGATCGTCTTCACACCCTGGCGCACGCCGCGACGAATGCCGCTTCTCCTCGGCTTCTTCCTCGTCGCCCTGTTCATCTGGTTCGCGGAAAATATCGGCACCTTCGCCAATGCATGGACCTATCCCGACCAGCGCCATGGCTGGCAGATGGTGAGCGTCGCCAAGCTCGGCAGTTGGTATCTGCTCATCATCATCTCCTTCGTGCTAGTGTCGCGCATCCACGACGGCGGCGCGAAACCCACTCAGATCAGATAGCCGACCTCATACAGCCCCCAGCGCCGCCCGCCGAACACCAGCGGCACGAACACGCTGCGCAGCGCGCGATAGCGGCCTTCGCCCAGATCCTGGCGATAGGTATAGAGGAAAAAGTCGCCCTCCTCCTGCAAGGCGCGCCGGGTCTGGCTGTCCATGAAAATCTGCCGGTTGCGGGCATGTTCCATGTTCCAGTCATGCGCACCGGGTCGCTGCGCCTGGCAGCGCGCGCTGATATGCGTGGGTAGGTAGCCGTTCATGTCCAGCAGGCAACAGCCGACGATCGCGCTGTCCTCGCTGGTCCGCCGGTCCAGTATCGGCCGCACCATCCTGTCGGCGAAATTCGTGAAGCCGTTGAGATATTGCGTCGGCGCCGATCCTTTTATCGGGCGATAATCGGTGTCGAACAGTTGCGACAGGCTGATCTCGCCTCCCTCCAGCGCTCGCTCGATCAGCGCGCCGACCTCCTCCGCGCCATCCTCCGCCAAGGCGATATAGCGGCTGTTGCGCGTCTTCTGCGGCCCATGCGCGGCGGTGTTGAGCATGGCGTTGGCCATGCCCTCCAGCCCTTCGAGCTGCTCACGCGCCACATCGACCCGCGCAGCATTGTCGCTGGCCGATCGCGCGAACGTCACCAGCCCGTGACGCAGCGCGTTGACGTCGCCATCGGCCGCATCGGTGCAGGTGACGATGGCGTCCGACCGCTCGCTAAACTGGGTGACCAGCGACGCGATCTCCGCCATGCTCAGCCGCAACCGGTCGATATGCGCGCCCGCCCCCCGGCCGCGCACGATATTGGCCTCCACCCCGCCGATGAGATGGCGCGCGTCGCGGTCCAGCAGGGTCAGCTTGTCGCCGGCCGACGCCGCAGACTCCCCCGCCTGCCCCGCCAGCCGCCTGATCTCGTCCGCGACCACGGCAAAGCCCTGGGTCGCTGCGCCGCCGCGCGCCGCCTCGATCGCGGCATTGACCCCCAGCATCCGCGTCTGGCGCGCGATCGCGCCCAATTCCTCGCTGATATCGCCCACCGCCTCGATCACGGTCAGGAACTGGCGCAAATGCCCCTCCAGTCCGGTGACATGCTCCACCAGCGCCGCCACCTCGCCCAGCGACAGGCCGATCACCTCATGCCCCTCGGCGATGATCCGGCCGGCGCGCCGCGCGGTCAGGCTCAATTCCTGCGCGGCGGCGACGCTTTCATTCTGGCTGGCGACCAGAGTTTCCATATTGGCCTGCAGGTTCGCCAGATGCGTCGAATCGCCCTGGATACGGCGGTTCAACTCGCTCAAATATCCAGCCGTCTCGCTGCACTGCAATGCGATGTCGCCCGACCGTTCCCCCAGGTCAGCCAACAAGTCCCTGTTTTCCAAGCGCGCCCCGCGTTCAATATGCACCGTGGATAGTGACGAATTAACCATGCACCGCAACACTTAATATTCGGACAATCGGCGGGCCGACGGCGGCTTGCATCGCTGCGCGTGCTGGCCGACAAGCATGTCCATGCTGCTCAACTTTCTCGATGCGCTCCGCGCCGCCGGCATCAACGCCAGCATCAAGGAGCATCTGCTACTGCTCGAAGCGCTCGACCGCGACGTCATCGCCCGTCGGCCGGAGGATTTCTATTATCTCGCCCGCGCAACCTATGTGAAGGACGAAGGGCTGCTGGACCGGTTCGACCAGGTGTTCGCCAAGGTCTTCAAGGGCGTGCTGGACCAGGACGGGCTAGAGGCGGCGATACCCGAAGACTGGCTGCGCCTCGTCGCCGAAAAATATCTCAGTCCCGAAGAGATGGAGAAAATCAAATCCCTGGGCGACTGGGACGCGATCATGAAGACCCTGAAAGAGCGGCTGGAGGAACAGCAAGGCCGACATCAGGGCGGCAATAAATGGATCGGCACCGGCGGCACCTCCCCCTTCGGCCATGGGGGCTATAACCCGGAAGGCGTGCGCATCGGCGGCGAATCCCGGCATAAGCGCGCGATCAAGGTGTGGGAAAAACGGGACTTCGCCAATCTCGACAACACGAAGGAACTCGGCACCCGCAACATCAAGGTCGCGCTGCGCCGCCTGCGCCGCTTCGCGCGGGAGGGGGCCGCGGACGAACTGGACCTGGACGAAACCATCCGCGGCACGGCGCGGCAGGGCTGGCTGGACATTCGGATGCGGCCCGAACGGCATAATGCGGTCAAACTGTTGTTGTTCCTGGACGTCGGAGGGTCGATGGACCCGTTCGTTACCCTGTGCGAGGAGCTGTTCTCCGCCGCCACTAGCGAATTTAAGAATATGGAATTCTTCTACTTCCACAATTGCCTTTACGAAGGCGTGTGGAAGGATAATCGCCGCCGCTTTGCCGAGCGGCTTTCGACCTGGGATATCCTCCACAAATATGGCCATGATTATAAGGTCATCTTCGTCGGCGACGCGGCGATGAGCCCCTATGAAATCGCCCAGCCGGGCGGATCGGTCGAGCATATGAACCAGGAAGCCGGCGCGGTCTGGCTCCAGCGCGTCACCCATACCTATCCCGCCAGCGTGTGGCTCAACCCGGCAGCGCAAGCCCATTGGGGTTATAGCCAGTCGACAAAGATGATCCGCGAGCTGATGAACGACCGCATGTATCCGCTGACCATCCAGGGCATCGATGCAGCGATGCGCGAACTGACGCGCAAGCGGTGATGGCCGGAACGGCGGCGCAGGCGCTCGCGCTGCTCCAGCGCGGCGAAACCGCACCCGCGCGGGTGCTGATCGACGCCGCATGCGCGCGGGGCGATGGGGAAGCGCTGGCCGTGCGCGCGCTTTGGCGGGTCGAGGGACGGTTGATGCCCCGTGACCTGCACGCCGCCCGCACCGACATGCACGGCGCCAGCGACGCCGGCAATATCGGCGCGGCTCGTATGCTCGCAGGTTTTCTGGCGAGCGGCGTGGGCGGCGCACGCGACTGGGCCGGGGCGTGCGCGCTGCTAGACGACTGGGCCGATCGCGATCCGATCGCCGCGCAGCAGCGGGCGCTGATCGCGGCGATGGCGATCGATCCCGCTGGCGATCCTGTTCGTTGCCCGCCGCATCAAACCATCGCTGACCAGCCCGTCATCCGCGCCATAACCGGCCTGCTCACCGCCGCCGAATGCGACCTGCTGATCGCCCTGTCCGAACGGCGGCAACGCCCGGCGCTGATCTTCCACGAAGGGCAGAAGCGGTTCGTCGCCGATCCAGTCCGCACATCCGACGCGGCCGGTTTCCCCATCGTGTCCGAATGGCCCGCCGTCCACGCGATCAACCGTCGCCTGGCGGCGGCCAGCGGCACGAGCGTCGCGCAGGGCGAAAGCCTGCAAGTCTTGCGCTATCACCCCGGCCAGCAATATCGCGCCCATCTGGACGCCGTGCCGGGCCTCGCCAATCAGCGCAGCCTCACTTTGCTCGTCTATCTCAACGATGATTTCGACGGCGGCGAAACCCATTTCACCCGGCTCGCTATCTCGCATCGCGGGCGCAAGGGGGACGGCCTGCTATTCGCCAATTGCCTGGCAGACGGTCGCCCCGACCCGATGAGCGAACATGCGGGCTTGCCGGTGCGCTCAGGCGTCAAATGGCTCGCCAGCCGCTGGATCAGGCAGCGTCCGCCCGAAAATTCGGACGGGTTCGGCCAGCATGAGGCGGTATCGACAGCCCTTTAAGGCCGGAACAGCACCCCGCCCGTCATCGGCTCCGGCGCGCCGGTCGTTCCTGGAAAGCTGATCGGCAACCCTTTCAGGCACCGCACTGCCATATAGGCAAAACCCTGCGCCTCCAGCGCGTCGCCATCCCATCCCAGCCCGTCGACGGACAGCACGGCCACCCCGGTCCGCTCCGCCAGCATCGCCATCAGCGTCGCATTATGCCGTCCGCCGCCCGCGACATGGATCGCCACCGGCCGCTCCGGCAGGTGATCGACCGCGCGCGCAACGGCCGCCGTCGTGAACGCCGTCAGCGTCGCCGCGCCATCCTCCAATGAAAGGCCCCGCACCGCATCGATGCTGAATTGTTCGCGATCAATGCTCTTGGGCGGCGGCGCGTCAAACCAGGGGTCGGCCATCATCGCCGCCAGCCGTGCCGCGTCCACCTGCCCCCGCGCGGCGCAGGCCCCGCCCGCATCATAGGCGGCGTCGCCATGTGTCTGCATCCAATTGTCGATGAGGCCGCTAGCCATGCCGGTGTCGAACGCGATCAATCTCCCGTTCGAACCGATGAAGGTGATGTTCGCCACCCCGCCCAGGTTCAGCACCGCCGCCGGCTTTTGCAATCCCGCCGCTAGCGCCCGGTGATAGACCGGCATCAGCGGCGCACCCTGCCCGCCCGCGGCCACGTCGGCTTGGCGCAGGTCGGCGACCACCGCTATGCCGAACGCGCCCGCCAGCCCCGCGCCATCACCAATCTGCCAGGTCCAGCCCCGGTCGGGCCGATGCGCAACGGTATGGCCATGGAATCCGATCGCAGCGACATCTTGCGCGATATGCCCGCTGCGCCCCAGCAGGTCTGCGACCGCCTGCACATGCCGCTCGGTCAATTCCGCCTCGACCGATGCGATCAACGGCTCGAAGCCCGGCGCCTCCATTGCCATCGCCCGCAGGCACGCTTCGGCCAGCCGCACCCGAAAGCCGTCATCATAGGCCATGGCGTGAAATTCGACTGCTCGGGCTTGCCCCTCGCCGTCCGTTTCGATCAGCGCCGCGTCGATTCCGTCGCGCGATGTGCCGGACATCAGGCCGATTGCTAGCATGATCGAAAACTCCGCCTCTTTAACAGTCGCAACCGCAATGCTACAGGCGCGCGCCATGAGCAACTATCAGTCCGACCTCCTGCGCCTGCTCGACACGCGCGGCTACATCCACCAGCTGACGGATGCGGAGGGGCTGGACGCCCTCGCCGCGCGCCAGGTGGTGCCCGGCTATATCGGGTTCGATCCGACCGCGCCGTCGCTCCATGTCGGCAGCCTGGTGCAGATCATGATGCTGCGCCGGATGCAGCAGGCCGGTCACAAGCCGATCGTGCTGATGGGCGGAGGCACCGGCAAGATCGGCGACCCCAGCTTCAAGGATGAAGCCCGCAAGCTGATGACCGGCGACACGATCGCGTCCAACGTCGCCAGCATAAAACGCGTGTTCGAGAGGTTCCTGACTTTCGGCGATGGTCCCACCGACGCGGTGATGGTCGATAATGCCGACTGGCTCGACGCTCTGGAATATATCCCGTTCCTGCGCGACATCGGTCAGCACTTCTCGGTTAATCGGATGCTCAGCTTCGATTCGGTCAAGACGCGCCTCGACCGCGAACAATCGCTGTCCTTCCTCGAATTTAATTACATGATCCTTCAGGCCTACGACTTTCTGGAACTGTCGCGCCGCTCGGCCTGCCGTCTCCAGATGGGCGGCTCCGACCAGTGGGGCAATATCGTCAACGGCATCGAATTGTCGCGCCGGGTGGACGGCACGCAAGTCTTCGGCCTGACCAGCCCCCTCATCACCACCGCCGATGGCGGCAAGATGGGCAAGACGATGAACGGCGCGGTATGGCTGAACGCCGACGCGCTGCCGCCCTATGATTATTGGCAATTCTGGCGCAACACGCAGGATGCCGATGTCGGCCGCTTCTTGGCGCTGTTCACGGACCTGCCGCTCGACGAGATCGCCCGGCTGGAAGCGCTGGAAGGCGCGGAGATCAACGAGGCCAAGAAGATCCTGGCCGAAGCCGCCACCGCCATGGCGCATGGGGATGAGGCAGCAGCAGCAGCGGCCGAAACGGCGCGCAAGACCTTCGAGGAAGGCGCATCGGACGCCAACTTGCCGACCGTCGGTCTAGGCGCGGACGGCCTTACCGTCGTGCAGGCCATAACCGGACTGGGCTTCGCAACCTCCAACAAGGAAGTGCGCCGCAAGCTGACCGAAGGCGCGATCAGGGTGAACGGCGACGTCGTCACAGACCCCGCCCGCACGCTCACGCCCGGCGACAAGCTGAGCTTCGGCGCGAAGAAGCACGGGCTGGTCGTCGCCTGATCCGAAAGCGCCGTGTTCCTGCGCTCGCAAGAGCACGGCAGCTTTTGGCGAGATCAAAACAGCGTTAGCGGCCAGTTAACGCTTCTTCCTAGCAACTCATCCATTTCGGACCGATTAGGCTCGGTCCCATGTCCTCCTCGGTCTTTGCCAATCTCGGTCATGTGCTGCGCTCCCGCGATCCTGCGGTCGATCAACGCCGGGCGCAACGCGAACTTGTGGACATGGTCAGCCACATCACCGTGCACGGCCGCAACCATGGCGTGCGCATCATCAACATCTCTGCGCTTGGCCTGATGTGTCGCAGCGACAGCGCCTTGTCACAGGGTCAACAGGTCAGCATCTGGCTGCCGATCCTGAAGGACTACCCCGCGGAGATACGCTGGGTGGAGGATGGCCGGATCGGCATGGAATTTTCCCAGCCGATCAGCCCCAAAATCTATGACGCGATGCTCTCGATCATCCCGCCGCGCCAGACGGCCTGGTGATGCCGGGGCCAGCGACGTCCAGACCGGCAAAGCGCATCGGGGTAAAGCCCTCCCCCGCCTCCACCCGCTGACGCCCGCGCACCAGCGCTTCGGGCATATCGGTGCGCAGGAAATCCAACATCGCTTCGCGCACGTCGCAGCGCAGGTCGAACGCCACGCCGGCATTGCGCGCCGACAACAGGCACCGCAATTCCAGCGCATCGGCGCGATGATCCGTCACTTGCAACAGCACGACCCGCCCGTCCCAGCGCGGATTGGCCGTTGTCACCTCGACCAGCCTCTCGCGGATGCGCGCCACGTCGGCGGTGGGATCAACATAGAGAAACACCGTGCCTAGAAGGTCGGACGTCTTGGTCGTCCAGTTCTGGAATGGCTTTTCCAGGAAATAGGACACCGGCACCACCATGCGCCGGTCGTCCCAGATGCGCACCACGACATAGGTCAGCGTGATATCCTCGATCCGCCCCCATTCGCCCTCCACGATCACCACATCGTCCAGCCGGATCGGCTCGGAAAAGGCCATCTGGATGCCGGCAATCAGATTTTTGAGCGCCGGTTGCGCCGCCGCACCGACCGCCAGGCCGACCAGACCCGCCGACGCCGCCAGCGTCACGCCGATCGTCCGCACGCCCGGAATCGCCATCAGCATCATCGCGATCACCAGCACCGCGACGATGCTCTGCGCGATGCGATAGAGGATGCGCACCCGCGTATGCCGTTTGCGGGCCTTGAGATTATCCTCCGCACTGATGTCCGCGCCACGCTCGATCATCACCCGCGTCGCCCGCATCAGCCGCAGCATCAGCCAGCCGGCCAGCAGCGCGAACACCATCTTCGACCCGATCGACCACAGCGTCTCGATCCGCGGTCCCATGTCGAGCGGCTGCAACCCCGCTCCCAGCGCCAGCAACACCACCAGCCACCGCGTCGGCTGAAAGATCGCCGGCAGCAACACCGGGTCCATCCGCCGCCGCACGACCCGCAGCGCGACGGCATAGAGCGCCCAATGGATCAGGAAAGCGGACACCACCGCGGCTATGATCGAAAAGGCAGCGGTGGAGGTGATGTGGGTCAGGCTGATGTCAGTCATGCGGGGGCAACGCGACCAAGCGGGCATTTGTTTCGCAGATGCGGCATGCCCCATCCACCGTCATCCCCGCGCAGGCGGGGATCCATCTCCCCAGCTTGGTACTTGGCGCGAGATCAGGAGATGGATTCCCACCTGCGCGGGAATGACGGGAAAGGGTAGGTAGGGGATGGTCAAGTTACGAATGATAGGGCGTTGAAAGCAGACGCTCCATAACAATCAACAAGAATGTTGGCTCTGGAACCGCTTGCGATACGGCGATTCCCCTTCACCCAATAACGGGATGCACTCGGCATCATGGGTCAGGACTCCGCGCTTAATAACGCCAACATATTGCCATGAATTTGAATTTTGATCTCTGAATTTTGCCTGCGGACCCTTGAGAGCGACCGGGGCGGTGTTAGGCCGTGAACTCATAAAAGCGTGCATGGCTCTTGGCTGAACGGATTTGTTTGGCGTAGGGTTCGGGTGATGGTGGACTCATGCCGATAAGCAGCTTCGATTTGATGGTCGCGGTAGCGATCATGATCGGCTTACCGATAGCAATCATCTTGCTGAACCGTTGGAAGCGGCGCTCAGGATGGTGGCTGCTTGGATGCGTCATCGCCTTCGTTATCATTGGCAACATCATCGAGCAGAGCGTCGGGCGGCAATAAACAGGCCTTCCCATTTTCGCCGAACAGTGATTCAGCGTTGGTATGAGCCGATATGATCTGACCGACTTCGAATGGCGCGTGATTGAGCCGCTGTTGCCCAACAAGCCAAGGGGCGTCCCGCGCGTCGATGACCGGCGCGTGCTGAACGGCATATTCTGGGTGCTGCGATCTGGTGCGCCATGGCGCGACCTGCCCGAGCGCTATGGGCCTCGCACCACCTGCTACAACCGCTTTGTCCGCTGGCGAAAGGTGGGCGTCTGGGACCGGATGATGGACGCCATCACCGCCGCGTATGACGGAAATCCAAATGATCGACAGCACTTCCATCCGGGCGCACCAACAGGCTGCTACGGCAAAAAGGGGGATCGAGATCATTGTCTCGGTCGATCCCGCGGCGGCCTCACGACCAAAATCCATGCCGTCGTCGATGCGCAAGGGCTCCCAATCCGGCTCGGCCTGACTGCTGGGCAGACTCATGACGGGCAAGTTGCAGACGAACTGCTCGACCATCTCGGGCCACACATGATCGTGCTTGCCGACAAGGCCTACGATGCCGACCGCATCCGCACGCTGATCGAGGAACAGGGTGCCACGCCAAACATTCCGGCCAAATCCAATAGAAAATGGAGGCCGTGCTTCAGCAAACGGCTCTATCGGGAGCGCAACCTGATCGAGCGCTTCTTCTCCAAGCTAAAGCACTTCCGCCGTGTCGCCACCCGATACGACAAGCTCGCCGAAAACTTCCTCGCCATGGTCCAGCTCGCATCAATGCGTCTGTGGTTGCGAGCTTATGAGTCTACGGCCTAGTTGGCACACGAAAGAAGACGTCTTCGCCACCTTTTTCAACGACAACCAGTTGGCTTGATGGCGTCAGGTATATGTTTGATCTCTGGCTGTCATTTACAGCGAACATCGCATCCGACGCGCTACCATATTTGTTTTTTACGGTAACCGTCCATCGATCGCTACCGAAATTCAGATCGACCTTAATCGAGGTATTCCCATCAGGGAGGTCTTGGAATTCGTGATTGCTGCATGCGGCCAATGCTGACGCGGCAAACAAGCAAATCGGAGCCAAGAAAATCGCGCGCTTAATCACGACGCGATCATGGCTGATGGTCCGCTTCTGGGCAAGCAACGAGCGTGGAGGAGCGTCGGATTTTGGTCGCTTTCCGACCCCCCCGCTCAACCTATCCCCCCCTGAGCAACCCCACAGCCGCATCCTTCTCGAACAGATACAAACACACCCGCGCAGCCTGCCCGCGCGCGCTGTCCAGCCCGCCGTCCCGCTCGATCAGCAGATGCGCGTCGTCCCGCGCGCTGTCCACCAAAGCCGCAACATGTTCGGGCGTCGCGACCTTCAACGCCGCCTCGCCCGATTGCCGCGTGCCCAGCACTTCGCCCGCGCCGCGCAGTTGCAGGTCCGCCTCGGCGATCCGAAAGCCGTCGTTGGTTTCCCGCATCAGCGCCAGCCGCGCGCGCGACGTTTCGCCCAGCGCGTTGCCGCGCAGCAGCAGGCAGGTCGATGGCTTGTCGCCGCGCCCCACCCGCCCGCGCAACTGGTGCAACTGCGCCAAGCCAAAGCGATCCGCCCCCTCGATGATGATGAGGCTGCTATTGGGCACGTCCACCCCGACTTCGATCACCGTCGTCGCCACCAATATCTGCGTGCGATTAGCGGCGAAAGCCTCCATGGCGGCGTCCTTATCCGGCCCCTTCATCCGGCCATGGACCAGGCCCACCCGATCCCCGAACCGCCCCCGCAAGGACTCCGCCCGCGCTTCCGCTGCCGCCTGATCGCTCGTCTCGCTTTCCTCGACGAGCGGGCACACCCAATAGGCTTGGCCGCCCCCCTCGACATGGCGGGCGAGCGCCTCGACCACCTCGTCCAGCCTCGTGGCGGCCATGACCAGCGTCTGGATCGGCTGGCGCCCCGGCGGCATCTCGTCCAGCCGCGAAACCTCCATCTCGCCATAATAGGTCAGCGTCAGCGTGCGCGGGATCGGCGTCGCGGTCATCACCAGCAGATGCGGCGACCGCTCCGCCTTGTTCGCCAGCATCATCCGCTGCGCCACGCCGAAGCGATGCTGCTCGTCGATCACCGCCAGCCCCAGCGCCTTATATTGCACCGCCTCCTGGAATATCGCGTGGGTGCCGACCAATATGTCGATGCTCCCGTCCGCCAGCCCCATCAGCGTCGCCTCGCGCACTTTGCCCTTGTCGCGCCCGGTCAGGATCGCGATCTCGACCGGCAGGCCCGACGCCATCTTGCGCAGCGTCTCATAATGTTGCCGCGCCAATATCTCGGTGGGGGCCAGCATCGCCCCCTGCATCCCCGCCTCGACCGCATTGAGCAGCGCCATCAGCGCCACCAATGTCTTGCCCGATCCCACATCGCCCTGGAGCAGCCGTAGCATCGGCGTCCCTTGCGCCATGTCGCCCTCGATCTCGGCCGTCGCGCGCCGCTGCGCCCCGGTCGGCGCAAAAGGCAGCTTCAACATATCCCGCAGCCGCCCATCCCCTTGGATCGGCACGCCCCGCCGCCGCCGCGACGATTGCCGCACCAGCATCAGCGCCAGTTGCCCAGCAAAAACCTCGTCATAGGCCAGCCGCGCGCGCGCCACGGCGTCCGCCGGGTCGGCATGAACCCGCGCCAAAGCCTCGCGCCACGCGGGCCAGTCCTTGCGCGCCAGCAGGCTCGGCTCGATCCATTCGGGCAGGTCCGGCGCACGGGTCAGCGCCTGCGCGACGATGTCGCGCATCCGGTTGTTAGTCAGCCCCTCCGACAGCCCATAGACCGATTCGCGCGCGGGCAGCGTGTTCGCCTCTTCGGGGGCCAGCACATCGGGATGCACGATCTGGAGAGTATCGCCATAGGCCTCCAGCTTGCCGGAGATATATTTCGGCTCACCCAGCGGCAGCAACTTGCGCGGCCAGCCGCTATTCTTGCCGAAATAGACCAGCGCCACATGATGGCCGTAGCGATCCACCATATCGACGCGGAACGGCGCGCGTGCGCTGCCGCTGGCGCGATAGTCCACCGGCGTCAGTTCGATGCCCACCACCCGTCCGGCGTCCGCCATGTCTAGCCTGTCGGTCAGGTGGCGGTCCACCCAACTGACCGGCAGATGAAAGGCCACATCGACCGCGCGCGCCAGCCCCAGCCGCTCCAGCGGACGGGCCAAAGCGGGGCCGATCCCCTTGAACAGGGATATTTCGGCAAAGAGCGGATTGAGAATATCGGGTCGCATGTCTATCTGACGCGCTCTAACCTAGCCGGGGCAGTCATACAAATCCCCGACCGGCCATTTTGCCATGTCCGCAAAAGGAACAAATTGTGAACGACGATCCCCTGATGCGCCGCCTGAAATTCCGGGCCTGGCACCGCGGCACGCGCGAATCGGATTATGCGGTCGGCGGCTTCTTCGAACGCTACCATAGCGAATGGAATGCGGAAGAAATCGCTTGGTTCGAACGCTTCATGGACGAACAGGACGCCGACATCATCGGCTGGGCGCTAGGCACCATCCCCGTGCCGGATGAATGGAAAGGCCCGATGATGGACAAGTTCCTGAAACTCGATTTCGTGAAGATCGAAAACTAAGTCCTCCCCTCCCGCTTGCGGGAGGGGCCGGGGGTGGGCCTGCGCTACCTCTGTTTCACTGGCCCACCCCAACCCCTCCCGCAAACCGGAGGGGAACGAGTAGCAAAATGACCGATCTCCAGAAAATCCTTCGGGCCAAGGCGCCGCTCACCCTGTCCGGCGTGCCCGCGGGGTTCCAGCCCTGGTTGCTGGCCGACATCGCGCGCGCCGCCGGGGCCGCGGGTGGCCGCACCGTCTTCATCGCCTCCGACGAGCAACTGATGCGCGCGGTTGCGGACACGGCGCATTATTTCGCGCCGGAGATCGAGATGATCGAAATCCCGGCTTGGGACTGCCTGCCCTATGACCGGGCCAGCCCGTCGCTGCGGGCGGCGTCGGCTCGCCTCGCAGGTCTATACGCGCTCCAGGCCAAGCCCAAAGGCCCGCAACTGGTCCTCACAACGCTGGCCGCCATGACCCAGCGGACACTGACGCCTTTCCGCGTGCGCCAATTGGTCGCCAAACTCGCGCCCAAGGAACGGATCGCGATCCAGACGCTGGCCGCCATGCTCCAGGCGAACGGCTATGTCCGCACCGACACCGTCCACGATCGCGGCGAGTTCGCCATTCGTGGCGGTATCGTCGATCTCTTCCCCGGCGGCGAAGAGCAACCACTCCGCCTCGACTTTTTCGGCGACGAGATCGAGACGGTCCGCCGCTTCGACGCCGCCGATCAGCGCACGATCGAAAATGTCGACGGCTTCACCCTGCTTCCCGCCTCTGAAGCGCTTCTGGACGAGGAGTCGATCAAGCGCTTCCGCAGCCGCTACCGCGAAACCTTCGGCGCGACCGCCACCGGCGACCCGCTCTATCAGGCGGTCAGCGACGGCCGCCGCCTTGCAGGTATGGAACATTGGCTCCCCCTGTTCGAGGAGAAGCTGGTTCCCCTCGCCGATCATCTGGGCGATGACGCCGTCCTGATCCGCGACCCCGGCGTCGCGGGCGCAGCAGAAAACCGGTTCGAAGCGATCCGCGACTATCATGCCAACCGCATCCAGGCGAAGACGTCCGATCCCGGCGCCTATCGCCCGCTCAAACCCGACTCGCTCTATCTCGACGCCGCTGAATGGGACGCTGCCGTCGCCACAATGCCGATGCACAGCACGACGCCCTTCCACGAACCGGCAAGCGCGTCCGTGCTGGACTTTTCGGTCGATGGTCCTCGCGACTTCGCCCCCGAACGCGCCCAGAACAGCAATATCTACGAAGCCGTCGGCAAACATATCGCCACCCTGCGCCGGACTAATAAGAAGGTCGTGATCGCCAGCTATTCGCTTGGCGCGCGCGAACGCCTGTCGGGCCTGCTCGCCGACCATGACGTCACCCGCCTCGCGACCGCAGACAATTGGCAGGAGGCGCTGGGCACCGCCGCCAAGGGCAGCGTCACCCTCACCGTCCTGCCGCTCGACCACGGCTTCACAGCGCCCGACGTCGCCGTCCTCACCGAACAGGATATGCTGGGCGACCGCCTCGTCCGCCGCGCCAAGCGCAAGAAGAGCGCCGACGCATTCCTGCAGGAACTTGCCACCCTCTCGCCCGGCGACCTGGTCGTCCATATGGACCATGGCATCGGTCGCTATGAAGGGCTCACGCAAATCCCCGTCAGCAAGGCCGCGCATGATTGCGTGGCGCTCACCTATGCCGGCGGCGACAAGCTCTACGTCCCCGTCGAAAATCTCGAAGTCCTCTCCCGCTACGGCAGCGAAAATGACGGTGTCAGCCTCGACAGACTGGGCGGCGAAGCCTGGCAGCGGCGCAAGGCCAAGATGAAGGAGCGCATCCGCGCAATCGCGGGTGAATTGCTCAAGACCGCCGCCGAACGCGCCCTGCGCGCCGCCACCGTGGCCGAACCGGACCAGGCCGGCTACCCTGCCTTCGTGGATCGCTTCCCCTATCAGGAAACCGAGGATCAGGACCGCGCGATCAGCGACGTGGTGGAGGATCTAGGATCGGGCAAGCCGATGGATCGCCTGGTCTGCGGCGATGTCGGCTTCGGCAAAACCGAAGTGGCGCTCCGCGCCGCCTTCGTCGCGGCGATGGCGGGCATGCAGGTGGTGGTCATCTGCCCCACCACCTTGCTCGCGCGCCAACACCATATGCAGTTTGAGGAGCGCTTCCGCGGCTTCCCCGTCAATATCGGCCGCCTCTCCCGCCTCGTCCCCGACAAGGAGGCGAAGGCGACCAAGGCGGGCTTGGCGGACGGCACGATCGACATCGTCGTGGGCACCCACGCCCTGCTGGCGAAGGGGCTGGAGTTCAAGCGCCTCGGCCTCGTCATCGTGGACGAAGAACAGCGCTTCGGCGTCACCCACAAGGAACGGTTGAAGTCGCTCAAGACCGACGTCCATGTCCTGACGCTGACCGCAACGCCGATCCCGCGCACGCTCCAGATGGCGATGTCGGGCCTGCGCGAACTGTCCGTCATCCAGACCCCGCCGGTCGATCGCCTGGCGGTCCGCACCTATATCATGCCCTGGGACGGCGTTGTCATCCGCGAAGCCCTGCTGCGCGAACATTATCGCGGCGGCCAGAGCTTCTTCGTCGTCCCCCGCATCGCGGACCTGACCGAAATCGAAGAGTTTCTCCGCAACGAAGTGCCGGAGATCAAGGCCATCGTCGCCCACGGCCAGATGAGCGCCACCGATGTTGAGGAACGCATGTCCGCCTTCTACGACAAGCGCTACGATGTGCTGCTTTCCACAACCATCGTGGAATCAGGCCTCGACATCCCCAGCGCCAACACGCTCATCATCCACCGCGCCGACCGTTTCGGCCTCGCGCAACTCTACCAGCTACGCGGGCGCGTCGGCCGGTCGAAGACGCGCGCCTATGCCTATATGACGACGCCTGCCAACCGCATCATCACCGAAACGGCGGAAAAGCGGCTGAAAGTCCTGTCCGACCTCGACACGCTTGGCGCAGGCTTCCAACTCGCCTCGCACGATCTCGACATTCGCGGCGCGGGCAATCTCGTCGGCGACGAACAGTCCGGCCATATCAAGGAAGTCGGCTTCGAACTCTACCAGTCGATGCTGGAAGAGGCGATCATGGATGCCAAGGCAGGCGGAGTCGGCATCGAAAAGCGCAGCGACAGCTTCTCGCCCCAGATCAGCGTCGACGCGCCCATCCTGATCCCCGACGATTATGTGCCGGACCTCGACCTGCGCATGGGCCTCTATCGCCGCATCAACGAGATCGAGGACCGCAACGGGCTGGAATCCTTCGCCGCCGAACTGATCGACCGCTTCGGCAAGCTGCCGCTGCCGACGCAAAACCTGCTCAAGATCATCGAGATCAAGCAGAATTGCATGACCGCGAACATCTCGAAAATCGACATGGGCGCCAAAGGCGCGCTGGTCAGCTTCTTCGAGGACAGCTTCCCCAACCCGGCGGGCCTCATCGCCTATGTCCAGCGCCTGGACGGCGTCGCCCGTCTGCGTCCCGACAGCAAAATCGTCGTCAACCGTGCCTGGCCCGATCCGCAGGCGCGGCTCAACGGCGCGCTGCAATTGTCGAAGGGGCTGGCCAAGGCGGCGGGATGACAAGCGGGAGGGGGAGCATCCCCCCCCTTTCCTACTCGGCATTTCTCTGGCTTATCCTGCCGAATGAAAAGCCCGGTCGCCCATCCCTCCCCATTCTGAAAAAACGCATCGATCCATGACCTGCATGTGACGCAGGTGGCGCGTCGCCATGACCTTGGCGTCGCGTCAAAGGCGCGTCGCCGGCACCTCATCGTCACTTTACAGGTAAAATTCGCGCCAATTCGCGCCAAAAACACGTCCCACAACGGTGTGAACTTCGCCCAGGCGCGCTACTGTGAACTTCGCCCAGGCGCGCTACTGTGACCCGACCGCCATGCATCCATTCCTCATCATCCAGCAAATAAGCGGCAACAGGCCAAACCTAAATCCGCCTTTGACGACCGGGCAGCAAAGTCCGGCGTCACAGCAGGAGAACGAGTATGAGTCTGACCCTAATCGCCCTCGCCGCCGCTGCCGCAACCCACAGCATTGCCATCGAGCATCATGGCCAGCAGCTTGGCGCCACCTACACCGCCCGCGCTGAAATGCGCACCAGGACGGTTGGCGCCAGGACGCCCAACCGCATGGATGCCCAGCGCTGCCAGTGGACCGCGACCATCGTTGTCGATCGCAAGCTGGACCACGGCCCGGCGCTGGCCCGCACCATCGCGACCGACAAGCGGTTTTCGGGCAGCGAAGCGGGCGCCTGCACGCCCGGCCGCGAGTTGGGAGCGCGTAACCTGACCCAACATCACGACAAGATCGCGGCGCATCTGGTCGCGGTGGCGCAGGCCGACCGGGCGCCGCTGCTGGCCGAACTGGATGCGGTGCGTAATCTTGCATCCAACTGATCATCGCCGCCGCATGGCATGGCTGGGAGCGATCGCGCTCGTCGGCCATGCCGTTCCGGCCGCCGCCCAATATGCCTCCGACTCGACCGTTACGCTCGAAGCCGCAAGCGACGAACGCCGCCGCGGCCTCAGCTGGAGCGACGACGATCCGGTGCTGCGCGGCACGCTGTCCGTCCCGGTCGCGCCGGGCCTCAGCCTCGACGGCGCGGCCACGACGCTCTGGGGCGGCGACCGCCATGGCGGTGCCGATGCCGTCATCGATCTGGGCGCCACCTATATGCGGCAAGTGGGCGGCTGGCGATTGAGCGCAGAGAGCCGCTACCATTTCTTCCCCGGCGCATCCGGCGCGCGGGACGACGGATGGAGCTATGGCGAAGTCGGCGCGATCGCAGGTTTCTCGCTCGGCCCGGCTAGCATCGATCTTGGCGCCCGCTATGCCCCGCGCCAGTCGGCGATCGGTGGCGACAATCTCTATCTGTCGGCCAGTGCGGCCGTCGGCATCCCCGGCACGCCACTCAGCCTGTCGGGCCATGTCGGCCGCTCTTCGGGCAACGTGCGCGACACCCTGAGCGCCGCGCGCCTCCGCCCGGATGGCGGCTATTGGGACCATGGCGTCGCGCTCGACTGGTATCACGGCCGCTGGTCCGCTGGCGTGCGCTACGCCAACAGCAGCATCGACGGCCCTGCCCGCAAACATGCGGGGGCCACCCTGATCGCCAGGGTGGGATGGACACTCTAGACTCCATCCTATTCTGCTTGTGATGTAGGCAGCGCAGACCTATCCTTCCCTTTCCATATTGGGGGAAACATCATGCCCGTCGAAATCACGATCCTCGCCTGGTCCATGATCCTGCTGCTCGTCCACATCTTCGCCGCGGCGCATGTGAAGACGAAGCAATATGGCCCCAAATGGAATATGGGCGCCCGCGACGAAAAGCTGCCACCGCTCCATCCCCTCGCCGGGCGCCTGATCCGGGCGGAGGCCAATTTCAAAGAAACCCTGCCCATCGCTATCGTCGCGCTGATCGGCGTGGTCGTGGCGGACAAGACCAGCGAATGGACCGCCATGGGCGGCTGGATCTGGCTGGGCGCGCGGGTCGTCTATCTGCCGCTTTATGCGGCGGGGGTGCCGGTGGTCCGCACCATCATCTTCCTGGCCAGCCTGATCGGCATCCTGATCGCCCTCTGGCCGCTGCTTACTTTCTAACCCGCCAGCACCAGGTTGATGAGGTCGGCGGAGGACACGCCGGCCGACCGCAGGAAGCCCTGATAATAATCGCAACCCTCACGGGCGAGCAGATGCAACTGCTCTTCGGTCTCCACCCCCTCGGCGATCACCTTAAGGCCCAGCGACTTGGCCATGTGGATAACACCGCGCACGATGATGCGGTCGCGCGCCGTGCCCGCAATATCCTGCGCCAGTCCGCTGTCGATCTTGAGATAGTCGAGTGGCAGATTCTTGAGATAGGAAAGGCTGGAATAGCCCGTGCCGAAATCATCGATCGCCACCGCCAACCCTTGCGTCCGCAACGCGGTCAGCAGCGCCGACGCCGCACCCACATCCTCGATCAGTCCGCTCTCGGTAATCTCTACCGTCAGGCGCGACCGCGGAAAGCCGCTGCGATCCACCAGTCCCAGCAGGTCCGACATGAAGCCGGGCTGGGCGATGTCCGCCGCGGTGACGTTGATCGACAGCCGCAGGTCGGACAAGGCGCGCGGCCAGGCCGCTGCCTGCCGCAGCGCTTCCGCCTGGATATGCGCCGACAGCGGCAGCATATAGTCGGATCGTTCGGCCGTGGCGAACAAGATACCCGCGCCCAGCGGGCCATAATGGGGGTGGTTCCAGCGCGCCAGCGCCTCCACCCCGCTGATCCTGTCGCTGCCGACCGGATATTGCGGCTGAAACACGATGCCGATCTCGCCCCGGTCCAGCGCCAGGCGCAGATCGGTTTCCAAGCGGTCGGCGTCCACCTGGCGGCTATGCTTTTCCGCCGACAGGATGCGGATGCCCTCGCCGCCCGCCTGTCGCGCATCGGACAGGGCAGTCCCCGCGCGGCGCAACAACTGGGTGGCGTCATCCTCCGTCCGCGCCTGCGCGATGCCGCAGCGCGCGATCAGGCGGATAAGGTGATCGCCCGCGCTGAACGGCTGCCCAACCGCGCCGATCAGTTGGCGCGCCAGGAAGGTCGCCCGGTCGCTCCCCGCCGCCTCGCCGGTCAGGCCGACCAGAAATTCGGTGCCCGCGATGCGGGCGACCATGGCGCCCGGTGCGACATCGTCCACCATCCGCTCGATCCGCCGCGCGATCCGGCCCAGCAGCGCGTCGCCCACAACCTGGCCATAGGCCGCGTTCATGCGGTCGAACTGGCTGATAGACAGCAGCAATATGGTGGTGGCCAGGCCCGCGCGGCGGTCCAGCCAGTCGAGCGCCGCCTGCCGCGAGCGCAGCCCGGTCAGATAGTCCCGCGTGACGCCATCCTGCGCCTGCCCGTCGGACAGCCATTCGACATCGGCGGCGATGGCGCCGTCGCTGATGCGCAGATGATGCACCAGTCGCTGGTCGGGTCGATCGGGCAGCGCATGGGCCAGCGCCGCCGGCCGCCCGGCGCGGCGCATCGCGCTCAGCCCTGCCAGAACCGCCCGGCGTTCGACACGGGGCAGGCGGCGCACCAGCGCGGCCGGCGCGATGCGCGTCTCCTTCAACCCCATATGCCGCGCCAGATTGTCGCTCAATCGCAACTGCCCGTCACGCCCCAGCGCCCAGTAGAGCGCGTCGCCGCGCCGGATGCGCTGCGCCCGCTGGTTGTGCGTCACGCCGCCGCCCAGCCGTTCCACCAGCCGATGCGCGGACGCCAAAGCGGCGCGCAGACCCAGGTCGCTGATCGGTCCCGCCAGATAATGGGTGGCCCCGACCGCCAGCAAGGCCGGCACCTGGTCCAGATGCTGCGGATCGATCAACACCAGGATCGCGCCGCCGCCCGCTTCCATCGCCGGGACCAGCGGCGTCAGCAGCGCTTCGACATTGCCGCCGCCGCGCAGGTCAACCAGCGCCACCTGCGCCTCGCTGTGCAGATAGCGCTGCGGCGCATCCTTCGCGCGGCGCGCCCCGATCGCGCGCCAGCCGGCGCGCTGGGCGGCCTGGCTCAATCCGTCGCGGTCGCCCGGCGACAGGATGAACAGGCTGCGTTGCCCGCCACCGCTCTGATCACCGCCGCTCTGGTCCCCGCTCACAATCGTCTTTCCCCGGCACCGCGCATCGCCACGCCCTAGCATAAAGGCGTTACCGACCTCTTGCCCGGCCTGCAACTTCGTAAGGCTTTGAGCGGCGACGCTTGCACCGGTCCTGCCCATCGCCTAGCTAGTCGGCATGGTCATGGCCGATCCCGCACGTACTATGATGACCGACGGTCTTGGCCGCCGGATCAGCTATCTGCGCATTTCGGTGACCGACCGCTGCGACCTGCGCTGCCGTTATTGCATGGCGGAAAAAATGCAGTTCTTGCCCAAGGATCAGGTGTTGACGCTGGAGGAGATCGCGCTGCTGGCGGATCTGTTCATTGCGCGCGGCATCACCAAGATCCGCCTGACTGGCGGCGAGCCATTGGTGCGGCGCGATATAGGCGATCTGGTCCGCCGGATGGGGCGCCATATCGGCGCGGGGCTGGAGGAACTGACCCTTACCACCAACGGCACCCGGCTGGCCGAGCATGCGGAGATGCTGGCGGATGCGGGCGTGCGGCGGATCAACGTCAGCCTGGACAGTCGCGATCCCGAACGCTTCGCCCATGTGACCCGCGGCGGCAAGATCGATCAAGTTTTCACCGGACTGGCCGCGGCGCGTGCGGCGGGCCTGGCTGTCAAGATCAACATGGTGGCGCTCAAGGGCGTTAATGACGATGAAATCCTGTCGATGCTGCGCTGGTGCGGGGAGGAGGGTTTCGACCTGACCCTGATCGAAACCATGCCGCTGGGCGACACCGGCGAGGATCGCACCGATCATTATCTGCCGCTGACGCACGTCGCCGACCTGATCCGTGCTGATTATGCCCTCACCCCCCTCTCCCACCGCACCGGCGGCCCGGCGCGCTATCATGCGGTCCAGGGGATGGGCATTAAGCTCGGCCTCATCACGCCGCTAACTCAGAATTTCTGCGCCGACTGCAATCGCATCCGCATGACGTGCGAGGGCAAGATCTTCATGTGCCTGGGCCATGAGGACCATGTCGATTTCAAGGCGGCCCTGCGCGAGGGCGGCCTGCCCGCCGTTGAGCCACTGATCGACAGGGCGCTGCGGTTGAAGCCGGCCGCGCACGACTTCCGCATCGGCGCGGGCGAAGGCGCGGCCACGCGTCGTCATATGAGCGTCACCGGCGGATGAGCAGCGAGCCACGGCGCGCGCTGGTCGCGTCCCCCACACAAGCCGCACGGGCAGCGGAGGAGCGGCTGCGCGCCGCCTATGACTTCGTGCCCTTCGAGCAGGCCGACATGATTATTGCGCTGGGCGGCGACGGCTTCATGCTTCAGACGCTCCATTCGATGCTGGAGGCCCGCCGGATCGTGCCCATCTTCGGCATGAATCTGGGCACGGTCGGTTTCCTGATGAACGAATGGCGGCTGGAACGGCTCGACCAGCGGCTGGAAAAGGCCAAGAGCTTCAAGGTCAATCCGCTGCGCATGACGGTCGATACGGTCGATGGCGAGCGTTTCTCCATACCCGCGATCAACGAAGTCTCGCTGCTGCGCGAAACCCGCCAGACCGCCAAGCTGGAGGTGCAGGTCAACGGCCGCGCCGTCCTGCCCGAACTGGTGTGCGACGGCGTGCTGGTCGCGACCCCGGCCGGGTCCACAGCCTATAATCTGTCCGCCCATGGCCCCATCCTGCCGCTGGGGTCCGCATTGATGGCGCTGACCCCGATCAGCCCATTCCGCCCGCGTCGCTGGCGCGGCGCGATCTTGCCGGAAAATACCATTATCCGCTTCACCGTGCTGGACCCGGTCAAGCGCCCGGTCAGCGCCGTGGCCGACCAGCGCGAAGTGCGCGACGTCGCGCAGGTGGAAGTCGGCATCGACCGCGCCACCCCGCTGACCTTGTTGTTCGACCCCGAGCATACGCTGGACGACCGCATCGCCGCGGAACAATTCATCGCATAAATTTCCGTCATTTGCTGCTTGCCATGGCGGGAAAGCCGCTGCTATAGGCGCGGCCTGCCCAGCGGAAGCGGGTTGCTCCCCGATAGCTCAGCGGTAGAGCATTCGACTGTTAATCGAATGGCCGTAGGTTCGAATCCTACTCGGGGAGCCACATTTTCCAGCCGCTACGGCCTGGCCTCCGTCATTTTAGTTAGCGTGTTTCGCGACCTGCGGATGAAGCTATTCCGTGCTTTTCCTATGATCCATATTTTTGAGATCGGGCGAACGGGAAGCCCTTGCCATTTCAAATCAGTCGATGCATAGGCGCGGCCTGCCCAGCGAAAGCCGGTCGTTCCCCGATAGCTCAGCGGTAGAGCATTCGACTGTTAATCGAATGGCCGTAGGTTCGAATCCTACTCGGGGAGCCATTTTTTCCAATATCTCCAACATCTTTATTCTGGATCGTTCGCCGTTGCGCCGCCCCTAAGAAAAAACGCGCGAAGCCGGTGGGCCTCGCGCGTTCAAGGTGACGCTTGGGGGAGGTTCAGCGTGATGCGTATTGACGGCCCTTGGAGGCGATGGCCCAACGCTGCGGCGTCGCGCCTGGCGCGCCTTCACGCGCGAAACACTGGCCGCTCTTCGCGCGGATCGTCCGGCACGCCGTCATGGCGTCCGCCCGGCTGCCAAAGCCACTGATAGCGAGGCGATAATAGGGCTTGCCCTTGACCGTCGCCTGGCTGGTGAGCACCGGGAAGGCGGCAAGCGTGCTGCTACGGCCTGCCATGCTCATCCATTTTTCCTTAGCGATCGCGGCATTGTCATACGCGCCCAGTTGGACGACCCAGTTGCTGGCGCCGTTGGCGACCGGCTTGATGAAGGCGGCCTGCTGCACCCGCGCGATCGGCGCGACGACGGCGGGTTGCGCCTTTGCGGTGTGGCCCCTGGGCTGAACCGGCTTGGCGTTGCGATCCTCGACGATGAAATCGCGGGCGGCGACGCGCACCGGGGCGCGTTCGGCCTTGATGACAGGCGCGGCCTCGACCACCGGCTGCGGCGCGGGCGCAGCGTCCGCCACCTGGACGGGCGCTTCGGGCTGGGGGTCAGGCAAAGGCGCTACGTCAGGCGCAGCCTGCGCCATGTCGACCGGCGCGGCGGCAGGCGCCAGCGCCAGGGCGACCGGCTGGCCGGCGTCAGTGCCGTTGATCGTAACCCCCATCAGCGCGGCAACGCGCATCGGCGCCAATGACGGCTCGGCGATCTGCGCCCAATCGGAGATACGCTTGTTCGCGGCCAAGGGCGCCATGTCCATGCCCACGATCATGCGCGCATCCTTCCAGCGACCGGCCAGCGCATAGGCATAGGCCAGGTTCTGGCGCGTGCGCACGGTGGCGGACGGATCATGGATGGCTTCGGACAGGATGCGGACGCCTTCGGACGGATCGCCCGCCATCGCCATCGCCAGGCCATAGTCGCCCGCCGGCACAGTGCCGGCATTGGCGACCAGCAGGCTGCGCGCGGCGTCGCCACGGCCCTGCGCCACCTGCACCAGCGCCAGGCTGACGATCGTGCTGGCGTCGCTGTTGCCCAGCGTCATCGCGTCGCTCAGCGCCGTTTCAGCTGATGCGAATCGGCCGGCCAGCACATAGGCGCGGCCCAAAATCTGGCGATAGGCCGGGTTCTGCGGCGCAAGCTGCACCGCGGCTTCTGCGGCTTCCACCGCCTTTGCGCCGTCCCGGTCGGCCAGCGCCTTTTCCGCGGCGATGGCCAGCTTGCCCGGATCGCCCTTCTGCTGGACGGCCGACGCCGACGGGCGGAACGCCGCGCCGGTGCAACCGACCATGGTCGTGGCGACCAGCAGGGATGACAGTGCCGCCTTTCCGAATGTCGTGCGTTTCATAAAATTACCCACCCTTCATGCACTGGCCGTCGCGCATATGCGGCAGCTGCTGAGTCAGCCGGTCGATTTCCGGCAGGTCATTGAGAAGATCGTCCAGCGCGCGCGTCACGATCTGCTGGGCCGACTGGCCCGTAATCGCGCAGGCCAGCCGCAACTTGAGATGCCGTTCGGCGTCGAGGCGCAGCGTAAAAGCCGCCTTCCGATTGCGGGCGATAGCTGTAACCGGCGCGCTCTTGCCCGCCAGCCGCTTGGCCAGAACCTTGCGCTCCGCCACTACGGGCGGGACGGGCACGACCGGCGCCATAGGTGTCAGGCCGATCGGCGCTACCGGTTCCTCGATCGGTTCATGCACCGGCTCGACATCGAAACCCATGTCGTTCCAGCCTAGATCGTCTTGCTGTACCGCAGCGTTCGACGCGCGACCAAAGCCCAGCATCGGGCGACGCATCGCCGGCTGAGCAGCGCCCTTGCGGGCCAGAAGACCCGATGTCAGCGAAGCGAGCGGTTTGGGTTCGGCCATGGTCCTGGCTCCCCTTACTGGCCGATCACGCGGCGGCCGAAACCCCCGCTCGATGGGCGGCTGGCGATCGTGCCGACGCTGCCCTGGGGCACGGAAAAGACCGTGCGGCGGAAATTCTTCTCCAGCCGATCCGACACATAGGACCAGAGCGCCTCCACCTCACCAGCAGAGCGCCCCTTGGGATCGACCTCCATCACGGTGCGGCCGTCGATCATGGATGCGGCGAAATCGGTGCGGTGATGCAGCGTCACCGGCGCGACCGTGCCATGCTGCGACAGCGCGACGGCGGCTTCGGACGTGATGCGCGCCTTGGGTGTCGCGGCGTTGACGACGAAGATCAGCGGCTTGCCGGCCCGTTCGCACAGGTCGACGGTTGCGCCCACGGCGCGCAGATCATGCGGGCTGGGCCGGGTCGGCACGACGATCAGCTCGGCGACAGAAATCACGCTCTGGATCGCCATGGTAATGGCCGGCGGCGTATCGATCACGGCCAGTTTGAAACCCTGCTGGCGCAGGATTTCGAGGTCGGCGGCCAGGCGCGCGACGGTGGTCTGGGCAAAGGCGGGAAATTCGGCCTCGCGCTCGTTCCACCAATCAGCCAGCGACCCTTGCGGATCGATGTCGATCAGCACGACCGGGCCGGCACCGGCACGCTGCGCCTGCACGGCCAGATGGCCCGACAAGGTGGTCTTGCCCGATCCGCCCTTTTGCGATGCCAATGCCAATATCCGCACGCATACCCCCCGAAAATCCAGTTCCGGGTCGGATTGCCACAGGCGGCGCTAAAATTTGGTTAACTGCCTGCGAAACTTGATGGCCCCGCGGTGCCATGGTTAAGTTGCTGTCAGCATCTTGCCGTTGCGCTAACAGAGCTTTAACCTTGTTTGGCCATTGCAGTTGCCCATGACGATTTTCGCACTGGAGCCTGTGCACATGAAGCATATCTGGGGAACGGCGGCGCTGGTCGCGATGCTGGGCGTCGCACTGCCTGCGCTGGCGGATGTAAAGACCGGGGTCGATGCCTGGCAGCAGGGCGATTACGCCAAGGCGATCGCCGAGTGGCGGCCGCTGGCGCAATCGGGCGATCCCGACGCGCAGTTCAACCTGGCCCAGGCCTATAAGCTGGGCCGCGGCGTCCAGCCCGACCTTAACATCGCGATCGACTGGTATCGCAAGGCGGCGACGCAGGGGCATTTGCGGGCCGAAGATAATCTGGGTCTGCTGATGTTTCAGCAGGGCGACCGCACCGGCGCCATGCCCTATCTGCAACGCGCATCGATGCGCGGCGAGCAGCGCGCGCAATATATCGTCGGCACCGCCCTGTTCAACGGCGACACGCTGCCCAAGGATTGGGTGCGCGCCTATGCGCTGATGACCCGCGCCTCCGCATCCGGTCTGCCCCAGGCGACCACCAGCCTGGAGCAGATGGACAAATATATCCCCGAAGACCAGCGCAAGCAGGGCCTCGCCCTCGCCGCCAACCTAGAAAAGGGCGACAAGAACGTCACCCTGGCGCAAGCGGCTCCACCACCGCCGCGCAGCAGCCCGTCGGCTGTCCGCACGACGCAATTGCCGCCATCGACGCCCCGCCAGCCCGCGCCAGCACCCGCGCCGCCCAAGCCCGCTCCGCAAGTCGCGGTCGCCAAGCCGAAAGCAGCGCCTACGCCCGCGCGTCCCCCCGCCACGGCGCCCGTTTCCGCCGCTTCGGGCGGTTGGCGCGTGCAGCTCGGCGCGTTCGGCGAGGAAGGCCGCGCCCGTGCGCTTTGGAGCCAGCTCAGCCGCAAGGTCAGCGGCCTGTCCGCCTATCAACCCTATCTGGTGAAAGCCGGTGCCGTGACCCGGCTCCAGGCCGGGCCGCTCGCCAGCGGCACCGACGCCGCGCGCCTGTGCGGCGCGATCAAGGCCGCCGGTGCGGACTGCATGCCCAAGAAGAATTGAGGGTTCAGGCGCCCCGCGCCTGCTCCACCATCCAGTCGCGAAACTGAGCCAGTGGCCCGGCCCCCAGCGCGCCGGTCGGATAGACCAGATAATAGGCCTGCTCGCTCGACAGCGGCCGGGCGAAGGGGATGACCAGCGTCCCAGCCTCCAGTTCCGGCTGGATCAGGAAACTGGGGATCAGCGCCACGCCGCCTCCAGCTGCACAGGCCTGCGCCAGCATCAGGAAATGCTCATAGGCCGCCCGCGGCGCGAGCGCCGACGCATCCACCCCCGCCGCCGTCAGCCAACGCGTCCACGCGTCGCGTCGCGACGTTTGGCTAAGCAGCGGCGCGCGCAGCAGGTCGGCCGGTTCGCGTAAGGGGTGCGCGGCGAGCCAGGCCGGGGCGCAGACCGGCACCGCTTCCTCGCGGAACAGAAAGTCCATCGCGACGCCGGGCCAATCCGCTGCGACACCAAAATGGACAGCTGCATCGAAATCCTCATGCCCGAAGTCGAAGGGTTGCGAGCGGGCGGCGAAGTCGATCACCAGATCGGGATGGCGCGCGGTGAGTTGCGGCAGGCGCGGCGCGAGCCAGCGCATCCCGAAGCTGGGCAGCGTCGCGACCCGCAGCGCGGTTTGCGACGGCCGTGCAGAGGCGCGCGCCGTTGCGCGGCGGATGACGTCAAGCGCGGGCAACAGCTCGTCGGCATAGGCCCGCCCCGCTTCGTTCAACCGCACCCGCCGCCCGATGCGGTCGAACAAAGGCGTCTGCAACCAATCCTCCAACTGCGCAATCTGGCGGCTGACCGCGCTCTGGGTCAGGCCGATCTCCTCACCCGCACGCGAAAAGCCGCCATGGCGCACCGCCGCCTCGAACGCGGTCAGCGCCTGCATTGGCGGCAGATATTTGCGCGATCCATTCATTCCAAACTCGCATCAACAAATGACAGGTCGCCATTTTGAATATCCTGCCTATCCTGGCATAAGCGCGCTGTCATCCCGGAGCATGTCATGTCGATTGAGAATATGGGCAGCATAGAGACATTGGTCGTTGCGACCCTGGGCGAAGAGGCCGGCCGCCAAACGCTGGACAGGCTGGCGATTGATCCCGCCCTGCTGGCGCAGCGGGGCGACACCGTGTCGCGCGCCACCTTCGCCATGGCGCTGAACGTCGCCCTGTTTGCCGACCTGCTGCGCCGAGTGCCGAGCGGCGACGCCTATGTCACCGACACATTGGCGCGCGGCGGCAAGGTGGTGTTCGACCATGGCGCGCTGCGCTCGATCCGCTTCCCCAATGGCCCGACCGGCGCCCTGCCCGGCGGCGAGGACGCCTTCACCCGCATCTTCCTGCCTTTGGGTTATGCGATGGCGGCCATCTATCCACTCGACCGGCTGAAGATGACGGGCCGCGCCTACCGCCATATCGACTTCCCCGAAGCCATCCCGCAATTCTTCCTGTCAGAACTGCATGTCGATCGGTTCGACCCAGAATTTGTCGAGGCCGCGGCCCGCGTCTTCGGCACGTCGCGCGATCCGCTGGACGATCAGGCGAAGGCCGTGCTGGCGCGCTATGAAGCCGGAGAAGCTGTCCAACTCGTTGACGCAATCGCCGCGTTACCAGTCATCCTCTCCGCCTTCGACCGGCAGCATGACGCGCCCGATTTCGCCGATTATCAACTGCTTCTGTCCCGCTCCAACGAGGCCGCCTGGATCGCGACGGAGGGTAACGGCTTCAACCATGCCACCGACCGGGTGGCCGATGTCGCCGCCCTTGCCGAGCGGCTCAAAGCAGAGGATCGCCCGATGAAGGCCAAGCTGGAGGTCTCTGCGACCGGCCGGGTGCGCCAGACCGCCTTCCGCGCCGACGGCGTCGAACGGCTCTTCGCCGACGGGGAATTGCGGCAGGTGCCCGGCTCCTTCTACGAATTTATCAGCCGCGATATCGACCCTGCAACCGGCAGGCTCGACCTTGCTTTCGACACCGGCAACGCCACCGGCATATTCGCGATGACGAGTGCGCAAGAAAGCGCGGCACGGTGAGCCCGATGCTTCAATCCTTCGATCCTGCGTCACGCGAACTGGTCTGGGAAGGCCCGGTCGCGAGCGCCGACGATTGCCACCGCGCCATCGCCACCGCCCGCGCCGCCCTGCCCGCCTGGCGCGCCCTTCGGCAAGACGACCGCATCGCCATTGCCCGCCGCTATGCGCAGGTGCTGGGGGAAAGGCGCGCGGCGCTGGCCGAACTCATCTCGCGCGAGACGGGCAAGCTGCTTTGGGAAAGCGACGCCGAAATCGGGTCGATGATCGCCAAGGTCGATGTGTCGATCAAGGCCCATGCCGAACGCACCGGCGAGCGCGCCGCCGACACGCCCTTCGGCCGCGCAGTGCTGCGCCATCGCGGTCATGGCGTGATGGCAGTGCTTGGCCCCTATAATTTCCCCGGCCACCTGCCCAACGGCCATATCGTCCCGGCCCTGATCGCTGGCAATGCGGTGGTGTTCAAGCCATCCGAGATCGCTCCCGCCACCGGCGCAGCGATGGCAGACGCCTGGGCGGCGGCGGGCCTGCCCGATGGGCTGTTGACCGTGGTTCAGGGCGGCCGCGCCACCGGCGAGGCACTGGTGACTGGCGATATCGACGGCTTGCTCTTTACCGGATCGGCGGGCGCCGGTGCGGCGCTGCGCCGGGCGCTGGTCGATCGGCCGCATGTCATCATGGCATTGGAACTGGGGGGCAATAATCCGCTGATCGCCTGGGACAGCCCGGACGCCGCCGCCTCGATCATCGTCAATTCCGCTTTCATCACCACCGGCCAGCGCTGTTCCTGCGCCCGCCGCCTGATCGTGCCGGAAGGCGGGGTCGGCGACGCGATCGTGGAGGCGACTGCGACACTCGCCGCACAACTCCCGATCGCCGCTTGGAACGAGCCGGGCGACGCCTTCATGGGACCACTGGTGTCGGACCAGGCCGCCGCCGCATCACATCGCGCCGTCAGCGACCTGATCGCGCGCGGCGGGCGAATCATTCGCGCCTTTGAAGGCGTCCAAGGCCGCAGCGCCGCCTTCGTCACGCCCGCCCTGCTCGACCTGACCGGGGTCGACGCGCCCGATGCCGAGATTTTCGCACCGGTGCTCACGGTCATCCGCGTGCCCGACTTCGACGCCGCGATCGCCGCCGCCAACGCCACCAGCTTCGGCCTGTCCGCCGGACTCATCTCGCAGGACGAAGCGCTATGGCAGCGCGTGGTCGAGGAAAGCCGCGCCGGCGTGGTCAACCGCAACCGGCCGACCACAGGTGCCGCGGGCAACATGCCCTTTGGCGGCTTGGGCGCATCGGGCAATCACCGCCCCAGCGCCTATTACGCCGCCGACTATTGTGCCTATCCCATCGCCAGTTTTGAAGCTGGCGGTGTAACGGCCGTGCCAGTCAACGGCTTGACCGTTTGAGACAATTGCCCGCACCATCGACGGGACAGCCGGGCGGCGCGGGCAACTCAATTCACAGCTTTCCAGACGGCGTGGAATCAAAGCCCCAGCCGTGCCCAGAAATCATCCGGCGCGATCGCAGGGGTCGTGGTCGATTTGCGTTCGACGCGGGCCCAGGACGAATGGGGCAGATAGACATGGCCGTCCGTCGGGGTACGATGGGTCTGGCGGGGGCGTGTGGTTGTGCGAGTCATCGTCTTCTCCTCAAAGCAAGGGAACACGAAACCTGGCGTCGTCGCTTCGGCACCGTGCGCTTTAGCCGTTGTTGACGCGGAGCAAGCTGACATCCTTCAAAAGCCGCGGAGCATCACGCTCGCGACTCTATCTATCGATTCGGTTGAGAAAGTCGAAATAGCTTTGCTTGGGGTGCGGCCAGTCCGGCTTGGCCGTGCAACCCGAACACAGCCGGAGCCGGATCAGCCGATGCGATGCAGCCCGCACAGTTTGTTGCCCGCTGGATCGCGCAAATAGGCAAGATAGAGCTTACCAAAGCCACCTTCACGCACCCCCGGCGGATCTTCGCATGCGATGCCGCCTGCTGCCATACCCGCCGCGTGCCAGGCGTCCGCCTGTTCGGGCGAGGCCATGGCGAAGCCGATGGTGTCCCCATTGGCGTGGCAGGCCGACGCGCCGTCGATCGGCTTGGTCAACAGGAACAGGGCATTGTCATGCATATAAATGACACGACCCATGTCGTCGTAAAAGCCTGGCTTTGCTCCGATCGCCCGGAATGTGGCGTCATAGAAGGTCTTGGACGCCGCGGTGTCGTTGGCACCCACCATGATGTGGCTGAACATATCGGCTCCAAATGCAGGATCGCAGGGCGCATATGTCATGCGCCGGCGCGCAGGCGCGCGAAGACATATCTGTTAATACGGCTGACCGCTGATACGGCTGACCGCAATGCAGCGCGCCAACAAGCGAGCGTGCCCGCGCAGGGATCAGAAGATCGTGCTGTAGAGGAACCAACCCACAATCAGCAGGCTCGACACGATGCAAATACGATCACCAAAGACGTCGATACGAGACATCAGAAAAACATCCTTCCATGTGGGACGATCTGCGTCGTCTCTTTGAAAGGATTACAGCATTTTTCACCGTATCGGAACAGCAAAGTTGCGATCAACAGCCCTGTTATGTCGCTGAACCGACGTTCACTGCCCCTTGAAACGGGTTGCAGTAGGTCGAACCCGCCTGCGAGTGCCAAAGCCTGCCGCTTTAACGATCGTTATCTACCTAAAGTCCGGCCCGCGATGCTGGAGGAAGGACCGAGTCGCCTCCGCCGGTCCGCGATAGGCTTCCTGGAACTCGGCGCTCCAATATTTCAGGTCTTCCAGATCTATTCGCGCGCCGGAAACAGCGCAGAGCACGAATTGTCCCGGCTGCACGATATCGAAATGCGGCGTGTCATACCGCAGCACCGCCAGACCCTGCATATCCCCGATCATCCCCGACGCCATCAATCGCCGGTCAGGATACGGTCGACCAGTTGCTTCACGGTCGGCACGAAACCGTTGGAATAGAAGGGGTCCTGCTTGAACTTATAGGCGCCATGGCCCGCAAAGATCAGATTCTGGTCGAGGTCGCCGCCATGCACCGCCTCCTGCAACGCCTTTTGAATGCAGAAGCTGCGCGGATCGGCCAGGCGGCCGGTCGAGTTGGTTTCGCTGTCCATCCAGGACGAGAAGGAACATTGGCTAAGGCAGCCCATACAGTCCGTCTGATCCTTGCGGATGACGTTCTTTTCCTCTTCGCCCACAAACACCAGCGTATTGTCTGGCGTCTTGAGCGCTGCGGCGAAGCCCTGCCCCACCCATTCGCGCGCGCGGTTGAGGTCGCCCAGCGTAACCCAGAAATTCTTGCCCTTCACGCCCACGTCGAGCTGGTGGGTATGGTCGCCCGCCTGTTCGGTGCTGAACGGTATCTGCCGTTCCGACCGCGCTTCCAGCTGGCGCAGGAAAGGGTTGCGCACCGCCGAGCTGTAAAATCCGGTCGGCGAGAATTTATGCAGCAATATGTCGCCGGGATTAAGCTGGGTCAGCCGGTCTTTCCATTCCTGTGGAATCGGGCTTTCCTGCGTCAGCAGCGGCCGGGTACCGAACTGGAACATGATCGCCCCCAGTTCAGGATTGTCGATCCAGTCGTTCCAGTCCTTGAGCGCCCAGACGCCGCCCGCCATCACGATCGGCACATCGTCCGAAATGCCGCCTTCGCGCATCGTATCGCGCAGCGCCTTGACGCGGGGATAGGGGTCTTGCGGCACCTTAGGGTCTTCGGCGTTGGACAGGCCGTTATGGCCACCCGCGAGCCAGGGATCTTCATAGACCACCGCCGCCAGCCATTCCGACGCCTTGGAATAAGCGCGCTTCCACAGCGCGCGGAAAGCGCGGCCGGAAGACACGATGGGGAGGTAGCTGACATTGTAGGACGCCGCGATCTCGGACAGCTTGTAGGGCATGCCTGCGCCGCAGGTAACGCCCGCCACCATGCCCCTGGTCTTTTCCAGAACGCCGTGCAGGATGCGCTGCGCACCGCCCATTTCCCACAGCACGTTGATGTTGATCGCGCCCTTGCCCCCGGCGATCTCATAGGCGCGCTTTACCTGTTCGACCGCGCCGTCAATGGCATAGGCGACCAGTTCCTCATGGCGATCGCGGCGAGTGCGGCCGTGATATATCTGGGGGATGACGTTGCCGAAACTGTCATAGCTGTCGGCATTGACCGCTGAAACGGTGCCGATGCCGCCGGCGGCGGCCCAGGCGCCGGAACTGGCATGGTTGGACACGGCAACGCCTTTGCCACCCTCGACTATCGGCCAGACTTCACGGCCGCCATAGACGATAGGCTTCAACCCCTTGAACAACGACATCTCCTGCACAAACGGCCCGGCCCCTCGACCGGGTTAAAAGCGACCCTATAGCAGCTTTGGCTGTCTATGACGAATTTCGCGCGCCCTAGCGCAAAATCGTGGGGCTGGCCAGAGCCTCCCCGTACAGGCGTGCATAAGCGTTTACCATGTCGGCTTCGGCATAATCCCGCGTCGCACGGACGCGGTTGGCGGCGCCCAGTCGGGCGCGCAGATCAGCATCGCCAGCCAGCGTCCCCAACGCGTGCGCCAGCCCCTGTTCGTCAGGCACAACGAAGGGCCGGTTTGCCGGGGCGACCATGTTGGCGACGTCGCCAACATCCATGGACGCGGCAGGGACGCCCGCCGCCATCGCCTCCACCAGCGAGATCGGGAATTGCTCGCTGTCGGACGACAAAGCAAAAATATCGAACAGGCCAATGAAGCGCCACGGGCGGTCCATGAACCCGGCCATATGAATGTCGTCCAGGCCAAGCGCTGCGGCCTGGGCCAGGATCGCGTCGCGCTCTGGCCCCTCGCCGACCACCACCAGTTGCAGCCGATCCTTGTGCGCGGCCACAGCGCGGACGAGGCGCGGGATATTCTTAACCGGCCGCAACCCCGCCAGCGTGCCGACCAGCAACTTACCTGGTGTACGGACGAGACCGGGTATGGCGTCCGCCGCAGGCGGCGCGGCATAGCGGGCGACGTCGATGCCGTTGCGGATCAGATGCACCTTGCCCGACGACTGCTTCCACACGGAGCGCGCTATACCTTCAAGCCGCACCGACGGCACCACCATCCCATGCGCGCGTTGCAGCGCAACGCGACGAAACAGGTTGCGCTTGGTCTTCAGCCGCACGGTTTCGTCGGCGTTGAACCCGTCCTCATGATGGATCAGCGGCGGCAGGCCGGCCGATGCGCCCGCCAGCCGATGCGCCATGACCGCATCCATCGATCCCCAATTATAGGTCAGCACCAGGTCGAATCGCTTGAGGAAGGCGGTAATGCCCCTGTAGCGAGCCAGCCCAGGCTTGCCCGCGAAAGATGGCCCGTCTGGGAAATCGACATCGATTCCCGGTTCGATCGCATCCCGCGCGCCCATGGCTGCGGGATCGGCACTGACGATGCTGTGCCGCGCCTTGTCGCCCCAGATGTTCATCAACCGCACGGCACGTGCTTCCTTGCCGCCCAGGGTGAAGCTGCCATGGACATGGAGAATATGCGGCCGCTCAACCATGCAGGACGCGGGCTAAAAGCCGGTCGATCGCGGCGATGCTCTCTGGTTCGTCCAGCGCCGGGGCATGGCCGACGTCCGGCACGGTCGTCAGTTCGACGCTGTCGCCGATCCCGTCCGCCATGCGCTGCGCCGTGGCTTCACTCAGCAGGTCGGATCGTTCGCCGCGTAGCAACAGGGTCGGGATGCCCCGGAACGCCTGCATCACCGGCCACATATCGACGCCCGCCTCGCTGCCCATGGCGCGGATTGGTTCGGCGATCTTCATGTCATAGTCCAGCACCACGCGCCCTCCGCTGTTCAAGCGATAAAGCCGCTTGGTCATGGCCAGCCATTGTTCCAGATCATAATTGGGAAAGACATCCGCATTGGCTTCCGCCAGCGCGCGGGCCGCATGGACCCAGGTGGGATGCGACTGGTTGACCCCGACATAGGATCGGATGCGCGCCAGTCCGCCTTCGTCCAACACCGGACCGACATCATTGAGCAGTGCGCCGGCCAGCCACTCCTTGTGGGTCGCGGCGATCAACATGGTGATGACGCCGCCCAGTGACGTGCCGACCGCGACGAAGCGGGTGATGGCGAGATCGGCCAGCAAGCGGCTGATATCCTGCAAGTAGGTCAGCGGGACATAGGTCATCGCGTCCTTGGCATAGGCGCTTTCGGCGCGGCCGCGCATGTCCGGGCAGATCAAACGCCACTCGCCAGCCAGCCTGCGGGCGAGCGGTTCGAAATCGCGGGCATTGCGGGTCAGCCCCGGCAGGCAGAGCAAGGGCGGACGACCGTCATCGGCCCCAGCCCTGTTGGCAGGATAATCCCGATAATGGAGCCGCAACCCGTCGGGCGACCACCAATATCCATCGCTATAGCCGCTCAAACTTGATCCTTCAGGTGACCTGCCCCCATATTGCCTTATGAACCACACGTCGCAAGCCGCCAAATATCGCCCCGCCACCGAAATCGACACGCTGATGCCCGACATCGGCGATCCGGTGGCGGCGGCGAACTTTCCGCAGACGATCCTGCGTTACCGCAACGATCGGGCCGCCGCCTCTGTAGGGCTGGACGGCTTGAGTGACGCGGAATGGATCGCGCATTTCGGCCGTTTCGTGCCGCTGGAGGGCAGCCTGCCCCGCCCATTGGCGCTGCGCTATCATGGTCATCAGTTCCGCCATTATAATCCCGACATCGGCGATGGACGCGGATTCCTTTTCGCGCAATTGCGCGATGGAGCCGGCCGGTTGCTCGACCTGGGCACCAAGGGATCGGGCCAGACACCCTATAGCCGCTTTGGCGACGGCCGCCTGACTTTGAAAGGCGGCGTGCGCGAGATATTGGCGACCGAGATGCTGGAGGCGCTGGGCGTCAACACCTCCAAGACCTTTTCGATTATCGAGACGGGCGAGGCGTTGGAGCGGAACGATGAACCTTCCCCCACCCGCGGCGCGGCGATGATACGCCTCAGCCATTCCCACATCCGCATCGGATCGTTCCAGCGCGCGGCCTTTCATGACGACAAGGCGCTGCTGGAAAAGCTGACCAACTATGCCCTCACCCGCCTCTATGGCGAAACACCAGGCGACAATCCGCCCGCGCAATTGCTGGGTCGGGTGGTCGAACGCACCGCCGACCTCGCGGCCAGCTATATGGTCGCGGGGTTCGTGCATGGCGTGCTCAACAGCGACAATATCAATGTGACGGGCGAGAGTTTTGATTACGGCCCCTGGCGCTTCACCCCATTGTGGGACGCCAGTTTCACCGCCGCCTATTTCGATCATCAGGGGCTTTACGCCTTCGGCCGCCAAGCCGAAGCCATACATTGGGATGTCGCGCAGCTGGCCGTATCCCTCCGTCCGCTTGTGGAGGCGCCGGCGCTGATCGAGCAGCTGGAGCGATTCCCGGCAGTCTATGGCGACGCCATGCAGCGGCGTTTCTGCTGGCGGCTGGGTGTAGAGGGTGCAGAGCCGGGCGCAATGATCGAGGCGGCCGTGCGGGGCATGATAACGACCGGCACACCCATTGATCGCTTTTTCCATGACTGGCGCGGCGGCATCGCGCGGGATGGCGCAAACTACGGCGATGCCGCCTGGGCGCCATTTTGCGAGGCGATCACGGCTTTCACCGCTGTTCCCGGCGCGAAGGCGCATCCCTATTGGTCGGACGAAGCGCCCTGCTCCATGCCTATCGAGGAGGTGGAGGCGATCTGGAGCGCCATCGACAAGGATGACGACTGGACGCCCCTCCACGCCAAAGTCGCGGCGATCCGGCGGATGGGGGAGGCGCTTGGCGACGCGCCCAGCCCTCCTGCCTGAGTGCGACAAGTTGAGGGCGCATCCCTCTTCTTTCCTTAACCAATTTCGGTCATACCCGCTCCAAATGGTCGCGCCGCTTACATCCCACGAACCCGCCACCGGCGCTCTGCTCTGGCAGGGCGAGACGGGCGACGTCGATGCAGAGGTTTCACGCGCCCGCGCCGCTTGGCCCAAATGGGCGGCGCAACCCATCGCCTATCGCATCGAAACGCTGCGCCGCTTCGTCAATGTCGTGCGGCGGCAGGAAGATGCGCTGGCGGACCTGATCGCGCGCGAAACCGGCAAGCCGTTATGGGACGCCCGCAACGAAGTGCAAGCGGTGATGGGCAAGGTGGATGTCAGTGTCGCCGCCTATTCCGAACGCACCGGACAGCGCCGGCTGGAAGCGGCGCTGGGCGCGCGCCAGTCAGTGCGGCACAAGCCCCATGGCGTGATGGCGGTGCTTGGCCCGTATAATTTCCCTGCGCACTTGCCTAACGGCCATATCATCCCGGCCCTGCTGGCCGGGAACGCGGTGGTGTTCAAGCCGTCGGAAAAGACGCCTGCGGTGGGCGAGATGCTGGTCAAGCTATATCATGAGGCGGGGGTGCCGGTGGATGCGATCCGCCTGCTGCTCGGCGGCCCGGATGTAGGCAAAGCGCTTGGCGCTCATCCCGATGTCGGCGGCATCCTCTTCACCGGATCGGCCCAGACCGGCATCGCGATCAACCGCCAATATGCCGCGCAGCCGTCGAAGATATTGGCGCTGGAAATGGGCGGGAATAACCCGATCATCGTGTGGGACACGCCGGAAATCAACGCCGCCGCGACGCTGGTGGTGCAATCGGCGTTCATAAGCAGCGGCCAGCGCTGCACCGCCGCAAGCCGCCTGATCGTGCGCGACAGCATCGCCGACCGGCTGATCGCGGAGGTCAAGAAGCTGGCCGACCGGCTGATCGTGGATCATCCCCATGCCGATCCTACCCCCTATATGGGCCCTGTGATCGACAATCCGACCGCGGACGGGCTGACCGAGAGCTTCCTCTATCTGATGAGCAATGGTGGCAGGCCGATCAAGCATATGGTGCGGCCGCATAAGGGCCTGCCCTTCCTTAGCCCCGCGATCATTGACGTTACCGCCATGAAGGAGCGGCCGGATGTAGAATTGTTCGGCCCGCTGCTCCAGGTCATCCGCGTTGCGGATTTCGGCGATGCGATCGCGGAGGCCAACAACACCCGCTATGGCCTTTCCGCATCGCTGATCGGCGGATCGCCCGAACAATATAACCAGTTCTGGGCCAATGTCCGCGCCGGCGTGGTCAACTGGAACAGGCCGACCAACGGCGCCTCCTCCTCCGCACCCTTCGGCGGCACGGGCATTTCCGGCAACCACCGGCCCAGCGCCTATTATGCCGCCGATTATTGCGCCTATCCGGTCGTATCGGCGGAAATCGAAACGCCGCGCGCCTCGATCGGCGTCGGCCTCAAGGACATCGATGTGAGCGCCATGGGCGATTGATGGCCATAAGGGCAAAACATTTCCTAGTCCCCGCCATACCCATTCTGAATTGAACTTTGGCGGCGCTTTCGCCATCTGCCCAACATGGCTGATACAGCATCTTCGACAGTATATTTGGTAGGCGCGGGACCGGGCGATCCGGACCTGCTGACCATCAAGGCCGCGCGCCTGATCGCGCAGGCCGACGTCATCGTCCATGACGGGCTGGTGTCGGACGCTATTCTGGCGCTGGCATCGCCGGACGCAGAACTGATCTCCGTCGCCAAGCAGCGCAGCCGCCATTCCATGCCGCAGGAAGCGATCAACGCGCTGCTGGTGGACCTGGCGTGCGAAGGCCGCAGCGTCGTGCGCCTGAAGGGCGGCGATCCGTTCATCTTCGGCCGAGGTGGCGAGGAAGTCGATGCCTGCCGCGCCGCTGGCGTGCCGGTCGCGGTTGTGCCCGGCATCAGTGCCGCAATCGGCAGCGCCGCGACGGCGCAATTGCCACTGACCCATCGCGATGCGTCGAGCGCGGTCACTTTCGTCGCTGGCCAGTGCAAGGGATTGACCGATCAGGACTGGTCGGGCCTGGCGGGCAAAGGCCGCACGCTCGTCATCTATATGGGTGTCGCCACCGCCACTGCGATCGCCGACAAGTTGATGGCGGACGGCGTGTCCCCTGCGATCCCGGTCGCTGTGCTGGAAAATGGCACGCGCGCCGATATGCGGACGCTGCGCACCCTGCTCGCCGACCTGGGCGACATGGTGGCGCGCGAACAGGTCAAAAGTCCGGCGCTGATCGTAGTCGGCGACGTGGCGGCCCATGCGCTGGCGCACGATGTGCTGGCGGACTGGACGGCCAAAGGGGAGAGTATTTCGGAGATGCGTTCGTGAAAATATTGACCGGCAACGATCTTGTGAGTGGCGACGTCATCTGGTGGGCGGGCGACGGCTGGTCGCGCCAGGTCGGCGACAGCGCCGATGTGGGCGAACGCGGCGACGACCTTGCCCGGACCGAGGAAGCCGCTCTGCGTGTGGTTGGTGCCTATGTGATCGACGCGACTGTCTCTGACGATGGCGTGCGCCCGGCCCATATCAAGGACCGCATTCGCGCGCTCGGCCCGACCGTGCGTCCCGACCTGATGCTGAAACCGAACGACGCCGATGCCGGCAACTGGGTGATCTGAACCATGTATCGCTATGACAGCTACGACCAGTCCATCGTCGACGCCCGCGTCGAGGAATTTCGCGACCAGGTGCAGCGCCGCCTGACCGGCGCGCTGACCGAGGACCAGTTCAAGCCATTGCGGCTGATGAACGGCCTGTATCTGCAACTCCACGCCTATATGCTGCGCGTCGCCATCCCCTACGGCACGCTCAGCGGCAGGCAGATGCGCAAGCTGGGCGAGATCGCGGCGAAATATGATAAGGGCTATGGCCACTTCACCACGCGCCAGAACCTGCAATATAACTGGATCAAGCTGGCCGACGCGCCCGACATCCTGGCCGAACTGGCCACGGTGGAGATGCACGCCATCCAGACGTCAGGCAATTGCATCCGCAACATCAGTTCAGACCAATATGCCGGCGTTTCCGCCGACGAGGTGGCGGACCCGCGCCCTTGGGCCGAATTGCTGCGCCAATGGTCGAGCTTCCACCCGGAATTCACTTATCTGCCGCGCAAGTTCAAGATTTGCGTGATCGCCAGCGACGATGATCGGGCGGCGATGCGTCTGCACGACATTGGCTTGAAGCTGGTGGAGCGGAACGGCGCCATCGGCGCGGAAGTCTATGCCGGCGGGGGCATGGGTCGCACGCCGATGGTGGCACCGCTTATCAACGCCTTTGTGCCGGAAGATGAGATCATTTCTTATCTGGAGGCCTGCCTGCGCGTGTATAACCGCTATGGCCGCCGCGATAATAAGTACAAGGCGCGCATCAAGATCCTTGTCCATGAGATCGGCGTCGAGGAATATAAGCGCCAGGTCGAGGAAGAGTTTGCGCATATGCGGACGCTTGGCCTCAACCCGCCGGTCGAGGAACTGGACCGCATCCGCGCCTTCTTCGCGCCGCCTACATACGAAGCCGGCCTGTCCGAAGCGATCGACCGCAGCGATCCCGCCTTCGCTTTGTGGATCGATCGTCAGGTCGCGATGCACAAGGCGCCCGGCTATGCGATCGTCAATATCAGCCTGAAGCCGCTGACCGGCATTCCCGGCGATGCGTCGGCCGAGCAGATCGAACTGGTCGCCAGCCTTGCCGAGCAATATTCACTCGACGAACTGCGCGTCACCCATGCGCAGAACCTGGTCCTGCCGCATGTGAAGAAGGCGGACCTCTACGCCATCTGGCAGAAGCTGGAGGAAGCCGGGCTGGCCGAAGCGAATCTCGATCTCATCACCGACATCATCGCCTGCCCTGGCCTGGACTATTGCGCACTCGCCAATGCCCGGTCGATTCCGCTGGCGCAGAAGATCGCGCAGCGTTTTGCCGCGGCGGAGCGTCAGGCCGAACTGGGTGAATTGAAGCTCAAGATTTCGGGCTGCATCAATGCCTGCGGCCACCATCATGCCGGGCATATCGGCATCTTGGGCGTCGATCGCCGCGGCGTTGAGAATTTCCAATTGTCGCTGGGCGGCTCGGGCGCGGAGGACGCCTCGCTGGGCCAGATCACCGGGCCGGGCTTTTCGGAGGATGGCGTGGTCGATGCGATCGAGAAGGTCACCGACCTCTATCTAGCGCAGCGTGAAAGCGGCGAACGCTTCCTCGACACCTATCGCCGCCTTGGCATGAAGCCGTTTAAGGAGGCAATCTATGGTTGAGTTCCTGTCCTTCCGCGATGGTGACGCCACGCAGGAACCCTCGGTCACCGTCGAAGCCTTCACCGGTCAGTCCAACTCGACCGCGGTGCGGATCGAAGCGGGCGAGGATGCGCGCGAATTGCTTCCCTATCTGGACCGGCTCTCGCTGGTCGAGGTGAACTTCCCCGCTTATGGCGACGGGCGCGGCTATTCGGCGGCCCGTATCCTGCGGGAATCGGGCTATCAAGGGGAATTGCGCGCCGTGGGTGACGTGCTGGTCGATCAGATCAACGCGATGCGCCGTTGCGGTTTCGACAGTTTCCATCCTGCCAAGCCGCTGGACGACGCCGCCGTGGACCGCGCGCTCCATCGTTATGCCGACGTCTATCAGAAGGCGATCGATGGCCGCACCCCGGTTTGGGCCAAGCGGCACCCGGAGAAAATCAGTGGCTGAACCTGCCCGCCAGATCGACCTGATCGACACCCGCCCCGCCTTTACCCAAGCGCAGGCCGACGCGCTCAATGCGCGGTTCGAGGGCATCGACACGATCACCATGCTCAAGACCGTGTTTGCAGAAGGGCTGGCCGGCAATGTCGCCGTCGTCTCCTCCTTCGGCACGGAAAGCGCAGTGCTGCTCGATCTGGTGGCAAAGGCCGATCCTACCGTCCCGGTGATCTTCGTCGATACGCTCAAGATGTTCGCGGAAACACTCAACTATCGCGACACGCTTATCAAACGGATGGGCTTTACAGACAGCCGCACGGTGACGCCGATCGCCGATGTCATCGCCAACAAGGACGGGACGGGGCTGCGCTGGTCCTACGATCCGGACGGCTGCTGCGAAATCCGCAAGGTCGAGCCGATGAAGCGCGCCAAGGACGGCCTGGACGCCTGGATTTCCGGCCGCAAGGCGTTCCAGTCAGTGACGCGCCAGAACCTGCCGCGGTTCGAGGTCGAAGATGGCCGGCTGAAACTCAATCCGCTGGGCGACTGGAACAAGGCCGACCTAGAGGCCTATTTCGCCGAGCATGATCTGCCCCGCCATCCGCTCGAAGCCCAAGGCTATCTGTCGATCGGTTGCGAACCCTGCACGTCGAAGGTGATGCCGGGGGAAGACCCGCGCGCAGGCCGCTGGCGCGGATGGGACAAGGTGGAATGCGGCATCCATTCGCCGGTGACGCCGATACCCGTTATCGATCCCGAAGATCCGGCCAACCAGCCGGTCTTCTGACGGCGGCGAGTGTCCAGCCCCTACATGGCCACACACTTGCCCGTCGGGCTGCCTCAGTCGAGCGCCCCCTAACAATCAAACTCTATCGTCCCCATATGCCGCTCACGGCATAGGACCGGGGCGGCCTCGCTTCGACCTCACCCCTTGTGTCGGTCGAACCTGGGTTCGATCATTTTCCAAAAGGCTGGAAACACCTGCACCGCATCGGTCGATCGACCTTGATGCGTGCCCGATGGAGTACGCCCTGCATGATCGCCTATCTCATCCTCGTCCATCGCTTTCCAGAACAGTTCAAGCGCATGTTCCAGGCCATTTATGTGCCGGGTAACCAGTATCTGATCCATGTCGATCAACGGTCGGGATCTGAGATGACGGCTGACATCGCCGCCTTCCTCAAACCCTATATTAACGTCGCCTTATTACCATCGCGCAAGATGCTGTGGGGCGGATACAGCCTGGTCGATGCCGAGTTGCGCGGCATGGCCAAATTGCTGGAAATGAACGCTGACTGGCGCTATTTCATCAACCTGAGCGGTCAGGATTTCCCGCTCAAGTCTCAGGCCTATATCGCCGACTATCTGGCCAGCCATGACGGCACCGAGTTCATCCGCAATGTTCCGCAGCAGGCCGCCCGCCCCGACACGATGAACAGGCTTAGCCATTATTTCCTCGAAGCCTTCAACCGCATCGTGCGGACCGGCGTGCGCCGCCGCCCGATGGCCGGAATCACGCCTCACATCGGCACCCAGTGGAAAGCGGTGACGCGCGCATTCTGCGCCTTTGCCTGCTACGATCCTGCCGCGCGGCGCTTCAAGCAATTTTATCGCCGCACGCTGATCGCCGATGAAGGCTTTTTCCAGACGCTGATGATGAACGCCTTTTCGGGCGGCAAGGTGGCCAATGACGATCTGCGCACGATCGACTGGATTCCCGATGGCGACATCAAGCTGCGCCCCCGCACCTTCGTCACCCGCGACGCGCTGCGGTTGACGCTCAGCCCCGACCTGTTCGCGCGCAAATTCGACGCGCAGGAGGACAGCCATATCCTGGACCTGCTCGAAGCGCATCTGCTGACGCCAGCGGCGACGACGCTGCCCACGGCGGGAAAAATGCACGCAACATTATTACAAGCCTCTGGACGGATCGCCTCGCCGGCTTAAAAGTCTCCCTTATCGAGAGATAAGGGAGCATCCCATGGACCGTCGCGATTTTCTGTTTTCCACCGGCGCCGTCGCGCTCACTGTCGCCGCCCCGCGCGCCTTTGCGCAGGGCAGCGATGACGCACGGCTGTCGGCCGCTTTCGCCGCCATTTTCGAGCGGCAGTTGGATATGTCGCCTAGCTTCGTCACCAGCCTGGGCCTGGACAAAGGCGCGCGTGCGGGGGCGAAGAGCCAGCTAGACGACAATAGCAAGTCGGCGATGCTGAAAAAGCTGGCCGCGACCCAGGCCGCGATTAAGGAACTGGACAGTTATAAGAGAGCGAGCTTGTCCGACGCGCAGCGACTGAACCTTGACGTCATCCTCTATGCGCTGGACCAGCAGACCGTCGCGCCTGCCAAATTCGGCCTCAACAGCGCGGTGCGCCCCTATCGCATCTTCCAGCAGGGCGGCAGCTATTTTTCGACGCCCGATTTCCTGAACACCGCCCACACCATCAACGTCGCGGCCGATTGCGATGCCTATATCGCGCGGCTCGACGCTTTCGCCCGCAACCTGCGCACCGACACCGCGCTCCAGCGGGACGAAGCGGCGCGCGGCTATCTGGCGCCGGGCTGGTCGCTCGACCTGACCCTGGGCCAAATGAAGAAACTGCGTGGGCAACCGGCCGCTGAAAGCTCCATGGTGCAGTCGCTGGTCAAGCGCGCCGAGGCAAAGGGCATTACAGGCGACTGGCAGGCGCAGGCGTCGGCCGTGGTAGAAAAATCCATCTATCCCGCACTGGACGAACAGATCGCGGCGATAGAGGCGCTGAAAGGCGGGACGGCTGCGGGCGATGGCGTATGGCGCACGCCGCGCGGTGACGAAATCTACGCCGCAGCGCTCAAGAGCGCGACCACGACGGACCTGTCCGCTGACCAGATCCACGCCATGGGGCTGGAGCAGGTGGCCGACATCAGCGCCCAGCTCGACGTCATCCTGAAAGACGCGGGCTATGCCAAGGGCACGATCGGCGAGCGGCTGGCCGCGCTCAATGCCGAGCCGTCGCAGCTCTATGCCGACAACGCGGAAGGGCGATTGGCGCTGCTGACGCAGCTCAACCGCGATGTCGACGCGATGAAGGCCAAACTTCCCAATGCCTTCACCACCATTCCTGACACAGCCTTGGAAATCCGCGCAGTGCCCGTCGAGATACAGGATGGCGCGTCCAACGGCTATTATAATCGCGCCGCACTCGATGGGTCGCGCCCTGCCATCTATTTCATCAACCTGAAGGATGTCGGTGACTGGCCCAAATATGGCCTGCCGGCACTGACCTATCATGAGGGTGTGCCGGGCCATCACCTCCAGATTTCGACCGCACAGACGGCGGGCGATATTCCGATGCTGCGCAAGACCGCCTTCATGAGCGCCTACAGCGAGGGCTGGGCGCTCTATGCCGAGCAGTTGGCTGACGAGCTTGGCGGCTATGCGACGCCACTCGACCGGGCAGGCTATCTCCAGTCCTTCTTGTTTCGCGCGGCGCGGCTGGTGGTCGATACCGGCATCCATGCCAAGCGCTGGAGCCGCGAAAAGGCGACCAACTATATGGTTGAGAAGACCGGCTTCGCCCGCCCGCGCTGCCAGCGGGAGGTTGAACGCTATTGTACCCAGCCAGGTCAGGCGACCAGCTACAAGGTCGGGCATGGCGTCTGGACGAAGGCCCGCGCTGATGCCATGGCCGCGCAGGGTAAGGCGTTCGATCTCAAGCAGTTCCACGCCATCCTTGAGGAAGGCGCGATGCCGCTGTCGATGCTGGAGAAGCGAGTCGCCGCGCGGGCGAAGGTGGCCTAATCCTACTACCCGTTCGTTTAGAGCGTAGTCGAGAAACGGGAAGCCGGCGCTCGCCGCTTCTCGACTTCGCTCGAAGCGCACGGATATCTTCGGTCAGCGAACTCTATTCGTAGTTCAGATCCTGATAGCTATCGTCCGCAACGTCCGAGAATCGCGTGATTTTCGCATCGAACTTCATGCGGATGCGGCCGGTGGAGCCGTGGCGCTGCTTGGCGATGATGACCTCCGCCAGGCCGTAAATGCGCTCCATATTCTCCTTCCACGTGGCGTAGGCTGCCTCGTCGTCGGGCTTGGGCTCCTTGGCCGCTTCGTAATAATCCTCGCGGAATACGAACCAGACCATGTCCGCGTCCTGCTCGATCGAGCCGGACTCACGCAGGTCCGACAGCTGCGGCCGCTTGTCTTCGCGCTGCTCCACCGCACGGCTGAGCTGCGAGAGCGCCAGCACCGGGACATGCAATTCCTTCGCCAAGGTCTTCAAACCGCGCGAAATTTCCGAAATTTCGTTGACGCGATTTTCGTTGCCGCGGCCAGTGCCCTGGAGCAGTTGGAGATAGTCCACAACGATGAAGCCGATATCGTGCCGCCGCTTCAACCGGCGCGCGCGGGTACGTAGCGCGGCGATGGTCAGGCCCGGCGTATCATCGATGAACAGCGGCAGTTCCTGCAATTCCCGCGCGGCGCGGGACAGATTCTGGAAGTCGGCCCGGCTGATCTTACCCATGCGCAGCGCTTCGCCGCTGATACCCGACTGTTCGGCCAGAACGCGGGTCGCTAGCTGATCCGCCGACATTTCCAGGGAGAAGAAGGCGGTCTTGGCCCCCATATTCTTTTCCGCCGGGATGCCGTCGGCATTGTCGCGCAGCCAGCGGGACGCGGCGTTATAGGCGATGTTGGTCGCGAGCGACGTCTTGCCCATGCCTGGGCGTCCGGCCAGGATCATCAAGTCCGAATTGTGCAGGCCACCGATCTTGGCGTTCAGGCTGTTGATGCCGGTGGTGATCCCCGACACATGGCCGCCACTGTTGAGCGCGCGCTCCGCCACCTGCACCGCCGCGGTGGAGGCCATGAGGAAGCTTTTGACCGAACCGCCCTCACCCTCGCCCTCCGACACTTTGTAGAGCGCGACTTCGGCCGCCTCTATCTGCTCGCGCGGATTGACCGACTCGCTGGTATCAAGCGCATTTTCCACCAGTTCGCGGCCGACCGCGACCAGTTCCCGCAGCAGCGCCAGATCGTAGATCTGGGTCGCGAAGTCGCGCGCGCCAATCAGCGCCGCGCCATTGCCGGTGAGTTGCGCCAGATAACCCGCCCCGCCCAGTTCCTTCAACGCCGGGTCCATGTCCAACATGGGCTTGAGCGTCACCGGATTGGCGATCATATCCTTGTCCAGCAGGCGCATGATCGCGTCGTAGATGCGGCCGTGCAGCGGCTCGAAAAAATGTTCGGCCTTGATCTTGAGCTGCACATCCTCGGCAATGCGGTTGTCGATCATGATCGCGCCCAGCAGCGCGGCTTCGGCCTCCACATTGCGCGGTAATTCGGTGCCGGCATTTTCGGCGGGATTGATTTTCAACAGTTCGACCATGGCCTCTCTTTCCTCCGCGTGCGCACGCCGCGCAAGGGCCAAGGCGGAAACCATCTGTGGATAAGTCGCGCTTGCTTTTCGCCGCGCGCCGCCGCACTGACTATGCGCTTCACCATGGCCGATCCGCGCATCATAGACATCCAGCTGGACCAGCGCACGATCCTGTGGCGCAACGCCGATGTGGAGCAGGAACGGCGCATCGCGATCTTCGATCTGCTGGAGGATAATCACTTCGCGCCACAGCGTGTTCATGCCGATGGCTATGCCGGTCCCTACAAGGTGATATTGCGGGTCGAGGACGGCCGGCTGGTGATCGAAATCAACCGGCAGGACGACACGCCGCTGGAGGCGATCATCTTAGGGCTGGGCCGGTTCCGCCGCCCGATCCGCGAATATTTCGCCATTTGCGACAGCTATTATCAGGCGATCAGCAACGCCTCCCCGCAGCAGATCGAGACGGTGGACATGGCCCGACGCGGCATCCACAATGACGCAGCGGAGATGCTGAAGGAACGGCTGGAGGGCAAGATCGAGGTCGATTTCGACACGGCGCGTCGGCTGTTCACGCTGATCTGCGTGCTGCATATCAAGGGGTAGGACGATCAGGGTTGTGACTTTGGGGGGCCTGCTGGTCCGCATCGGCGCGGGACTGGCGGTGGTCGCAGCGCTGGCGCTGGGGCTTTGGCTCTATGCGCGCGCCTGGGCGCCGAGCCGCGACCAATATCCGGTGCAGGGCGTCAGCATCAGCGCGGACAATGGTCCGATCGACTGGGGCACGCTGGCGGCGCAGGGCGCGGACTTTGCCTATATCCGCGCCGCCGATGCCGGCGACCGGCGCGACCCGGCCTTTGCCGCCAACTGGCGTGGCGCGCGGGCGGCGGGGCTGCGCTATGGCGCGCTGCTGGAGTTCACGCCATGCCGCCTCGCGATGGAGCAGGCGACCCGCTACATGACCACCGTGCCGCGCGACAATGCCGCATTGCCGCCGGTGATCCGCCTTGCCTTCTCCCCCGCCTGCAAAGCTCGCCCCAACCGCGACCTGCTGCTCTCGGAACTCAATACGCTGGTGAACCTGATCGAGGGCCATGCCGGCAAGACCGTGCTGCTGAACGTCACCGAGGAATTCGACAAGGCCTATGACATCGGGTCCGGCATCAACAGGACATTGTGGCTGGACGGCAATTTCTTCCCGCCCGATTATGCGACCAAACCCTGGGTGATGTGGACAGCCAGCGACATGCGGCATATCGACGGCGTCGATGGTCCGGTCCGGTGGAATGTGGTGGCGCCGTGATGCGCGATGAACAACGAGTTGGACAGTTGATCGCCGCTGCGCGCGGCGCGATGGCCAACGCCCATGCGCCCTATAGCCGCTTTGCCGTGGGCGCTGCGGTGCGGCTGACCGATGGCAGTATCGTGACCGGCTGCAACTTCGAAAATGCCAGCTATGGCCTGTCGCTCTGCGCAGAAACGGTCGCGCTGGCCACCGTCAATGCACAAGGTCGTTTCGCTGACGTAACAGAAATCGCAGTGGTCGGCGGCGCGATGGATGGGGAGCAAGAGGCGCTCGTCACCCCCTGCGGCCGGTGTCGGCAGATCATGAACGAGGCCGAACAGATGGCCGGCCGCACCTTGGCCATCTATTGCGCCACGCCCAGCGGAGACCGCGTCATCGACCTCACGGTCGCCCAACTCCTCCCTCATGCCTTCGGTCCGGCGGACCTGGGCATCGGCCCTAAGAAAAAGAGCTGACACGACATGGCCATTCTTTCCGACAAATGGATTCGCGAACAGGCGCTGAAAACCAACATGATCGAGCCGTTCGTGGAGAGCCAGCGGCGCGAAGGCTGCATCAGCTATGGCCTGTCTTCCTACGGCTATGATGCGCGCGTAGCGGACGAGTTCAAGATCTTCACCAATGTCGACAGCACCATCGTCGATCCCAAGGATTTCGACCCCAAGAATTTCGTCGATCGCCAGACCGACTGCTGCATCATCCCGCCCAACAGCTTTGCGCTGGCCCGCACGGTCGAATATTTCCGCGTGCCGCGCGACGTGCTGGTCATTTGCCTGGGCAAATCCACCTATGCGCGGTGCGGGATCATCGTGAACGTCACGCCGCTGGAACCGGGCTGGGAGGGGCATGTGACGCTGGAATTTTCCAACACCACACCACTGCCCGCGAAGATCTACGCCAATGAAGGGGCGTGCCAGTTCCTCTTCCTCCAAGGCAATGAGCCATGCGAGGTCAGCTATGCCGATCGCGCCGGCAAATATATGGGGCAGCAGGGCGTGACATTGCCCCGCCTGTGATGCGACACTGCGCGCCATGAGCTTCTGGCGCAGGGTAAAGCGCGGCGCGCCGCCGCCGCCCGACATCGGCACCGATCGGCGCGTCTATGCGATCGGCGACGTGCATGGTCGTGCCGATCTGCTCGACGCATTGCTGGCGATGATCGCGCAGGATGACGCCGCCCGCCCGCGCAAGCCGATCAGCCTGATCCTGCTGGGCGACCTGGTCGATCGCGGCCCCCATTCCCGCGGGGTGGTAGAGCGGGTGATGGCGTTGGCCGCGTCGGGCGGCGACGTGCGTTGTCTCAAGGGCAATCACGAGGAAGCCTTCATCCTGGCTGCGCGCGGCGACCTGCGCGCCCTGCCCCTGTTCCGGCGGATGGAGGGAGAAGCGACGCTGGCCAGCTATGGCCTCGACCCCGCCCTGTTCCGGGTCATGACCGATGCCGAGATTGCGGACTGGATGGAAAGCCATGTGCCGCGCGCCCATGTCGATTTCCTGGACGCCCTGCCTGATAGCATCACGATCGGCGACTATCTGTTCGTCCATGCCGGTATCCGCCCCGGCGTGCCGATCGCCGATCAAAGCCCGGCCGACCTGCGCTGGATCAGGCAGGAATTCCTGGCCCATCGCGGCCGCCACCCCAATATGATCGTCCATGGCCATAGTATCAGCGAGGATGTGGACGAACAGGCCGGCCGGATCGGCATCGATACAGGGGCCTTCCTGTCCGGCCGCCTGACCGCGCTGGGGCTGGAAGGCGTGGATCGCTGGATCTTGCAAACCGAAGCTTGAATCTTTCGCGATGCAACATGCATCGCGACGTGCGGCAGCCTGGGCGCAAGCCCATTGCGCTTCTCATAATCCTATCAGAAAGATTTATGTCGCCTGTCCAGTATTTGCGATAGCGGACCACTGATCTTCTTTCGTTTGAATGGGTCAGAACGGTATGAATTACCGCTACAGCAGGGGAACAGACACATGCATATTCGCCATGCCATGGCGGGGATCGCCCTCGCCATCTGCCTCGTCTCGCCGGCCCAATTTCTCGCAGCCGCAACAAGCGACGTCGCACTGACTCAGCGCCATAAATTCGACATCCACGTCCAGCCGCTCAGCAGCGCGCTGCGGGAATTGTCGGCCCAGTCGGGCGTGCGCATCCTCTTTCCCTATGACGAAGTCGCCGCGATCCGCAGCCGCCGCATTCAGGGATGGCTGTCCACGCAGGATGCGCTGGCCCGATTGCTGGCCGGCACCCAACTGACTTCAACCCCCGCGGGCGCAGGCGTGATCGCCCTGGCCGCGCCCGCCAATCGGAGCGCCACGCGGCGCAACCCGATGGCGCTGCAATATGCGCAGGCCAGCCTGCCGGGCACTGGCGCGCAGGCGATGGCCATGGCCCCCGCCCCCGAACCGGTCGAGGATGCGACGCCGATCATCGTCACCGGCACCCGCACGACCAACCGCACCGTCGCCGAAAGCCTGGCGCCGATCGACGTGCTGGGCGAAAAGGATCTGGAATCGAGCGGCAAGCAGTCTGTGCGCGACCTGCTCGGCACGCTCGTCCCCTCGATCAACGTGTCGAACAATGGCGCGGGCGCAAGCTGGGCGGTGCGCACCCTGTCGCTGCGCGGCCTGGGCGGCGACCAGTTGCTGGTGCTGGTGAACGGCAAGCGCCGCCATAATACTGCGACCCTGTTCATCAACGGATCGGTCCAGAACGGCCAGTCGCCCCCGGACCTCGACTTGATCGCCGGCAACGCGATCCAGCGGATCGAAGTGCTGCGCGATGGCGCTTCGGCGCAATATGGATCGGATGCGATCGCGGGCGTGGTCAATATCATCCTGAAAGACGATACATCGGGCGGCGCGGCGCTGACCTTGGGCAGCACCGCCGACAATGGCGGCTGGCAGGGGCGCTGGCAGGTCGACAAGGGCTTCGCCCTGGGTCAGGACGGCGGTTATATCCACCTGTCGGCAGATGGCGTGTTGCAGGATAATACGATCACCAAGAGCAGCCCGATCACCGGGCAATTCTATCCGACCGGCGATCCGCGCAATGCCAACCCTGACCGCATCCGCGCCAAATATGGCCAGCCACAGGTGATCGGCGGCAATCTGGGCTATGATGCGATGATGCCGGTGGGCGACAGCCTGGAACTCTACAGTTTCGGCACCTATTCCAAGCGTCATGCCGCCGGTTGGCTGACCTATCGCACGCCGCAGGCTGCCAATAATATTCTGGAAATCTATCCTGAAGGCTATATCCCGCGCATTCACGTCTATGACGAGGATTTCCAGTTCGCGGGCGGTCTGCGCGGCGAAGTGGGCGGCGGCGTGCGTTTCGACCTCAGCACCAGCTACGGGCAGGATGAGGTCAAATATGCCCAGACCACCTCGCTCAACCCCTCGCTTGGCCCGGCAAGCCCGACCCGCTTCTACCTTGGCAAGCTGCGCTTCGACGAATGGGTCAGCAATCTGGACCTGAGCAAAGAGTTCGACGTCGGCCTGGCCGGGCTGCTCTCGGTCGCGGTGGGCGGCGAATATAAAAAGAATAAATTCGTCATTAGCCCCGGCGATCCCGTCTCCTACATCAATGGCGGCTATATCTTCCCGACCGGCGGCTGGCGCGGCGGCACCTTCGCCAGCGGCATCGGATCGCAGGGCGTCATCGGCTTCACGCCCGAAGGATCGGGTAGCTGGAGCCGCGACAATTGGAGCGCCTACGCCAATATCGAAGGCAAGATCATCGAGGGCGTCGAATTCGGCCTGGCCGGGCGGCATGAGGATTATTCCGACTTTGGAACTACCGATACCGGCAAGGCGTCGCTGCGCATAGAACCCGTCAGAGGCATCGCGATCCGTGGGACGGCCAGCACGGGCTTCCGCGCGCCGACACTGCAACAGCAGCATTACAACTCTTCCAGCACGATCGGCGTGGTCATTGACGGGGTCAGCCAGTTGCGCCCGGTGGTCGCGCTGCCGGTCGATAGCGCCGCGGCGCGGGCGCTCGGCGCCGTTCCGCTCAAGCCCGAAAAATCGACCAGCTTCTCGGCCGGGCTTGTACTGACGCCGCTGCCCAATTTCAACCTCACCGTCGACGCCTATCAGATCAAGGTGAAGGACCGCATCCTTCTCAGCGGCACGCTGTCGGGCGCGGCCGTCGTCAATATCCTGAACGCCAATGGCTATGCCGGCAATTTCGGCGCGCTCATCTTCTCCAACGCCGCGGACACGCGGACCCGCGGGCTGGATATCGTCGCGACCTATCGCGCCGACCTGGGCGGCTTTGGCAACTTGACGAGTTCGCTGTCGGCCAATTTCAACAAGACCATCTTCACCCATATCGATCCCCCGCCGACGGGTGGCAGCGGCGTCTCCTTCGTCGCGCGCGACCGCCAGGGCGACCTGAGCGAAGGCACGCCACGTAACAAGTTCATCGCCAATTTCCTATGGGAAACCGGCGCATTCAACGCCAATCTGCGCGCTACCCGCTTTGGCAAGGTCACGCAGCGCGCGGCGTTGCCGGTGCTGCACACGGCCGACTGGATGTCCTGCACTGTGGTGTCGGCGACCTGCACGTCGGGCTTTGCCGACGAGGAGCTGAAGCCCAAGACGATCCTCGATCTTGAACTGGGCTATAAGCTGGCCAAGGGCGTGAAGCTCTCGATCGGCGCGAACAATCTGCTCAACACCTATCCCAATAAGCTGAAGCCCGTGAACCAGCTCGCCGGCAGCCTTTACAATGGCTACGCCCCCTACGGCATCAGCGGCGGCTTCTATTATGGCCGGTTCAACCTGGAGTTTTGATATGACGAAGACGGCAGGATTGAACCGGCGCGAAGCGATCGCGGCGGGCGGGATCGGTTTGCTCGCGGCGGGGAGCGCCGGGTCGGTGGCGCAGCCCGGTGGCGCGCCCGCGCCGGGCAAGGAAACGATGGTGACGGTGCAGGACTGCACCAACGTCGCGCTGGCGCTGTCGCCCGATGGCAAGCGTATCGCCTTCGATCTGCTGGGGATATTATGGACCCTGCCGGTCGACGGCGGGGCGTTGAAGCGGCTGACCGGCGATTTTGACGACCTGGCCCAGCCGGACTGGTCGCCCGACGGCAGCCGTATCGCGTTTCAATCCTATCGTACCGGCCATTTCCATATCTGGTCGATCGCGCCGGACGGTGGCGACCTGCGCCAGCATACCGACGGGCTGCTGGACGATCGCGAACCGCGCTGGTCGCCCGATGGGCGGACCATCGCCTTTTCCAGCGACCGGGCGGACGGCCGTTACGCCATCTACCTGCTCGACGTGGCGAGCGGCCAGGTCACGCCTTTGTCGAAGGGCACTACCAACGATAGCGAACCCGCCTGGTCGCCCGACGGCAAGCGCGTCGCCTATGTCGCGGGCGGAACGAAGCTGGTTGCGGTCGATATGGCCAGTGGGGTGGTGACGGAGGTGGCGTCTGTGACGCCGTCGGCCGACCGTTTCAATCCGTCGGCGATCATGGCCCCTGCCTTTGCGCCCGATGGGACCATCGCTTATACCCGTGTTCAGCCGGGCACGATGACGCTGGTCCATGATAGCAAGGATGTGGTGGTGGGCGAGGATCTCTATCCCTTCCGCCCCGCCTTCACCAGGGACGGGGCGATCCTTTACGGCTCCGATGGCAAGCTGCGGAGCCTCAAGGGCGACAAGGCGAGCATCATTGCCTTCCAGACGCAGGTGCCAGTCACCACGCCCAGCTATCGCAAGAAGACCCGCGACTTCACGTCCACCACGGCCAAGCCGGTGGTCGGCATCGCCGCACCCATGCTGTCGCCCGATGGCAAGAGCATCGTGTTCGCCGCGCTCAACGACCTTTATGTCATGCCGGTCGGTGGCGCGCCCAGAAAGATCGTGGGGGACGGCTTCCACAAATGCGATCCCGCCTGGTCGCCCGATGGCAGGACCATCGCCTACTCCTCGGACCGGGGCGGGACGCTCGACCTGTGGCTGCATGACGTCGCTACGGCCAAGGAACGCCAACTCACCAACATCCCGGACAAGGCTGTCGCCTGGGGCAGTTGGTCGCAGGATGGCAGGATGATCGCCTTCCTCGACCAGGACGGCGCGTTGCACACGGTCGATGTCGCGAGCGGCACTGTCACCAAGCGGTTCGACGCGCTCTGGGAGCCGGGCCGCCCCAGCTTCGGTCCCGATGGCAAAACCATCGCCTATGCCGCCTTCAAGCCCGTCACCGGTCGCTATCGCGAAGGCGCGAGCCAGATACTGACCGTCGATCTGGCTACCGGCAAGGGCACGTACCGTCCAGTGTTCGAGGGCAAGTCCCTCGGCACGCGCGGCCATGATGGCCCTGTCTGGTCGCGCGATGGCAAGAGCATGGCGTTCGTCTTCGCCAGCACGCTCTGGGTCGCGCCGGTCGCGCCGGACGGCAGCTTTACCGCCGCGCCCAAGCAGATCAACACCGAAGTCACCGACGCGCCCAGTTGGAGCGGCGATGGCGGCAGACTGCTCTACCTCAGCAACGGCAAGCTGCGGATCGTCTCCGCGACCGGTGGTACGGCGCAGACCATCCCCTGCCGCCTCAATTGGGCCAATGCCAAGCCTGCGGGTCGCACCGTCATACGGGCGGGCAAGGTCTGGGACGCCCTTTCCGCAGACTACAAGACAAACGTCGATGTCGTGCTGGACGGCAATGTCATCAGCGCCGTCGCGCCGCGCGGCGCGGGTGCATCCGACGCTAATGCGAAGATCATTGACGCGCCTCACCTTACCCTGATGCCGGGCCTGATCGACATGCATACCCATCGGCAGATGGCCGGCTATGGCTATGGCGACCGGATGGGGCGGCTATGGCTGGCCATGGGGGTCACAGCAACCCGATCGCCCGGCTGCCCGGCCTATCATATGGTAGAGGATCGGGAGGCGATCCAGAGTGGCAAGCGCATCGCCGCGCGCCACTATGCGACCGGCGAAGCGATCGACGGCGGGCGCATCTTCTATAATTTCATGCGGCCTGTGACCGAGCCGGGCCAGATGGCGCTCGAACTGGAGCGCGCCAAGGCGCTCGATTACGACATGGTGAAAACCTACGTCCGGCTGCGCCACGACACGCAGAAGGACGTGGTCGACGCAGCGCACAAGATGGGGATGCACCTGTCGTCCCATTATCATTACCCTGCGCTCCACAGCGGCATGGATTGCATGGAGCATACCGGCGCGACCAACCGCTACGGCTATTCGCGCACGATCACGTCGCTGGGCGGTGGCTATCATGACGTCAACGACCTGTTCGCCGCGGCCAAGGCCGGGCGGACGCCGACCTTGTTCGCAGCCACGTCCCTGCTGGGACTGGATGACAGCTTTACGCGCGATCCCCGCATCACGACGCTCTATCCGCAATGGGAATATGACAAGCTGCTGGCGCGGGTGAAGGCGATGTCGGGCGATGGCGGCAAGCCGTTGCTCGCCTCGCTGGAACGGCAGGTTGCGCAGATCAAGATGACGCTGGCGGCGGGATGGCATCCCTTTTCCGGCACGGACGCGCCGATCGACCTGACCGCAATCAGCCTTCACCTCAACCTGCGCGGCATGGTGAAGTTCGGCGTCTCACCCTATGAGGCGCTGTTGATGACGACCCGCTGGTCCGGTGAGTTTCTGGGTGAGCCGGTGGGGCGAATTGAGCGCGGGATGCTGGCCGACCTGATCCTGGTGGATGGCGATCCGCTGGCAGATGTCACCGCCGTCGCCAATGTGAAACAGGTGATCGCGAACGGCGTCGTCCATACGCCCGAAGCGCTGATGGCGCCGTTCGTCAACGCCAAACCGCAGGCCGCGGCGAGCAAGATGCTGCCGATGCTGGCGGACGCCCATCAACATTATTGGTGGCATGATGCCGACTATGTCGAAAGCAGCCGCGCCGCCTGCTGTGCGGGTCATGCAGTGGCGCATGTGTAGATTGTAGCGCCAGTTTCACGCCGTTCCCCGACGCGTGGGGAGCGGTGTCAGCGCACGTTCAGCCCCAATTCGCCCAGCAACTGCCCGGCCTGCTCGCGCGATATGGTGGCGCCGCGGAACAGCCCGGCGTCGATCAATCGCAATCCGCCGATGTCAGCGCCGCGCAAGTCCGCGCCGTCGAAGCGGCAGCCGTCTAGCGCGGCGTCGCGTAGGCTGCATCCGTCGAACAGGGTGCCGCGAAAATCGCATTTGGCGAGGTCCGCCTGGCTGAAATCGACCGCGGTCAACACCTGCTTGCGAAAGGAAAAGCCTGGCAGCCGCGCATTCACCAGCAGGGTTTCGGCGAAAGTGACGTCTAGCGCTCTCGCCTCGCTGAGGTCCGCGCCGGTCAGCTTGCATCGTTCGAATTGCGCGCCGAACAGCTTCGCCCGTCGCAGAACACCGTTATTGAGATCGCAGGCGAGAAACTCCGCCTCCCGCAGGTCGGCGCCGGTCAGTTGCACGAACCCGCCGCGGCAGGATTGCCAGCGGGTTCCGTCCAGCTTCGCGCCGGTAAAGTCGGTGCGGCGGACCTGACAGCGTTCGAATATCCAGCGGGAAAGGTCCACGCCCGACAAATCGGCCTCGTCCAGGTCGCAATCGATCAGGTGATGCGGCAAGCCCTTTTTCGCGAGCGGCGCGATGTCGGCCCGGCCCAGCGTCTGTTCACTCAGGGATCGATCGGCAAACAGGTCATCCATGGCCCTGCCTTAACCGCAAGCGGCAGGATGATCCACGCCCCAACGATAAAAATGCGATCAAAAAGAGAACATCGCCCTGCAAGCAGCGCCGAACACGGAAAAGGCCGGCGTCCTTTTGGACCCCGGCCTTTCCACCCCCCATTAACCAGTTCGAGATCAGGCGACCTTGGCCTGCTCCTCGACGATCTCGTCTGGATCGCGCAGCACATAGCCGCGGCCCCATACCGTCTCGATATAATTGTCGCCGCCGCAGGCCAGCGCCAGCTTCTTGCGCAGCTTGCAGATGAATACGTCGATGATCTTGAGTTCGGGTTCGTCCATGCCGCCATAAAGGTGGTTCAGGAACATTTCCTTGGTCAGCGTCGTGCCCTTGCGGAGCGAGAGCAGCTCCAGCATCGCATATTCCTTGCCGGTCAGGTGGACGCGGTTGCCGTCCACTTCGACCGTCTTGGCGTCCAGATTGACGGCCAGCTTGCCGGTGCGGATGACCGACTGGCTATGCCCCTTGGACCGGCGCACAACCGCGTGGATGCGGGCGATCAGCTCTTCGCGATGGAAGGGCTTGGTCACATAATCGTCGGCGCCGAAGCCGAAGGAGCGGACCTTGCTGTCCATCTCCGATATGCCCGACAGGATCAGCACCGGGGTCTGCACCTTGGCCGCCCGCAGCTTCTTCAGCACGTCATAGCCGTGCATGTCGGGCAGGTTCAGGTCCAGGCAGATGATGTCGTAATCATACAGCTTGCCCAGATCGAGGCCTTCTTCGCCCAGGTCGGTCGTATAGACATTGAAGCCTTCGGTCGTGAGCATAAGCTCAATCGCCTTGGCGGTGGTCGGTTCGTCCTCGATCAGCAGCACGCGCATGTGAAGCCCCTTATTGTCACCTTTCGGCCAATCCCGCCGATGGATCGCAGTCCCGTTCACCCACCAGAACGGCTTCTGCTTCAAATCATTAACCAAAAAACTTCTGAAGGACAAAGGTTAATTTTTCGCTAACCGGCAGGAATCCACGAGTCGCGCCAAAACGAATCTGTTTACAAAGGGTTGAGGCTGAAACGGCCCAACCGGAGTCAAGATGGGTTCCCCTGCGAAACGATGCATATGGGCGTCCGAACGCACATCATGATGAATCCGAGACGGGAATTTTTATCCGGCCCTTTTCGTCTCGGTTAACAGCCGTGATGCTTGGTGAGATAGTCCAGCAGCGCATCGACCCGCGCGGGGCGCAGGCGTGAAGGCGGCGTCACCAGGTGGAGGCCGAAGGGCGCGGGCCGCCAATCGACCAATATCTCCTCCACCTCTCCCTTTGCCAGCGCGTCGCCGATGATGAAGTCGGGCAGGCGGGCGATGCCCACCCCCATGCGCAGCGCAGGGAGCATCGCCTCGCCACTGTTGACGGTGATGCGGCTGCGCACCTGCACCACGACATTCTGCTGCCCCGGCCCGGCAAAGCGCCACACATCGGGCGAGGTGGTGTTGGAGTAGCACAAGCAGTCATGCGTTCCGAGGTCGGACGGGTGCTGCGGCCGCCCGCGCGCGTCCAGATAGGCGGGCGAGGCGACGGTATGGAGGGTGACATCCGCCAGCCGCCGCGCGCGTAGCGAACTGTCGGGCATGTCGGCGATGCGGATGGTCGCGTCCAACCCCATTTCCACGATGTCGATCTGCGCGTCGGAGAGATGCAGATCGACGTCCACCAACGGATGCTCCTTGGTGAATTGCGCCACCATCGGGGCGATCCGCAGGAGTCCAAACGTCATCGGCGCGCCCAGCCGCACGACGCCCGACAGTTCCGCCGTCTCGTCGCGCGCCGCTTCCTCGGCCGCCTGCCCCTCCGCCAGGATGCGATGGGCGTGGTCGGCCAGCCGCTTGCCGCTTTCGGTCAGGGCCAGGCGGCGGCTGGTGCGGTTGAACAGGCTGGTGTCCAGATGCTCCTCCAGACGGGTCACCGCCTTGGACACGGTCGCCTTCGACACGCTCAGCGCCTTGGCTGCATCGGTAAAGCTGCGATGCTCCACCACCGCGGCGAACATGGCCCAGGCCTCAAAATCAGGTAGTCGCATCGGGAAACAATCCGTTTCAAAGCTGCCGGTTTAAGAAACGATCCTGATAGCTAGATTATCGGAAAGCAAGCGGAAGCCTCCGCCTCCGTAACGAAAGGCATTGATATGACCACGACCACAACGAGCCGGATCGAGCGCCGCCCGTTCGCGTCGCTCGGCCATGCCGACCATGGCTGGCTGAACGCGCGCCATCATTTCTCGTTCGCCGATTATCATGACGAAGACCGCATGCACTGGGGTGCGATCCGGGTGTGGAACGACGACGAAATCGGCCCGCGTTCCGGCTTCCCGCCGCATCCGCACAGCGACATGGAAATCATCACCTATGTCCGCACCGGCGCGATCACGCACAAGGACAGCCTGGGCAATCAGGGTCGCACCGAGGCGGGCGACGTTCAGGTGATGTCCGCAGGGACCGGCATCCGCCACGCGGAATATAATCTGGAGGATGTGACCACCACCCTGTTCCAGATCTGGGTCATCCCCCGCACCCGCGGCGGGCAGCCCAGTTGGGGGGCCAAGCCTTTCCCCAAGGGCGATCGCTCCGGTAAGCTGGCGGTGCTGGCCAGCGGCTATGACGACGACAGGGAAGCGCTGCGCATTCGCGCCGATGCTCGCCTGCTGGGCGGCACGGTCAAGGCCGGCCACAGCGTGACCTATGAGAGCGCGGAGGGCCGCAACCTCTATCTGGTCCCGGCGACGGGACGGATCGAGATTGACGGCCAGCCCTTCGAAGCGCGCGACGGCGCCGCGATCCTGGGCGGCACGCCGATCACCATCACCGCGATCGAGGACGCCGAAATCGTCCTGGTGGACAGCATCTGATCGCGATCGGCTCGTCCATTCCCCCCCTCGGACGGGCCGGGCCGCCCGTATCCCCTATGCGGGCGGCCACCCTTTTCTCACCCTTTCAAGGAGATACATCATGGCTAAGGTACTGGTTCTCTATTATTCCTCTTACGGTCATATCGAAACCATGGCGAAGGCCGTAGCCGAAGGCGCATCCGCCGCGGGCGCGCAGGTCGATATCAAGCGCGTGCCCGAAACCGCCCCGCTGGAAGTCGCCCAGAACGCCCATTTCAAGCTGGACCAGGACGCACCGATCGCGACTGTCGCGGAACTGGCGGACTATGACGCGATCATCGTGGGCACCGGCACGCGCTTTGGCCGCATGTCCAGCCAGATGGCGGCTTTCCTCGACCAGGCCGGCGGCCTGTGGGCGCGCGGTGCATTGAATGGCAAGGTCGGCGGCGCCTTCACCTCCACTGCCAGCCAGCATGGCGGGCAGGAAACCACGCTGTTTTCAATCATCACCAACCTGCTGCATTTCGGCATGACCATCGTCGGCCTCGACTATGGGTTCCAGGGCCAGATGGGCGTGGACAAGGTGCGCGGCGGATCACCCTATGGCGCGACCACGCTGGCCGACGGCGACGGCAGCCGTCAGCCGTCCGAAGAGGAACTGGACGGGGCGCGTTATCAGGGCCGCCGCATTGCCGAAACCGCGATCAAGCTACACGGCTGATCGCCTGCCGCACCGTCTCCACAAGGCGGCGGTGCGAGAGCCCTTGGGTCGCATCAAGGCTTGAACCCGCCGTAAGGGGCTGGCGCATCGGGACTATGCGCCAGCCCCTTTTCGTCAAATCGGGCGGATTACTTATCCCAGCGTCTTGGGTGTTACCCACACCTCTACCGGCGTGATGAACTTGCCCGGCGCAGGTTTGCCGACCACGACTCCGTCCGCCGTGACCAATTCGCCATTTTCAAGATTCAGCGATACCCATGGCTTGGGCATACGCTCGAATGTTATTTTCTGGATGGGCTGGCCCGTGGCCGTGTTCATGATCGTAGCAATGACTGACATAGGCGCTGCCCGCTAGCGGGCGACGCGCACCTCTGTCCAGCGCTTCGCGACGAAAAATTCCGACACAATCGACGGTCGTGCCATCTACATCTGGCCCAACCCGGACAAGCGGCAGCGTCAGAATTGATGCTTAACGAAACGCGCACCCTGTTCGTTGATGGCATGGCAGGGGCCATAACGGATAAGAACGGCGGGGACGGGAGAATATTTACATGGTCAGCGCGATCAACGCGACAGGCATCGGCAATGCATGGGGACAGATCAAGAAGACGTTGGACACGGTCGTGCAGACGGTGACGCCCCCTGCGACGAGCACCACCCCCACGCCAACCCCGGCTCCAGCGCCACCCCCTGCCCCAGTCGAACCCGTCGCATCTACGCCCACGCCGCAGCCCGTTGTTGCGACGCCGACGGCACCGGAACCCCTGACCTACAGCGCGCCATCCTCCGGTCCGCGCCAGGTGGCGGCCGCGACAGCCGTCCCTACCCCCGAGGCGACGCTGACCGATCGCCTGAGCGACGCAGGCTATTACGCCTCCCCCCAGGCGGCCGCCGTCGCCGATCCGGTCGCCACCGCGCAGGCATCGCAAGAGGACAAGGCGTCGCTGACCCAGGCGCAACTCATTGCTCAGGCCGCCTACGCCATCGTTGCCCGCGCGGGTGCCGACGATCGCATGTCGTTGATCCAGGACGGCTAATGCAGCCAGCGGCTGACGGTCGGCGACAGACGGATCAGCCGGTCTATCGCGAACGGGATCAGCAGCGCTGCCAGCAATAGCCACGGCTTGCCCATATAGGGGGCGAGATAGTGGATGACGGCGACATGGCCGTACATGATGACCAGCGACGCCCGCCCCACCGCCGCGACCGGACCGGCATACGGCGTGACCAGCGCAGACAAGCGGAACAGCAGTAGGGACGTGGCGATGGCCGATGCAACCGACAGCAAGGGCCAGCCATAATCGGCGGCCTTCATGTTGAGCGTCGGCATGACCCCCGCCAGCCCGGCCAAAGCCAACGCGCCCAGCGGCGCGACCATCCAGCCCCGCCACCGCACCTGCGGCCAGACCGCCCCCACCCATAGCAGGACGCACGCCATCGGCACGCTCAGCAGCCCCAGCGGCGATGCCTGCGTCCACCAGCCTAGCGCGTAAGCCAGGACCAGCACCGGTAGCAGCAGCAGCGCCCAGCGCCGATCCAGCACATCGGGCCAACGGTTGAGCGCGACATTGAACAGGATGCGCGCGATCATCAGGCAGGGCACAAACCAGAAGATCGTATAAGGCCCGCGTAACCAGAAGCCGCCCAGCAGTACCGGCGCAAGATCGTCCGGCCATTGGTGGAAGATGGGCCGACCGCCCTTCAGCGGCTCGATGATCTGGTCGATCAGGATCAGCAGCGCCAGGAAGAGGATATAGGGCCGCATCTGGCCGACCAGTTGTCGCCGCGTGAACGCGCCGACATCCTGAGGCCGCGACAGCATCCCCGACAGCAGGAAAAAGAGCGGCATATGGAAACTGTACATGGCGTCGCGGACCGGCCCTCGGGTCCAGACATGGCCGATCACCACCGCCAACATGCCCAATCCGCGAGCGACATCGACCCAGTCCAGCCGAAATTGCGCCTGCCGCCTGTCATGCCCCCTGTATTCCATCGTCTCCACCGCCTATAGGAAGCCGCGCCCGCGTCAATTCCTACCCTTCCTGTCCCGATCGGAAACTCTTCCTTGGCCCTGCTTACCGACCATGTGCTGTTCATCGATGGCGAAGCCCTCATCCTCGACAAGCCTGCGGGCCTGCCGGTCGATGCGCCGCGCGACGGCTCCATGGCGCTGGAAAATCACCTTGCTTCGCTGACCTTCGGTTTCCAGCGCTGGCCGCTGCCGGTCCATCGTCTGGATCGCGACACCAGCGGTTGCCTGCTCCTGGCCCGCAATCCCAAGGCGCATAAGCGCTTCGCCGCCGCGTTCGAGGCGGGGACGGTGGTCAAACGCTATGTCGCTGTGATCGAGGGCGTGCCGGCGGAGGATGAAGGCACCATCGAACTGGCGCTCAGCAAGATCAGCACCGCAGCGGAAGGCTGGCGCATGATCCCGGCCAAGGCGGGCAAGAACGCCATCACCCACTGGCGCAAGATCGCGGAAAAGGACGGCCGTTCGCTGATCTCCTTCTCCCCCCAGACCGGGCGCACTCACCAGATTCGCGTCCATGCGCTCCATGGCCTGGGCTTCGGCATTGTCGGCGATCCGGTCTATGGCGACGGACAAGGCGCCATGCTGTTGCACAGCCGCTTCCTCAATATGCCGCGCGGCGACAAGCCGGCGGCCGAAGCGACCGCCGCCCTGCCCGCGACCTTCGCCGCAGCGGGCTTTGGCCAGGACTTGCTGGACGATGCCGGGCTTTGACATTCCCGATGATGCGCTGGAGGAGCGCTTCATCACCGGCGGCGGGCCGGGCGGGCAGAATGTCAACAAGGTGGCGACGACCGTTCAGTTGCGCGTGGACCTGTTCAAGCTGGCCCTGCCGCCCTACGCCTATCGCAAGCTCAAGGAACTGGCCGGATCGCGGCTGACATCCGGCAACGCAATCGTGATCCAGGCGTCCCGTTTCCGCACGCAGGAGGCGAACCGCCAGGACGCGCGCGATCGGCTGAACGAGATGATCGCCAAGGCGCTCGTCCGCGACGCCCGCCGCATCGCCACCAAGCCGGGCAAGGCCGCCAAGGCGCGACGCACCGACGCCAAGAAGGCACGCGGCACCATCAAGCAGGGCCGTGGGAAGGTTCAGCTGGACTGATCAGCGCATGATGGGGGACGTCAACGGCATGAACGATCGAATGACGCGGGACGGGAAGGCGATCTTTTACGTCCTGGGCATTTTGATGCTTTTGGCCTTTGCCGGCATCCTGATCGATCCCGTTCAGGACAAGAGGCAATTCGCCGCTTTCCTCTTCGTTCGGCAGGACGCGCTTTTTATCCTGATCCTGATGCTGCTGGTCCGCTTCGGCCTTGGGACCGCGCCCGCCATGCCGCGATGGGCGGACAAGCTAGGTCGGTTCTGGTGGAGCATTCCTGTATTTCTGCTCCTTATCTGCTGGATCGGCCATCGCCTCGCCTTCGACGGCTATGCTTTGACACGCGACGAACAGATGGCCTTGTTCGACGGGTTTATCTATCGCTATGCTCGCTTGGGATGGCCGTTACCTGTCTTCTGGCAGGACAATGCTCTGGCCCTCAACCAGCAATTCATCTTGCCGATCGCCGGGCATCGAGCATGGCTGTCGGACTATCTGCCGGTCCATGCACTGGCGCGAACCCTGGTGGGGATGGTCGTTGATCCGGGGCTGACCAATCCGCTTCTAACCGCAATCGGCGCGATCGCCCTCTGGCGCATTGCCCGGCGCCTTTGGCCTCACGACGGCGGCGCGCAGGTCGCCACTCTCCTGCTCTATGCCGGTTCTTCGCAAATCGTCGTGATGGGGATGAGCAGCTATGCCATGCCCGGCTATCTGGCGCTCAATCTTGTCTGGCTGGCGCTTTTCCTGCGCGGCGGGGCATCGGGCCATGGCTTTGCCGTGTGCGTAGGTTTGATCGCAACCGGCTGGCATCAGCCGATTTTTCACCCGCTGTTCGTACTCCCGTTCTTCGCCATGCTGGCCTGGCAGCGGCGCTGGCGGCTGCTTTGCCTGTACGGCCTGATCTACGCGGGGATCGGCCTCGCCTGGCTCGCCTGGCCCCATTTTGCGGCGAATGCAGCAGGAGGAGCAGCAATGCAGGGCGGTCAGATTGGCTATGGCGCGCGCATCACGATGCTGTTGTCCGGCTTCGACGGGATCAGTCTGTGGCTGATGAGCCTGAACCTGCTGCGCTTCGTCGCTTGGCAGCATCTATTGCTGGTGCCGCTGGTGGTGACTGGCGTGCGTTTCGCGTGGCGCGACCCGCTGGCCCTCTCCCTGCTGGCGGGCCTGATCCTGCCCGTTGCCGCCGCGACGCTCCTGCTGGCCTATCAGGGGCATGGATGGGGGTATCGCTACCTGCATGGGATCATCGGCAATGCCTGCCTGTTGGGGGGCTATGGCTGGTCGGCGCTTCGGAGACGGGTCGGCACGCCGGCCCTGTGGACAGCCGCCAACATCGCCACCTTCCTGGGCGTCGTGCCCGTCCACATCGCCTTGGCCGCCAGCATTGTGCGGCCCTATGCTACCGTGTCCCGCGCCATCGACCGGACAAACAGCGACATGGTCGTCATCGACGATCTTGCCGCAGCATTCGGCGGCGACCTGGTCTCCAATCGCCCCGACCTCGGCAACCGGCCCGTTCGGTTGATGGCAAGTCAGCTTGACGATCACGCGATGATGGCGCTCTGCCGGATGCACAGCGTCGCGTTCATCGGCGAAGAACAGCTTGCCCCGATACAAAGGGTTATTCCCGCCGAAGAAACATCGACCGACCGGTTCCGGCGCCTGGAGAAGCTCTGCGCCAGCGTCAGGCGCGCTGCACGTCAGCCGCTGGCCTGAACACCATGCGGCTCATCAGCACATAGCTGAATGTGGCCGTGAAAACGATGTTGACCGGATAAGCCAGCCAGGGGGCCAATCCCGCCAGGTCGATCAGAGCGGCCAGCGTTGCCGTCCCGAACAAAAGTTGGAGCAGGTACACGGCAATGTAACGCCATATCTGGCCGCGCCATCCGTTACGGTCGCCGAAGGTGAGATGCCGATGCGCCACAAAGCCGACACATAGCCCCCCGGCCCACGCCAGCACGCTCGCGACCAGATAATGCAGGCCGCCGGCGATCGCCCCCAGGAACAGCAGATAGGCGATCAAGGTCACGCCGCCGCCGACCATGCCGAACCGCATCAGGCGCGCAAGCCGTTCGTACATTACAACGCCCCTCTCAACCTTGCCTGGACACGGGGCAAGAGGCGGTCGAGGATGCGCGAATGGCGCATGTAATGCCACGTACCAGACGGGCCCAGCCTGAGCAACTCGCCCATGATTTGCGCAAGCGCCGTGCGGCGACCATGCATCGCTTCGGCCAGAAGGCAATTGATGCGCGCCGATGCCGCAGCAATGCGCCGGATGGCTGGCGCCCTTGGCCCAGCGATGACCGGTGCATAGCGGGCGACGACAATCTGCATCTGATTCAGGAAATCCGCCGGGGTCCGGCTGCCCAGCATTGTCTGCGACCCGCCATGGATGCGGAAGGCGACGGTCTGTTCGGCAATATAGCTGACCCGGCCCCGCATGGCGGCCTTCATATATATGTCCCAGTCGGGCGTGTACCACAGGCTCTCGTCAAGCCCGCCTGCCGCTTTCCAAATGTCCCGGCGCATGACGACGGAGGGCAACGCCACGAAATTCTGCACCAGCAGCCGCTCTAGGACGGCTGCCCCCTCCCAACTCGACCGGCCTTCCAGCGGGCAACGCCAGCAGCCCAGGGTTCGCCCGCTTGCATCGATGATCGTCGCGTCCGTCAACAGCATCGCAGCATCGGGATCGGCATCGAGTGCGTGCAATATGCTGCCCAATCGTCCGGGAAGCCAAAGATCATCCTGATGCAACATCGCGACATGCGGCGCGCGGGCCATCGCCGCGCCCCGATTGGTCTTGGCTGTCCAGGACTGGATGTCGGGTCGATATTCGTAGCGCAGGGTCAGTCGCCCGGCGTGGCGCGCGGCAATATCATGACAGCGCATCGTCCTGCTGGAATCCAGTGCTATCACCTCGATCAGTCCGTCCGCGTCATCCGGCAGGCTCGCCAACGCGGCGTCGAGATAGGTCTCGCCCTCATGCACTGGCATGATGATGGAAAGCCGTGGTGTCGACATCAGCGCAGCGGCAACCTCGCGTGCATCCGGTAAAAGCGCGATTCATTGCCACCCAATATCGCCAGCAGGAACCCGCCCATGACGGTTTGCATGCCTATAGTGACCAGCGTCGTGCCCAGCACTGCGGGCAGGATGCTGTAGGTCGCGCCAAAATCGCGCGCTGTCCATTTCCAGAACACGGTAGCCAGCGCCGCCACACCGGTTCCACCCAGGGCCAGGCCCGATAACAGCATCGCTTCCAGCGACAGTCGCTCGCCCAACCACAATTCCCACGGTCGCGCCGCGCGATAGCCGGCGCGCAGACCATAGAGCTTGCCAGCAAAGGCCAACAGGCCGCACAAATGCCCACCAGACATCAGAGCGGCCGCCAGCACGACCCAATAATTGCCGACCGCCGGGAAGCTGCCAGGTGCCAGCGCCTGTATCAGCGCCATAGCGAAGATCGCCAGACCGACGCCCAGCGCCGCCACGCCCGGCACGCCGAACACCCAGGTCGGGCTGAGCATCATCAGATAGCGCAAATGCCGCCAGCCGTCGCGCCAGGGCCGCAAATGCGGCGCGCGGTCGCGCAGGTCGACCGACAGCGTGGCCGGCACTTCGGCCAGTCGGAAACGGCGCAGGCTGGCCTTGATGACCATCTCGCTGGCAAATTCCATGCCGCTGCCCGACAGGCCGAGCGACGCGAAACAGTCGCGCGTGATGGCGCGCAGGCCGCAATGGGCGTCGGAAATGCCCGACCGGAAGAAGAGGTTGAGGATACCGGTCAGCACCGGATTGCCGATATAGCGGTTCTTCCACGGCATGGCCCCCGGCGCGATCCCACCCTTGAAACGCGATCCCATGCACAGGTCCGCTCCGCCCAGCAACTCGCCGATCATCGCCACGCCGTCGGTGAAATCATAGCTGCCGTCGGCATCGCCCATCAACAGATAGCGCCCATAGGCGCCCTCGCAGCCGCCGATCAGCGCCGCGCCGTAACCGCGCCGCGCCACAGGCACGATACGTGCACCCAGGCTTGTCGCCAGTTGCTGGCTGCCATCGGTCGATCCATTGTCGGCAATCACGATCTCGCCGAACAGTCCATGCTGCGCCTCTATCAGGTCCAGCGCGCGGCGCGCATTGGCGATGCAGTGGGGTAGGCTGATCGCTTCGTCCAGACAGGGCATGACGATCGACACATCGATGGCGCGCGCATCCCGGTGCAGTTGAGACAGGCTATGCGCAGCGTCCGCAAACATCGTTACCCTCGAAAATTCAGGCCTTGCGACGGCGATAGCGGTTTTTGGTTAACGGAATCTTGTCGCGCTCTGGCCGCAGCAGGAGGACGCCCCTATATCCGGGCCATGTATGATTTTTCCGCCCGCGCCGCCGACAAGCCCACTCTCTATGCCGACCTGCTATCGGCCGCCGATGCGCTGACCGTGTCCGAACCGGACCCGGTCGCCAATATGGCCAATGTGGCCGCCCTGCTCTGGCAATTCCTGCCCGATCTCAACTGGGCGGGCTTTTACCGCCTGATGGAGGACGAACTGGTCCTTGGCCCGTTTCAGGGGAAGCCGGCGTGTATCCGCATTCCGATCGGTCGGGGGGTTTGCGGCACGGCGGCGGCGACCCGCGAAACCCAGCTGGTGGAGGACGTCCACGCCTTTGCCGGCCACATCGCCTGCGACGCAGCCAGCGCGTCCGAAATCGTGGTCCCGGTCCTGCATGACGGGCGGCTGATCAGCGTCATCGATCTCGACAGTCCGCTGCCCGCTCGCTTCGACTCGGATGATGCCAGGGGGCTGGAGGCGCTGGCGGCGCGGATCGCAGCGCGCATTTCCTGATCGGTTAACTCTGTTTCTTCACGGCCTCCTTCCAGTAGCGCCCCTTTCCGCCCCGTTTCGGGACAGGATTTGACCGTCTGGATCATGGATAGCGGCGGATCACCATGCTAAACCCAGCGTTAGTATTTTAGGCTGCGCATCCGGTTGGCGCGCCGTAAAAACAGGGAGTGTTAACCATGCGGACTCCAACCCTATTGCTTTTGGGGGCGAGCCTTGCGCTCGCTGGCGTCGCCACGCCGGCGATCGCGGGCGGCGCGAACGGACCACGCCCCGGCGGGTCGATGCCGCACAACGGCCCCCGTCCCGGCGTGCACATGCCGCGTCCGGGCGGCGGCGGCTGGAACGGAAACTGGAACAAGGGCGGCCATCGCTGGGGGCAGCGCCAGAATGGCCGCTGGTTCGCCGGCTGGCGCGCGCCGGGCGGCTGGGGCGGCTATCAGCGCCCTGTCTATGGCTATGTCCTGCCGCAATATTGGACCAGCCCCAATTATTATATCGCCAATTATGGCGCCTACGGCCTGCCCGCCCCCGCTTATGGCTATGGCTGGTCGCGCTATTATGACGATGCGGTGATGACCGACCGTTACGGCCGGGTCTATGACTCGCGCCGCGACATCGACTGGAACCGCTATGAAGGCGGCTATGGCCCCGATGGCGATGATGACCGTTACTATGACGAGCCGCGCCGGGACAATGGCGTGGGCGGCGCCGCGATCGGCGCGGTCGTGGGCGGTGTGGCGGGCAACCGCATCGCCGGGCGCGGCAATCGCACCGCCGGCACGCTGATCGGCGCCGGGGTTGGCGCCGTGGCGGGCCTGGCGATCGACAAGGCGGAAGACGGGCCGCGCCGCAACGCGCCGCCCCCGCCGCGTCGTCCGGGCGTGGGCTATGATGATAGTTATGGCTATGCCGACGACAGCGTGACCACTCAGAATGACTATGAAGGCCGCTGGACCGGCACCTGGACCACCGACGACGGGCGGCAGGTGAGCGGCACCTATGATGGCCGGTTCGAAGGCGAAGTGCGTGGCGCGGGCGTCGATTACGATGCGCCTCCCTATGCCGGCGCGCCGCATTGGTCAGCGGGTCCGGGACCGGTGGTGCAACAGGGCGGCGGCTATATCGCAGGCGGCTATTATTATCCGGCGCCAGTGGTGACCACCGTCACCATCAATCCTGCCGAAACGACGACCACCACGACGACCAGCTATGTTACCGAAAGGGTCCGCCAGCCAGTGCGCCGCAGGGCCGTGCGCAACTGTCGCTGCAAATAGGGGACGACCCGCGAGTCACGACGCTGGGCCGGGGGCCGGGCCATAGAGGCCCGGCCCTTATCTATATCCAGCGAAGCGCGGGGGGCTGAATGACCCGGTCGGCTGCGGACGGCCGAGATGAAAGCCTTGCCCGACTACACAACCCTGGTTCAGCAGAAAATCGACCTGGGACGCTGTTTCGACCCCTTCGGCGACCACCTCCATGCCGAAACTGCCGCCCAGTTTGACAATGGCGTCGACGATCGCGGCGTCGCCTGCGTCCTGCTCGATATTACGGACGAAGCTGCGATCGATCTTCAGCACATCGACCGGATATTGCTTCAAATGGCTGAGCGAGGCGAAGCCGGTGCCGAAATCATCGAGCGCAACGATCACGCCCGCGTCGGCGAATTGCTGCAATGCGTCGGCCACCTGTTCCGCGCCACGACCCAGAAATACGCTTTCCGTCACCTCGATCTCAAAATGCGCCGTGGGAATGGCGGCGCGGTCCAGCAGGCCCAGCACCCGATCGGCAAAATCGCCGCTGGCGAAATCGGCCGCCGATGTGTTGATCGCCACCCGACCCGGATCGAAACCGGCCTGCAGCCAGCGCGCGATATCGCCCAACACAGCGTCGAGCATCTGCCCGGTCAGGGCCACCGCGATTTCGGCATGGTCGAAAGCCGGGGCGATGCTGCCGGGCAACTGCACGCCCAATCGCGGATGGTGCCATCGCAACAGCGCCTCATAGCCCAACACCCGCCCGCTGCGCATGTCGATGCGCGGCTGGTAATAGGGTATAGCAAGGCGATCGGCGACCACCTGCCGCGCCATGCGGATCATCGAGCTGCGCTGCTGCGCTTCCGATCGCAGGCTCGACTGGAACAGGGTCAGCCGCCCGCGCCCGGCCGCCTTTGACGCATAGAGCGCCAGATCCGCGGCCTTGAGCAGATCCTCGGCCCGTTCGGCATGCTCCCCCAGCACTGCCCCGCCAATGCTCACGCCGCAATCAAGCGAACGTCCCTGGTGGACGTGGGGCATACGCATATTTTCGATCAAGCCCGCGCTGAACCGTTCCAACGCCGCGCTGTCGCTGAGTGACGGCGCGGCCAAGCCGAATTCGTCGCCGCCCAGACGGCCCAGCACGGCATCGCGCGGCGCGACGGACGCCAGCCTTTCTGCAAAGGCGCACAACAATGCATCGCCCGCGTCATGCCCCATGGAATCATTGGTGCGTTTCAGGTCGTCGATATCCAGCAGCAGCAGACCGAATTGCTTGCCATCGGCCTGCGCCCGCGCGACCATTGCCTCCAGCGTAGCCTGCCATAGCGCGCGGTTGGGCAGATGGGTCATCGGATCATGGGTTGCCGCCCAGCGAATACGCTCCTCGGCCTCATGCTCGTCGGTCATGTCGCGGAAGGTGACGACGATGCGCAAGGCCCGCCCCGCCTCCGACCGCGTCGTCCAACCCGTGCTGCGCAGCCAGCGGAGCGCGCCATTGTCCGCCCTGTAGATCCGCAACGTCGCCTCGAAATGCGGCGGCACCACGCCGATGGCGACGGCGTCCAGCATGCCTTGCAGCCGCGCGCGATCGTCCGGGTGGACCAGTGTCAACGCGATGTCAGCGCTCGCCGGCTGGTCTTCATCCAGGCCCAACATCCTGCGAAACTCGTTCGACCAGGTGCGAATGCTGGTGACACAATCGAAATCCCATATGCCAAGCCGTGCCGATTGCACCGCCAGGCGGAATCGCTCTTCGCTGTCGCTCAACGCATTTTGCGCCAGGCGTTCGGCATGGACGTCTTCCAGCGTCCCATACCAGCGCAGTATCGATCCCTTGGCATCGCGCCGCGCTGCTGCGCGCGCGCGCATCCAGCGATAGTCGCCGTCGCGCAGGCGGATGCGATAATCGACGTCGACCGGCCCGCCACTGGCCAGATGACCGCGCCAGATCGCCACCACTCGCTCCATATCGTCAGGGTGCAAAGCGCCCAGCCAGCCGGTGCCGAGCGCGCGATGCGGCGCCATCCCCGTCAGTTCGAACCAGCGCGGTCCCACTTCCTGGATGTCCCCATGTGGACCTGCCGTCCATGGCACCTGGGGACTGAGTTCGACGGAGGCGCGATAATGTTCGCGACTTTCGGCCAGCGCGGCAGCCAGTGCGCGCGAATCGCGATCATGCCGTTCATGCACATCCTCAAGCGTGCCATACCATTGCGCCTGCTGTCCGGGCATCGACACCCGCATCATCCGGATCAGGCACCAACGATCCTGTCCGTCGATGCAGCGCAATGACAAGGTGAGCGGCGGAGGCCGTTCATTTGCGGATGCGGCCTTGAGCAGTGCGCGGCGATCTTGTCGTGTCAGTAACGCGCGCCAGCCCAGGCCGATGGGGTCAGCCAAGAAGCGCGGGAGGAAATGGCTGCTTTCCCGCTCGACCGTCACCAGCCGCCCGCGATCGTCAGCGACCCAGCGCAGCAATGGCGGTAAAACCCGATCGAAGACCGGAAAAAATAAGACGTCATTGTGATTAAGGAACAGGTCCTGCGCAATGCGGTCTTCGCCCGGCGTCAACCAGGCGTCCTGAAACCGGCGATCAGCGAAACGGTCCACAATCCGCTCCCGATCCAATGGTCCTCTTCCCGCGCATGGCAAAAAGCTAGCGTAGAAAGTTAAACAAATCCGCTAGAGCCGGGTAATATTTCAACCGTTATCTACCCGAACGACTTTTAGCCGATTTCGCCGCTTATTTGCGAAACATGCCCACCAGTTCGACGGGAAGCGGCGGCTCGTCCCGCTGCTGAGCGCCACGAATGGCCTGCGCCTGCTCGTGCGGGTCGAAGCGCACCCAACCGCTGCGGCTGAGTTTTTCCAGCGGGCGATAGCGGATCTTATATTGCATCCGCTGCGACCCATCGACCCAATAGCCCAAATAGACATAGGGCAGCCCGGCGCTTGCCGCGCGCGTGATATGGTCGAGGATGATGAAATTGCCCAGCCCCGGCCGATGCTCCAACTGCGTATCGAAGAAGCTGTAGATCATCGACAGTCCGTCACCCTGCCGGTCGGTCAGGCAGGCACCGATCAGCTTTCCGGGGCGACCATCGACACCCGGTTCGCGATATTCGATGATATAGCTGTCGACCGGCGTCTGCTCGACCATGTCGGAGAAATCCATCTCGTCCATCTCGGTCATGCCGCCGCCGGGATGACGATCGACCAGATAGCGCTGGAGCAACGCGAACTGCTCCTCGGTGGACCAAGGCTTGCAGGCCGTGACGATCAGGTCGCTGTTGCGACGGATCAGCTTGCGCTGCGTCGCATTGGGTTGAAATTCATGGGCGACAACCCGTACCGACACGCAGGCGGAACAGTCTGCGCAGCTTGGCCGATAGGCGACATTCTGGCTGCGTCGAAAACCGATCCGACCCAGCGCATCGTTCAGTTCCGTCGCATTGTCCCCGTTCAACTCGGTGAACACCTTCCGCTCGCTCTTGCCCGGCAGATAAGGACAAGGGCTAGGGTTGGTGACGAAGAATCGAGGAAAGCGGAAAGCGGCGGTCACGCTCCAGTCTCCCATTCATGGCGGCGGCACATGTCGATCATGTTTCAGACTATGCCGCCCCGACGCGTCTCTGAAAAGGGCGTTTACCACGAAAAGATTCGCGCGCCGCCTGCCGCTTATGCGACCTCGATCGGCGCGACCTCATAACCGGCCTCGCGCAGCGCCGCGATCAGCCGTTGCAGGTGGGCGCGATCGCGCGTTTCGCATTCGACATCCAGGCTTAATCCCTTGGCCGGGAGGTTGGTGAAGATGCGCTGATGCGCCAGCTCCAAGATGTTGACCGCTTCCTGATCGAAGATGCGGGCGACATGGAACAGCGCGCCGGGACGGTCCTGCAGGATGATCCGCAGGCGCGCCAGACGGCCCGACCGGGCCAGATCGCGCAGCAGCACATTGGCGAGCAGGCGCGTGTCGATATTGCCGCCGGTCAGCACGAGGCCGACATTGCGCCCGGCAAATTTCTCCCGATAGGTCAGCAGGGCGGCAAGGCCAGCGGCACCCGCCCCCTCCACCACCGTCTTCTCGATTTGCAGCAACAGGCTCAGCGCCTCTTCCAGCCGCCGTTCGGTGACCAGTAGCACGTCGTCGGCCAGCCGCTCCACGAAGCGGCGGGTCAGTTCGCCGGGCTGCTTGACGGCAATACCCTCCGCCAGCGTATCGCCGTCGCAGGCCAGGGCTTCGCCCTTGATGAAGTCGTACATCGACGGATACAGCTCCGCCTGAACGCCATAAAGCCGGATATCCGGCTTCATCGCCCGCGCCGCGATCCCCATGCCCGAAAACAGGCCGCCGCCGCCGATCGGGATGACCAGCGTGTCGATCTCCGGCGCGTCCTCCAGCATTTCTAGCGCCACCGTGCCCTGCCCGGCCATGATGTCGGGCTCGTCGAAGGGATGGACGAAGGTCAGGCCCTGCTCCACCTCCAGCAGGCGCGCATGGGCGTAGGCGTCATCGAACTTCTCGCCATATTGCACCACGGTCGCGCCATGGCCCTTCGTCTGGGTGACCTTCACCGTGGGGGTGGTGGTGGGCATGACGATGGTGACGGGCACGCCCAGCCGCTTGCCATGATAGGCAAGCCCTTGCGCATGGTTGCCCGCCGACGCTGCGATTACACCCTTCGCCTTGGCCGCATCATCCAGCTGGATCAGGCGATTGAGCGCGCCGCGCTCCTTATAGGCGGCGGTGAACTGGAGATTTTCGAACTTGAGATAGACGTTGCAGCCCAGCATGTTCGACAGCGTCTGGCTGATCAGCGTCGGCGTCTTGACGATCGAACCGGCGATACGGGTTCGCGCGGCAAGGATGTCATCGACGGTGACGGGCAGCGGCGGGGCGCTTTCGATCTTGGCGAGCGTGTTCATGACCGGGCACCTAAACGAAAATTGCGGGTTAAGAAACTGGCACTGTCGCAAAACTGGCCCTATGGCAGGGCGCACGCATAACATGTACGAGGCATATGGCTAATATCGCGTTTATCGGCCTGGGCGTCATGGGCTGCCCTGTCGCAGGGCACCTGGCCAAGGCGGGGCACAGCCTCACCGTTTACAACCGCTCCATTGGCAAGGCGAAGACGTGGGCGGAAGCCTATGGCGGCGCGGTGGCTATCAGCCCGGCCAAGGCGGCGGAGGATGCGGATATCGTCATCAGTTGCGTCGGCAATGACGATGACCTGTCGCAGGTCACGCTGGGCCGCGAAGGCGCTTTCCGCACGATGAAGGAAGGCAGCCTGTTCATCGACCACACGACCGTATCGGCGCGGATCGCGCGGCAATTGTTTGTCGAGGGCGAGAGCCGCGGCATCCACAGCGTCGACGCCCCTGTGTCGGGTGGTCAGGCAGGGGCCGAAAATGGCAAGCTGTCGATCATGTGCGGGGGCAGCGAACCGGCGGTTGCGGCAGCCAAGCTGGTGATGCAGGCCTATGCCGCGCGGATTGTCCACGTCGGCGGTGCGGGTGCAGGCCAGACGACCAAGATGGTGAACCAGATCTGCATTAGCGGCGTTTTGCAGGGCCTGTCCGAAGCGCTGCGCTTCGCTCAGGCGGCCGAACTTGACCTCGACGCCGTGTTCGAGGCGATTTCCGGCGGTGCGGCGCAAAGCTGGCAGATGGAAAACCGGTGGAAGACGATGGCGCAGGACAGTTTCGATTTCGGCTTCGCGGTCGATTGGATGCGCAAGGATCTGGGCCTGGCGCTGGAGGAGGCGCGGGCCAATGGCGCGACCCTTCCAGTGACGGCGATGGTCGATCAATTTTACGCCGATGTGCAGGCGCTGGGCGGCAACCGGCAGGACACCAGCGCGCTGGTGCGCAGGATCACCCGCGCATGAAGGCGATGTATCTCGCGGCCGTCGCCGCGCTCGCTCTTCCCCTCCCCGCCTACGCCAGCGGGGTGGTTGACAATGTCAATGGGATCGCGCTCGATCCCAGCGGCAAGATTGTGCGCTTTGGCGCGCTATTGATAGACGATGATGGCAAGGTCGAAAAGTTGCTGCCCGGCCGCTATCAGGAGCCGGAATATAAACCCAAGAAACCGAAAAAAGGCCAACCCTGGCCCGAACGCCCCAAAGCGCCGAGTTTCAAGCTGGACGGCGGCGGCAAGACGCTGATCCCCGGCCTGATCGACGCGCATGGGCACGTGATGGGCTATGGCCTGTCGCTCATTACGCTCGACCTGTCGGACACGCGGTCGCTGGCGGAAGCGCAAGCGAAAATCCGCTCCTATGCGCAGGCCAATGAGGGCCGCAAATGGATCATCGGCACTGGCTGGAACCAGGAGCAATGGGGGTTGGGGCGCTTTCCCACCGCCGCCGAACTGGACGCGGCAGTCGGCGACATTCCGGTCTGGCTGGAGCGCGTGGACGGTCATGCCGGTTGGGCCAACAGCGCGGCGATGCGCGTGGCGGGCATCACCGCCGCGACCAAGGCGCCGATGGGCGGCCGGATCGAGATGGCGGGCGGCAAGCCGGCCGGCGTCTTCGTCGACAAGGCGATGGACCTGATCCAGAAAGTCACCCCGCCGCCCGCGCCCAAGGACCGCGACATCGCGCTGGAAAAGGCGCAGCGCGCGCTGCTGGCGGTGGGCATCACCGGCATGGCTGACATGGGCACCAGCATCGACGACTGGCAGGCGTTCCGCCGTTCGGCCGATCGCGGCGCGCTGCGCGTGCGGATTATGTCCTACGCCTATGGCATCGACAATATGGTGCTGATCGCCGGGCCGGAACCGACGCCTTGGCTGTATGACGATCATCTGCGCATGGGCGGGGTGAAACTGCTACTGGACGGCGCGCTCGGGTCGCGCGGGGCGTGGCTGCGCGCCGATTATGCCGATGCGCCGGGCCAGCGCGGCCTGCCGATGATCTCCGATACGCAGTTGCGCAACACGATGAGCCGCGCGGCGATGGATAATTTCCAGGTCGCCGTCCACGCCATTGGCGATGCGGCCAATCATGAAGTGCTCAACGCGATCGAGGAACTGAACGACACTTATAAGGGTGACCGGCGCTGGCGCGTGGAACATGCACAGATCGTCACGCCGTCGGACCTGCCGCGTTTCGGGCCGCTGGGCGCGATCGCGTCGATGCAGCCGGTGCATGAAGCGTCGGACTGGCGCATGGCGACGGCGCGGCTGGGCGAGGCCAGGCTGAACGGTGCCTATGCGTGGAAGGCGATGCTGGACAATAAGGTGCCGCTCGCCTTCGGCTCCGACGTGCCGGTGGAAAGCCCCAACCCTTTCGCGGGCATTGCCGTCGCGATGAGTCGGGAAGACGCCAATGGCGAACCCGCAGGCGGCTGGATGCCCGAACAGCGGGTCAGCTTCGACGCGGCGTTGGACGGCTTCACCCGCCAGGCTGCCTATGCCGGTTTCGCCGAGAAAAAGTTCGGCAGTCTGGTTCCCGGCCAGCGCGCCGACTTCTTGCTGATCGACCGCGATATTTCGACGGCGCGTCCCGCGGACATACGCCAGACGCAGGTGCTGGAAACCTGGATCGGCGGCAAGCGGGTTTATGTGAAGGGGCAGTGAAGGCCACGGCCCTGACAATCCTTCGCCGCTCGTATCGAAGGATGACTTTAACATAACCAGATCCGTTCGTGCTGAGTAGGGTCTGAGAGAAGTCGAAGACCCGTATCAAAGCATCAGACGCTGAGCACGATCCTTCGATACGCCATTTCGACTTCGCTCAATGACTACTCAGGACGAACGGAGTTGATCTAGGGTCCCGGCGCTTAACGAGACTGGGCAGGGTTCCACACCGTCACGGTCCGCCCCGTCATCGCCTTGGCCACACCCTGAAGTGTCGCGGCATAGGCGATCAGCACATCGACCAGCGCGGCAAAGGGGCCACTCTTCGCCCGAACGCCGATCCAGATGACCAGCGCCGCGCCCAACGCCCCTGCAAGATAGAGCGCAGGCGACACCCGCATCGCCAGCGCGCCGGCCGCCGCCGCGCCGACCAGGATGAACAGCCCGCCGAACCAGCGAACGATCTTGCGCGACGCATATTTGAACCGGTCGATCGCCCCCATCCGGCGCAATTGCGCGCGCAAATGGGCATGGGTGTGCCAAGCGCGCGCGGCGATCCGCACCTTGCGCCGATATTCGTCTTTGCGTGCGGTCACCAGGCGTTCGCGCGCGATCACATCCTTCGCCTTAATGAGGCGCTTGCCTGCGAACAGGACCGCCATCGACACGGTCAGGTCATCCAGCACGCTGTCGGGGAAATCGGGATAGAGGCTGCGCCGGATCGAGAAGATCGAGCCATCCGCCCCCAGCACATTGCCGGTACGCGATTCCTCGTCCTTCAACCGCTCCTCGATCCGCCAGTAGAGCGAGCCCACCGCAGCGGTCGCGCTGTCTTCCGCGCCGATATAGTGGAGCGATCCCAGCACGCCGCCCACCTGGCTGTCGGCATAGCGCGCCAGCAGATTGTCGATCGCGTCGGCGTCCAGCAACACATTGGCGTCGGTGAAGATCAGCACCTCGCCCCGCGCGCGGGCCGCCAGTTGCTTCATGCCATGCGCCTTGCCGCTGCGCCCCGGCCCACGAATGAGCGTTACCAGATCACCTTGGGCCGCGATCAGGTCGCCGGTGCCGTCGGACGACCCATCATCGAAGGCGAGGATTTCAAGGGTCGGATGACGCTGCTTGAGCATCGCCAGATTGGCGAGTTTCTCTGGCATCGCCCCCGCTTCGTTATAAGCGCAGAACAGCAGCGAGGCACTGGGCGGCGGACCGCCAACCGGCGCTTCCGGCACGGTCGGCAGTCCCCGCAGGATCAGCGGGTAGAACAGGAACGGCCACGCTACAGCGATCAGGCAGAGCAGCAGGACAGCGCCCAGAAGCAGGTCGGTCGCCATCGCTCAATAGGCCTTGTGATGGACCAGCACGCCCAACGTCGCAAAGATGATCCGCAGGTCGCGCCACACCGACCAGTCGCTGACATATTCCAGGTCCGACTGGAGCCGGTCGATCAGATCCTGATGATGGTCGGTCGATCCACGATGGCCGCGCACCTGCGCCAGGCCGGTCATGCCGGGCTTGATGCAATGCCGCGCCCAATATCGCGCATCGACTTCCCAGTAGAGGCTGTCCCCCGCCTTGGCCGCGGCGGCGTGCGGGCGCGGGCCGACGATGCTCATGTCGCCCTTCAACACGTTGAACAGTTGCGGCAATTCATCGATGCTGGTCTTGCGCAGGAAGGCGCCGACCTTCGTCACCCGATCATCGTCGCGCCGGGTCAGCGTGGCCGCCTTGTGATCGCTCGCCTCGCTGCGCATGGAGCGGAACTTATAGATGGAAAAGGAACGCGCGTCCTTGCCGATACGCGGCTGGCGGAACAGCGCCGGGCCGGGACTGGTCAGCCGCACCGCGATCGCCGCGCCGATCAAGATCGGCGACAACAGGATGGTGGCGAGCGTCGCGACGATGAGGTCGAACAGCCGCTTGATGAGGCGATCGCGGAAATGCAGCGGGCCGCCCGCCACGATGATGGTAGGCTGGCCGTCAAATTCATCGATCCGCGCCGGGGCGAAGCGCAGCAATTCGGGCACGACGATCTCGCCCCGCGCCGACAGCGATTTCAGCGCCGCCGACCAGTCGGCCATGCGATCGAGCGGACAGGCGACGATCACCCGCTCCGCCATGCCCACGACAGAGGCGAGCCGCGCCGCCATATCGGCGTCATGCCGTTCGGGATGAAGGTTGGCGGCATCGGCGTCGATGACATGCATATGCGGGCCGACCGTGATCGATACGCCATCCAGGATAACGGCGGTCAGATGCGGCACATCGCCCAGCAGGGCAACTGCCAAGCGAGCTACCGCGACACGCACCAACGCGACAGCCACCGCGCTCAATCCCAGTCCGGTGATGAAGGTCAGGCGCGACAGTTGCTCGGCGATCTTGCCCAGATAAACGATCAACAGCATCAGCAGCGCCGCCTGCGCCAGCGCCCAGAGCGCGCGAACGATGCCGCGCCGCACACGGTCCAGCGTATTGATGCCGTAGGCACCGCCCTGCACCGCCAGCAGCGCATAAAGTGGCGCGACCATCGCGAACATCACGAGGCCATGCGGCTTGCCCGGCTCACCCCACAGCGCGCCCAGCACGAACCAGTTGGCGGCCAGGAAGGCGCAGAACAGCCCTGCCATGTCCCCCGCCAGGCACAGTGCATAGAGCCGTAATCGCACGACTTCCTTGGAGACTGTCACCGCTGCGCCCTGCTTATCGCCATGCGTCCCGTTGGCACCGGCAGGCGCGGGTTGCAAGGGGTTCGAGACCCACGTCCGTTCGCTTCGAGCGCAGTCGAGAAGCGGTCAGCCTTGTGCCCGCGTTTCTCGACACGCTCGAAACGAACGGAACTGGGTTCCTAGACCCCAAACAACCGCGTCAGCGATTTGTCCAGCATCAGCAACTGCCACAGCAACCGGCCATGGTCCGACACGCCCGACCGATGGTCGGCTGCCACCTTCGCCAGCATTCCGGTGTCGAACCAACCCGTTTTCGCCAGCGCCGATCCGCCCGCAATGGCCGTCGCCTCGCCTGCCAACGCGCCCCGGAACCAGGTGCTGATGGGCGTAACGAAGCCCATTTTCTGGCGATAGAGAATGTCCTGCGGCAGGAACGGCTCCATTGCCTTTTTCATGATGTATTTGCCGCTATTGCCGCGAATGCGCTGCGCCACTGGCAGGCGCGCGGCGAACTCCACCAGGCGGTGGTCAAGCAGCGGCTCGCGCGCTTCTAAACTGACGGCCATGCTCATCCGGTCGGTCTTGGTGAGGATGTCACCGGGTAGCCAGATGCGGATATCGGCATATTGCGCGCGGTCCAGCGCGTCGCGCGCGGGCGCATCCGCCATCGCCTTGATATAACGATCCTCGGCCCGATAGGTGCCCAGCCGGCTTTTCATCTCCTGGCTGAACAAGCGCTGGCGCAAAGCGCGCGGCGTGACGCCGACCGACGCGGCATAGGCTTCGCCGCCCTCCCCCGCTAGTTCGAGGAAGGTCGATTTGGCCCGCAGCGCGCGGGGCGCCCAGTCGGCCTTGGGATAATATTTGCCAAGCGTCCCGAACAATGGCTGGCGCACGGACGCGGGAATCAGGCCGCGAATGCGTTCACCCTGCATCTGGAAGCGATGGCGGCGATAGCCCGCGAACGCCTCGTCCGCGCCGTCGCCCGACAGCGCCACCGTCACCTGCTCGCGCGCCAGTTCGCACACCCGATAGGTCGGCAGCGCGGACGCATCGGCGAAGGGTTCGTCGAAATGGAAAGCCAGCCGGTCGATCAGCCCATAATCGTCGGGCGATACGATCCGGGTGCGATGGTCGGTTGCGAAACGGCGGGCGATGCGATCGGCAAAAGCGGTTTCATCCAGCGCGGCGACATCGAAGCCGATGGTGCAGGTCTTCACCGCTTGGCTGGAGGCTTCGGCCATCAGCGCGACGACACTGCTGCTGTCCACACCGCCCGACAGGAACGCGCCCAGCGGCACATCGGCGACCATGCGCGATCGCACCGCCTGCCGCATCAGCGCCACCAGTTCTTCTTCCAATTCCTGCGGCTTCGCTTTGCTCCGGTCGGCGAAGCTGACATCCCAATAGCGCTGCGGCTGCGGCAGGGGCCGCCCGCGCACCAGCCGCAGCGTCTCCCCCGCGCCCAGCTTGCGCACGCCTGCCACCAGACAGGCGTCGTCGGGGACATAGCCATAGGCCATATAATCCTCGACGGCGCTCAGGTCTGGCGCGCGCCGCAGCAGGGGATGCGCGAGAAGGCTCTTCAATTCCGACCCGAAGATCAGGCTGCCGTCCGACAATAGCGCATAGTGAAGCGGCTTGACCCCCAGCCGGTCGCGCACCAGCCACAGCGATTGCGCCCGCGCATCGAACAGCGCGAACGCGAACATGCCGTTAAAGCGCTGCACGCAATCCTCACCCCATTGGCGATAGCCATGCAGGATGACTTCGGTGTCGCTATGGGTGCGAAAGACGTGGCCCTTCGCCTCCAGTTCCGCGCGCACTTCCGCGAAATTGTAGATTTCGCCGTTGAAGACGACGGCCAGGCTTTCGTCATCGGTCAACATCGGCTGCGCGCCGGATTCCAGATCGATGATCGACAGGCGCAGATGGCCCAGGCCCACGCCCGGCGCGGTCCAGATGCCGCTGCCGTCCGGCCCGCGATGCGGCATGGCGTCCAACATCGCGCGCACCCGCAAAGGGTCCACGGGCTTGGCCGTTTCGAGATGGAAGATGCCCGCTATGCCGCACATGCGAATAAGCCCTAGCGGATACCGACGCTGCGGTCAGCCAAAACCCGCACATCGCCCAGATCGGTCAGAAAAGTAGCGATGGCGGCGTCGGATTGATGTCCTTCGCTGTCTTCCGCCGACACCAATAGGGCGACGGCGCGCTGGTCCTGCCCCAAGAGCCGCGCCTTCATCGTCGCGAGCTTGACCGTAGGCCTGCTGCCCGACAAGGCGCCGCCGCCTACCTGATAGAAGCTCACGACGTGCCTCACGACGGGGCCGGGGGCGGTGATCTGTTCGCCATGGCCGTAAGCGGGCGCGGGGGCCGGGGACGACCAGACCCATTCGCCGTCGGGATCGGCCGCCCCCTGGCCGAAGCCCACCAGTTCGCGACCTTCGTCCTGATGGGCATAGGCGGCAATAGCCAAATCCACGACCTGACCCGCTCCGTTGCGATAGCGCCCGATGACGAAATGGTCAGCGCCGTCGAAGCGCGGCTTCCACGGATAGGCTTGCCGTGCGTCGGTCCTGCTCCAGCCCTGCACAGTCGGCAGGGTCAGCACCGGGGGCAGCGGCTCAGCGGTTGCGGCGGTCGCGGCGAGCCAGAGTGGCGCCGCGACGATCATCGCCAAGGCCCCGCCCGCGATTGCGCCGGTGCGCGACGTCACTGGCACTGCACCTTGCAGGGCGCGCGGATCGAACCAGGGATCGCCGGGCTTGCGATCGAAAAAGGGCCAGGCGGTGGCCATGACGATCGCCATGACGATCGCAAAGAAGACCCAGCCATAGACGACATGGTCGAACCCGACGGCGGCATCGACGGTGGTGAGATGCGCGACCAATATGGTGGCGAAGGCGCGCACGCCATTGGCCAGCACCGACAGGGTGAGCGCGCCGACGATGAACACCGCGCGGCGCGACCAGCTCTTGAAACAGACATTGCAGACCAGCGCGCCATAGGCGGTCATGGCGATCAGGAATTTCGCGCCGGAACAGGCCTCCGCCACTTCGAAATAGCCGGTCGGCGTAGTGATGAAGATGCCCTCCATATGCGCGGGCACGCTCGACAGGTCGAGCAGCAGCATTGCCAGCCGCGCCGTCACCAATTGCAGGGGCGGCACGATCTCCTCACCGAAGGGCACCATGAAGAAGGCATAGAAAAGCGGGAAGAGAAGCGCCCGCGCCACCGCTGGGCCGAGCAGGGCGATGGTCGCGCCCTGAAGCATCACGATCAGTGCGCCGTGACGCACCATCGCCACGCCCGCAGCCGCGCCCAGCAGCCAGGCCAGTGCGCCTGCCCCCAGCCAGAGCAGCCCCGGCGTCCAGGCGACCGGCTCCAACTGCCGCAAGCCGGGCAGGCGCTGCTGCACCAGCCAGGCGATGAGGAAAGGGATGAAGAGGCAGTGGCCAAAGGTCGAGGCGTTCCACCATATCGATACCATGGTGCGAACATCGGCGAAGAACAGCGCGATGATCGCAAAAGCGACCACGCCCAGCGCGATCAGATGACCGCGCCAGCCGGTCAGGTCCGTGAGCGGCAGCCGGTCCATGGAGATCGCCCGCTCGTTCACGCTGCGCACGCGCTATTGGCGGGCGATCCGAACAGCAGGTCGGGCAACGCCGCCAAGGTTGCGGACCAGCGATAGCGGTCCTCCGTCCGCGCCCGCGCGGCAAGCCCCAGTCGTTGCGCGCGCGCGGGGTCGGCCAGCAGCGCGACGATCTTGGCCGCTTCCTCCGCCGGATTGGCGGCGACCAGGAAATGGACCTCGTCGCGGGCGTCGATGCCTTCGGCCGCTTGGGGCGAAGCGACGACCGGCCGCGCCATCGCCATCGCCTCCAGCACCTTGTTCTGGATGCCGCGCGCAATCCGCAGCGGCGCGACGACGACATCCGCCGCCGCCAGCCACCCGCGCACATCGGGCACGCCGCCAGTCACGATCACGCCAGGCAGTTGCGCCAGCGTCTCTACCGCCTTGGCCGGATTGCGCCCCACAATGGCGAAGCGCGCATCGGGATGGACCGTGCGGATCGCGGGCAGGCTCTGGCGGGCGAAGCTCTCGACCGCTTCGACATTGGGGCGATAATCCATTTGGCCCGTAAAGACGAGCAGCGGCCCCTCCCCTCGATCGACCGTAGGGAATTCCGCCGCCGGATCGAAATAGTCGAGCGCCACGCCATTTTCGATTGCGACCACGCGGTCCGCGCCGAGGCCGCAGGCGTCGCGGAAAAGGGCCGCTTCCGCCTCGCTGACGAAACTGCTGACGTCCGCCCGCACCGCTGTCCGCCGCTCGAATTCGAGCAGCACCCGCCCCTCGCGCCGGTTGACCCAGCCCATCGGCCCCGCTCCCTGTGCGCCATAGGTCGCATATTTGGCGGAATCGAAATCGACGAAATCCATCAGGAAACGCACGTCCGCAGGAAGGACTGGCACGAAATGCGCCATCTGCGCCGAATAGGCGACGACAGCGCGGATCGGCCGTTCCGCCAGCGTCTGCGCGACCCAGCGATGCAGGCCGGGATGGTCGAACAGCGAGACCAGCAGCGACCGGCGTTTGGTAAGGCCGATCAGCCCGGCTACCAGTTTGGACCGGTCGCGCATCAGCACGCACTGGCTGGCGGTCACCTGCGCCATCTCGTCTGCGAAGCCCATGTCGCGATCATCGTCGGCGAAGCAACCGACATGGACGGGCGCGACCTGCGCCAACCGCTGGAGCAGGTGATAGGACCGTATTTTGTCGCCCCGATCCGGCGGGAAGGGGATACGGTGGCACAGGAACAGGATTTCGCCGGTCATCCCAGCCCTCGCGCGATATGCGGCCCGATCAAATTAGCGATCGATTCGGGCAGCTTCTTCCAATATTCCACCTTTCGGCGATATTGCGGGGAAAGCGGATTGACGTCGCGCGTGTCCTTGCCCGGCGCGGTGCGCAGATGATAGCCGAGCGGTTCGCCCTCAAACCCCCATGTCTTCTTCCAAGCGGCAGGGCCGGTGCCGACCTTCGACCGACCGAAATCGAAGACGGCGCAGCCCCGCTCGCGCGCGGCGCGCATCAGGCTGAAATAGAGAAATTCGTTCGATCGCATCGCCCGCGCGCCCTCACCCGCGCCATGCCAATAGGGCATGCAGGCGCCGCGATGATAGAAGCTGATGACGGCCGACAGCGGCACGCCATCCTTCGACACCAGGGCGATGTCGACGTTGTCGCCGAACCGAGCCATGATCTGATCGAATAAGGCGCGCGGAAACACCGGCGTTCCCAGATTATGCACGCTATGGGCGTAGAGCCGATAATGGATGTCGCGCAGCCGCTTGCCGCGTCCCACCTCGAAATGCAGGCCGTTCGCCATACCTTTGCGAATCTCCGCGCGGTGGCGCTTGGGCACGGCCTTCAGCTCCGCCTCGTCATCGGCGGCCAGCGTCCGCGCGAAGCCCAGATAGGCGTCCGTCTTCTCCTGCCACATCGGACCGCCGGGCGCTTCCCCGCCACGCAATTCCAGCGTGTCGCAACCCAGCCGTTCCGCCAGCGTCCAGGCGGCGTCGGCCAGCGCCGGTCCCGCCTTGCGATGGCTAGTCAATATGCCGCCATCGACGGCAAAGCCGCTGCCCACCAAGGCGCGTCCGAACAGCGCCGATTTTATATAGGTCAGCGGCAACAGGCCGACGATCGCCCCATCAATCTGGCGCGCCACCAGCATCTTCGCCTTCTGCCTGGTCCCTGCTTCGACCCCCATGATCCAGCCGGGCCGATGAAAGGGCGTCGAATCCGGCTGGGCGCAGACCCAGGCGTCGATCTCGGCGACCGTCACTGCGTCAAAGAGACGCGCTTCATCGACAATGACCCCCAGACCGGTGATTGCATTCATGGACGTCATTTCCCTCGTCACCCCCGCCCGAACCTAATGGTCAGGGTTGAATATTTCGTATGCGTATCAACCAAGGCCGCGCGATATCATCGGTCCCAGCAGATTGGCGACGGGCAGCGGCAGACGCTTCCACAGTTCGATCCGCCGCTGATATTTGGCGCTGGTCGGATTGACGTCGCGCCTGGCGCCATCGACCGACCAGCCATGATAGACACGCGGGACCGGATCGAAGCCGAAGCTCTTCTTCCACGCCGCCTGCCCGCTGCCCGCCTTCGACCGGCCGAAATCGAAGTGGCGCATACCGAGGCTGCGACCATGGATCATCAGCCGATAATACATGAGTTCGTTGGAGCGCAATCGCCGCGCATCGGCGACACCGCCGCCCCAATAGGGCATCACCCGCCCCTGATGATAGAGCGTCAGCACAGCTGACACAGGTCGATCGCCTTCGCGCACCACTAAAATGTCGGCATCCTGGCCGAACTGCTGCAACACCGAGTGAAACAGCTGTTTGGGGAAGACGGGCGTGCCAAGGTTGCGAACGCTGGCGGCATAGACGCTATAATGGTCGCGCCGCAGACGATCGCTGCGCCCGGTTTCGACGTTGAGCGCCGGATTGGCGAGCGCCTTGCGCAGTTCGGCGCGATGCTTGCGCGGGACGGCGCGCAGTTCCGCCTCGTCATCTACGGCCAGCGGCCGGACGAAGCCGACATATTCGCCTTCACGTCGCTGCCAGTCGTCCCCCGGCGCAGGCCCGCCGCGCAATTCAACGGGTGGTCCGCCTTTATCGCGCGCCAGTCCCTGGGCAGCCGCAGCGAGCGGCGCAACCGCCCGATCGTCCATGACCAACAGGCCGCCATCTACCGCAAAAGCCGATGATACCAGTGCACCCCCGAACAGCCGGCTCCTTACATGGTGCAGCGGCAACAACCCCCGAATCTGGCCAGAGGGCGCAAAGGCGGCGAGCAGCAGCGCACGATGCCCCGTCGCCTGCGTGATCGCGCGCAGCCAGGCGGTGCGATGAAAGGGCGTGCCGTCGGCATGCGCCATAACGAAAGCGTCGGCGGCCTCGGCCTGGGCCGGGTCATCGATGTCCAGCATCGTCACCGCCATCCCGGCGGCATTGCCGACCATCATGACGCGCGCGTCGCTTCCGCGTCCGCCAGTGCATCCACGCGGGTCCAGGCGAAATCGCGGGTCAGGCGGCGCAGCTTGGCCGCCATCACGGACAGGTTGCTGTAGTGGCGCAGGCGCGACCGCAACGGTGCGTCCGCAACGCGCGGCTGGTCCGGGTCGATTTCCCAGGGATGGAAGTAAATGATCGCCGGGCGGCCAGCCTGTTCGTTGACCTGCCGGATCGCCCAGCGTGAAAAGGCGTACGGCAACAGGCGGAAAAAGCCGCCGCCTCCCGCGGCCAATGTGCGCTTGCCCCATTTGGCGGTGGTGACGGGCAATTCGACCAGATCCGATCCCGCCACCGGCTTCCAGGCGAAACGTGGCGAATCCGGCCAGCCATAATGGTCGTGCCGGATCGGCGCTACGCTGGACGAATAGCGATAGCCTTCTTCGGCCAAAATCGGATGCGCCCACGGCGTGCGCGGATCGATGGAGAAGCTGGGCGCGCGATAGCCGGTGACCGCCTGCCCGCTCGCATCCTCCAATATCGCACGCGACTTACGCAAATCGGCACGGAACTGTTCGGGGGTGAAGGTGAAGACGCGGGCATGGTCGTACCCATGGCTGGCGACTTCATGCCCGGCGTCCACAATGCGGCGCATCAGCGCGGGATAGCGTTCCGCCACCCAGCCCAGGGTGAAGAAGGTCGCCTTGACGTCCGCCTGCGCGAACAGGTCCAGCACGGCGTCGCTATTGGCTTCGACACGGTGAGTCAGGCCGTCCCAGTCGGCACGTTTCAGCGTGCGCTCGAACGCGCCGACCTGGAACCAGTCCTCGACATCGACAGACAGGGCGTTCTGCATGATTCTCCAACCTTATCCGTCCTACAGGCGTCAGGCGGCGACACCAGCCTGCACATCCGCCATCCGCTCTTCCCGCTCGACCCAGTCGACCAGCAACGTCAGCACGCGGCGCAGCGCCGTATCCTGCTCCTCGGCGCGGAACTCCAGCGCAGACAGTCGTTCCTCGATCAGGGTGAAACAGCTCTTGAGCGCTTCGGGATCGATCTCCGGCTGCACCGGCTGGCCGAAGGGGACATGCGACTGCACCGCCCGTAGCGAGGCGATCTCGGCGCGCAATGCTTCGATCTCACCCAGCATGTCGGCGCGCAGCATGTCGATGTCTGCGGTATCGAACGCCAGGGGTTCCGGCGCATCGTCGGCCATTGGTTCGGCCTGCGCAAAAGGCTCCCTGTCCGCATACGATTCGTGCGACGGGAAAGCCTCGGCCTCTGCCACGGCTTCATCCTCGGCAAACATGTTGACCCCGGCAGGCGCCTCCGGCTCGCGAGTCGACCATGCGGTGAATCTCGCTACCTCTGCCTGGTCTTCCACGACCGGATCGGATTCTGACGCAAGGTCTGACTCGACCGCGCGCGGTGCGGAGAATATAGCGAAAGCCGGGCGCGCGAACGGCGCGACCACGCTGGGCGTGACAGCCTCAATCTCGTCCGATGCGACATCGTCTTGCGCATCGTCAGGGGCGTCGGCAGCTGCAACCGGCTCGATCGCCGCATCAGCCCATGTCGGCTCCGCCCAAGCTGCATCCAGTTCGATCACATCCTCTTTGTCGGACGGCTCATAAGCGGCAAATCCATCGTCCGCCGCGACCTTTTGCGCGACCGGCGCCTCGTCCGCCAGGTCCAGGATGACCTCATCCTCGACAGGTTCGTCCTCGGCTACAGGCTCGGCCGGAAAGGCAAAAGGCTGGGCCTCAACCGGCGATTCTTCAACCCGCCCTTCCTCAGCGACAGGCGCCGCGCTCTCTTCGACCGTATCGAGGCTGGACGGGGCGATCGCTTCCGGGACGACGTCGCTATCCAGGCCCATGTCGGCCACGACGGCACCCACAACCTCTTCGTCGATCACATGCAATTGCTCGATCGCGCCCAGCAGCAGCACCCGGCTGGCCAGCGCGTTCAAACGGCGCGGCACGCCGCCGGTCGCCGTATAGAGCGCCGAAAACGCGCCTTGCGTGAAGGCCGGATTGCCGTTCCAGCCCGCAATGGCCAGGCGATGAAGCATATAGGGTTCGACTTCATTCGCCATCATCGGTTCCAGATGATGGGTCGCGATCACGCGCTGGCGCAACTGCTCCAGCTGCGGCGATTTGAGAAGATCGCGAAATTCCGGCTGGCCCAGCAGAAAAATCTGCAATAGCGATTGGCCGCCCAGTTGGAAATTGGACAGCATCCGCAGTTCTTCGATCGCGGAGACGGGCAGATTCTGCGCCTCATCCACGATCAGTAGGCTGCGCCGCCCGGCGCGCGCCTGGGCATGGAGCATGGATTCGACCTGTTGCAGGATCGCCGCCTTGGACAGGCCGTCCGTCGTTAGGCCGAAACTCTGCGCGGCGAGGCGCAGCATATCGTCGCCCTCGACCTGGGTCGACACGATCTTGACCGCGGTCAGCCGCGCCGGATCGATCGTCTGCATCAGATGGCCGACCAGCGTCGTCTTACCCGCGCCGATGTCGCCAGTGATGACGATGAAGCCTTCGCCCTGCGCCAGGCCATAGCCGAGATAAGACAGCGCCTTGCGATGGGTGGCGCTTTCGAAATAATAATGCGGGTCCGGCGTCAGCTGGAACGGACGGCCCTGCAATCCGTAGAATTGATCGTACATCTCTTCGTCTCCAAGGCGATCGGTTAGAAGCTGTAGCGCAGGCCGACCTGCCCCATCGCGCTGATGATTGTGTCCAGATCGTCCGCCTGCACCCCGTCCAGTCCGAGCGATGCGGACGCAGACAGACGACGGGACAACCCCTTGTAATAGCTAGCGAATGAACCGTAGTTCAGGACATCGGGCCGATCGCCGCTGGCGTCGAAATAATTGACGTAGCCAACCAGATCGATGCTGTCGCGATCGTTGATCGTATAGGTCACCGACCCGTTGCCATACCAGTTTTCGTCGCGCGATCCGCGGATCAGCACGGTCTGGCCGGTGGGCGTGATGAACTTTCGCTGCGAATAGCCAGCCCCCAGACCCCAGCCCCACGGGCCGCGTCGCAGCGCATATTGCGCCGACACGCCGCGATAGCGGAAATTGGCGTCGGTGATGCCCGACAAGGCGTCGTTGAAGCACTGGCCCCCGCCAGTGGTGGAGAAGGCGCAGCCGGTGATGTCGCCGGTAAACGGATTGCGCGCCACGTCGAAATTGCTGCCCGACAGGGCGGCGACGTCGGCGGTAATCATGCGACCGAAACTGTCGATCCCGTCGAAGACGATGACGGCGACATGGCTGTCGCGGCCCTGCCACAGGAAGCTGCCCTGATAGGTCATGCCGCCATAGCGTTCGCCGACCCGCGCCTGGAGCGTCGTACGACGGCTGGGCCGCCACAGCACGCCCGCGTCCCAGATGATGTCGTCGAAATCATAGACCAGGGCGCGCGGCGAGCTTTTGTCGGTGACATAGCGGCCGTTGCGGATCAGCGGCAGGCCATCGGCGCCCAGTTGCGGCGAACGCTGGCTGATTTCGATCTTTTCATAGCCGACGCCGCCGACTGCGGCGAGCGTTGGCGTAATGGGAACGGTCGCATCGACACGGCCCCACAAATCCTCGAACCGCTGGTCGAGCTGGCTGGCGTCCTCCCGATCATAGCCGCCGCTCGCGGTCAGGCCGATGCCCGGCAGCACCGTGTCGGGCGAAAAGCCGATCGATCCGTTGAGGCTGTGGGTCCAGCTGTCGGCAAAGGAGCCGCCGGACTGCCCCTGAACATTATTCTGGCTCACGCTGTCATCGACCCGCGCATAGCCCAGGCGATAACCGGCGTTGACGTTGAAGTCGCCAAGCTGCGTCGTATAGGATGGCCCCACATAGCCGGACCAGACCTGGCTGGTAAAGGTGTCGCGCTGGGTCGATGCACCAGACAGGCCGTCGGTGCGGACCCGCGTGGCAAGGCCGCCAGCCTGGATACCCAGACCGCGCGCGACATTGATGGTCGCATGACCAAATCCGCTCAGCACGTCCTGGTCCACCGCCTGGCTGCTCCAGCCGAAGCTGTGATTATATTGCAAGTCGACCGCCGCCTCGACGCGCTTGTTCTGCACTTCGGCGGTCAACCCGGCCGTGACGTTCGTATAGGTCAGGACGTCGCCGCCACCCTTGAGCGGCCCCATCACGACCTGATCCACCCCGATATAGGGGATCACGTCCAAGCGCTTGTCGTCCGAAGACGATTGCGCGTGGGCAGGCATTGCAGCGGCCAGCGCGACGCAGGATGCGCCTGCGATCCAGAGCCGAACGGTCTTCACTGGGCTTCCCCTTTGGCGTAATAGCTGCCGAAACGGCGGCCTCCGCTGTTGAAGCGGACGGCATTGAGCAAAAGCTGCACCTGCGCGCCGCCCTTCAACAGGCCTACAGCGTCGCGCAGGGCGCTTTCAGGCGTCTTGTCGGCGCGCACGACCAGCAGCGCGATGGCGGCATGGCTGGCGAGCACGGCGGCGGGCGATGCCGCCAGCAACGGCGGCGAATCGAAGATCACGATCCTTTCGGGCCGACCGTCCGTCAGCCGCTTGAGCAGCTGCTCGGTCCGGGCCGAGGCGAGATATTCGGTGTCGTTATGGCTGCGCTGCCCTGCGGGCAGGACGGCGAGCGAGGGAATGTCGGTGCGGATCACGCAATCCTCGATCGCGACCAGCGGGTCGGCGAGTGCGTCCATCAGGCCGGGACCAGCCTCCAGCCCCAGTTGCGCGGGGATGCCGGGCTTGCCGAAATCGGCGTCAACCAGCAGGATTTCGCGATCCTTCTCCGCCGCCAGGCTGAGCGCCAGGTTGATCGCGCAGAAGGTCTTGCCCTCCCCACTATGAGCGGAGCAGACGAGAATTCGGTTGCCGCGCGGGTTATTGCGCAGTTGCGACAGCAGGTCGCGCTTGAGCAGGCGGAACTCCTCGCTCATCGTCGTCACCGCGCTGTCGGGACGCAGGAAGCCGTCCTCCGCCAGCTTAATGCGGTCGATCGCCTGCACCGGCCCGGTCCAGGCCGGGGCACGGAAGGTCGGCGCGGCGGGGGCATCGGCCAGGAAGGCAGCAGGTGCCGGCTGTGCGACCGGCACGGGCGGCAGATCGGCGGGCACATCGACCGCAGGCGCGGCGCGGCCACGCAGCGCGGCGTTGAAGTCGTAAATCTCCGTGGCTCGCTCGATCAGCGATCCCCGGCCCTTGATGGAGCTGTGCTGGTTCATTTTCCCTGGCTCCTTCACGCCATGCCACGCTGGACGAATTCGACGACGACCAAGAGCAGGCAGATAGCCACCAGCCCTCCACTCGCCCCGGCGAACCACTTCCGCCGCTGTTTTTCGATCGCGACCTGCGCCGCACTGACCGTCTGGCTGATCGATCCGGCGACCGGCAGGCCCAGCGCCTTTTCCAACCGCGCGGCGGTCGGGAAGGTGCCCTTCAGCTGGCCGAGGGCGAAGGCGACGCCGATCCCCGCACCGATCCCCAGGATCAGCACGCCCAGCAGCAGCAGCGGCCGGTTGGGCGCTGAAGGCGCAGTCGGGGTGCTGGGCGGCTGGATGACGCGGAACTGGACGGAGCCGGTTTCGGTCTTCACCTCGCCGCGCAACCGGATTTCCTCGCGATCGCTCATCAGCTTGTCATATTGGGCTTTGATCGCGGCATAATCGCTGTCGAGCTTCTCCTGCTCGGATGCGACGCCCGGTTCGTCGACCTGTTTGGACATCATGGTGTTGAGGTCGCCCTGCAACTGCGCCTTGCGCGCGCTGAGCGCCTGCACCGTCGCGGCGCGTTCGGCCTGCATCGACCTGATCGACAGATAGGCCGGGTTGGGCGTGCTCCCCGCCCCGCCCACGCTGCCGCCGCCGCTCTTGCGCAGGGCATCGACCTCGCGCTGAGCCGCGATCACATCGGGATGGTTCGCGGTCCAGCCGCGCGCGCGCATCGACGCCAGGTTGGATTGCGCCTGCGCCAGCGGCGAAGCGCCGCCCGATGCGCCGACGCCCGGCAGGGTCGCAGGTGTGCCGACCAGTTGGCCGTTCATCGCGCTGAGCGCGCTTTGCGCCTGGACCAGCTGCGAGTCGATATTGTTGATCTCCATCCGCGCAGCGTCCATCCGCTGGCTGATCGATCCCGCGCCAGGCAACAGCCCGACATAGCGCTGGGCGAATTCGACGCGGCGCTGGTCGGCCGCTTCGAGCTGCTTGCCACGGGCGGCGATCTGCTGGTCCAGGAAAGCGAGGCTCTGCTTGGTCTGGTTGCGGTCGCCGGAGAGATTTTCTTCCTGGAAGATGTCGATCAGCTTCTGCACGATCTGCTGCGCGATGCGCGCATTGGCGCCGTCGGACAGGCTCGAATCGGCGGAGATCGCGCTGATGTCGATCATGCTGGGATCGGCCTGCGCCATCACCGTGATATTTTCGCGCAGCGTCGTGATCTTCGCGGCGATATCGCGTGGGCCGGACACGGTCTGAGACAGGTCGGTGTCGCGCACCACCTTCTCCAGATTCTCCGCGCTCGCCAGCGTGCTGCGCACCCGGTCCAGATCCTGCTGCGACTGGACCTGGGTGATGCCCACCTTGTCCTCCAGCAGCGACTGAGTGTTCACATAGACCCGCGCCTTGGACTGATAGCTGTTGGGGATAAGCGCAACGCCCAGCCATCCCAGCAAGCACAGGCCCCAGGCGACGCCGAGCGCCACCCAGCGGCGGCTCCATATGCCGTGGAGCAGGACCAACATTTCGTCATAGAGACCGGCCATGATCAGAACATGCTTTCAGGAATGATGATGACGTCACCGGGCGACAGCAGCACATTGGCGCGCGTGTCCCCCTTCTTCAGAAGGTCGCCGAGGCGGACCTGATATTCCTTCTGCTTGCCCGTATTCTTGTCGAACCGAACCAGCCGCGCGCGGTTGCCCGCCGCATATTCGGACAGGCCGCCGACCGAGATCATCGCGTCGAGCAGCGTCATGTTCGCGCGGTAGGGAATGGACGCCGGCTTTTCCGTCGCGCCCACGATCCGAACCTGCTGGCTGAACGTGCCACTGAAATTGTTGACGATCACCGACACCAGCGGGTTTTCGATATATTGGGTCAGCGCCAGCTTGATGTCGTCTGACAGCATTTTGGGCGTCTTACCCACCGCCGGCATGTCGGTGATCAGCGGCGTGGTGATGCGGCCATCGGGACGCACCTGCACCTTGGCCCCCAGTTCGGGATTGCGCCACACGAAGATGGTGAGGTCGTCGAGCGGGCCGATGATATATTCTTCGCCCGGCCCTTCCTGGGTCGAGACGAAAGAAGCGGGCGGTAATTGCGGCCCGGACGGCGCGGAGGCGCAGCCCGACAGGGCGATAGCGGGTAGCGATACGCCGATCAAAAGCCTGGAAACCGACACGAAACGCATATTCTCACCTCTTTGTGCGGCCATGCACCGGCGGCCGCCAAAGAGGGCAAGGCAACCGGTCAGCACATGGCTTCGGGCTTCTTCTTGCAGGGAAAGGGTAAAGATACCGTTAGGAGTTAAGTCCCAAGCTAATCAGCCAAGTAAAAGTTCGCGAGGACTTGGGTGGCCAAGAAAAGCACCGGGACTTGCCGACGCGCCATAGGCGCCGGCGAGGAAGATGGCGATGAGGTCGCCTTCCTGCACCAGCGGCAACGCCACCTTGTCGCCCAGCCGGTCGATCGGGGTGCACAGGCACCCGACCACTGTTACGGGCGCCTCCACCGGCGGCGCGCCGAAGCGGTTGGCGACCGCGATCGGATAGTTGCGCCGCACGACCGTCCCGAAATTGCCGCTGGCGGCGAGTTGGTGATGCAGGCCGCCATCGACGACGACGAAGGTTTCGCCCTGGCTGACCTTCACGTCGACCACGCGGGTCAGATAGACGCCCGCCTCCCCCACCAACCAGCGGCCCAGTTCGATCGCAAAGGCGCTGCCGGTCAGAATGTCCGGCAAATTCTCCAACTGGCTGTCCAAAGCCACGCCGATCGGCCGGATATCCAGCCGTTCATCGCCGGGAAAATAAGCCAGGCCAAAGCCGCCGCCCAGATTGACCAGCGACGGCGACGCGCCGACGTCGTCCGACAGCCGCGCCGCCAGCGCTATGGTCGCCGCCTGCGTTTCGATGATCGCCAACGGATCGAGATTCTGGCTGCCCGCGAAAATATGCCAGCCCCGCCAATCCGCGCCAGCATCGATCATCGCTCGCGCCAGCGCCGCGGCCCGATCCGCATCCACGCCAAAGGGTTTGGCCCCGCCGCCCATGCGCATACCCGATCCCTTGAGATCGAAATCCGGGTTCACCCGCACCGCCAGGCGCGGCACCTTGCCCAGTTTGTCCGCCACCGCCAGCGCGCGGCGGCCCTCCCCCTCCGACTCCAGATTGACGGTCACGCCGGCGAAAATCGCGGCTTCCAGTTCGTCGTTGCGTTTGCCAGGGCCAGCAAAACTGATCCGATCCGGCGCCATTCCGGCAGAAAGCGCCATCTCCAGTTCGCCGCCTGACGCGATGTCAAATCCGTCTACCTGGCCTGACATGCGCGCCAGCAGCGGCGCATAGGGGTTGGCCTTGATCGCATAATGGAGATGCAGCGCTTCAGGCATGGCGGCGCGAAAGCGACGGACCTGCGCTTCCACGATATCCATGTCATAGGCGAAAAGCGGCGTGTCGCCCGCCTCGTCGACCAGGCTAGCCGCCCCGCAGCCGCCGATTAGCAGCATGCCTTCCTCAGCCCCGAACCAGGCAGGAATCGGCCCCATCGGCTTCATGCGCCATGCTCCAGAGTGAGCGCGACCCGGTCGATCTTGCCATTGGGGTTACGGGGAAAATCCGGGCGCACGACGATATCGTTGGGCTGCATGAAATTGGGCAGTTCGCTTTTGAGATGCGCGGCGACGGCCTGTGCCACGGCGGCGTCGCTGGCGCGGATCAGCAGCCGCACCGCCTGCCCCAGCCGATCGTCTTTGATGCCCAGCGCCACCGCTTCCGCGACGCCGGGAACGGCGACAGCCGCTTCCTCTATCTCGGTCGGGCTGATGCGATTGCCCGCCGACTTGATCATCGCATCATCGCGGCCGACGAAATAGAGCAGGCCATGGGCATCGCGGCGCACCGTGTCACCGGACCAGACCGCCATCCCACCATAGACCGAGGTTGCGGGCGCGGGCTTGAACCGCTCGGCGGTCCGCACCGGGTCGCGCCAATAGCCCTGCGCCACCAGCGGCCCGCAATGGACCAGTTCGCCCGGCTCGTCATCGTCGGTGATGCCGCCATCCGGGCGGACCACCAATATCTCGGCAAAGGGAATCGCCCGGCCCATCGAATCGGGATGGCTGTCCACCAAGGCGGGTGGGAGATAGGTGGACCGGAACGCCTCGGTCAGGCCGTACATCGGATAGAGGTCAGCCTGGGGAAACAACGCGCGCAGCTTCGCCACCAATGGCCGGGTCAGCGCCCCGCCGCTGTTGGTCAGGCGGCGCAGCTTGGCCGCCACCGCCTCCGGCCAGTCGAGTTCTGTCAACTGCACCCACAGCGGCGGCACCCCCGCCAGCGTCGTGATGTCGCGCCGATCGATCAGCTTCATCACGTCGCGCGGCGTCAGATAGTCGAGCGGATAGACACAGCCGCCCCCATACCAGGTCGAAAGCAGCTGGTTCTGGCCATAGTCGAAACTGAAAGGCAAGACGCAGGCGGTGCGATCCTCCTGCGTCAGTTCCAGATAATCGGCCACCGCCACCGCGCCCAGCCACAGATTGGCATGGCTGAGCATCACCCCCTTGGGCCGTCCGGTCGAACCGCTGGTGTAGAGAATCGCCGCCAGATCTTGCGGATCGGCCGCCGACGGCCCGATAGCCTGGCCGCCGCTCATCGCGCAGGCGGCGTCATCCTCCCGGTGCAGTTGGCAGCCAGCTGGCACTTCGTTAGGCGACAGGCTGTCGAGTCGCGCCGCCGTCCCGATCAGCAGCAACGCGCCGCTATCGGCCAGGATATGCGCGACCTGGGCATGTTTGAGCAGCGGATTGGCCGGCACATGGACCAGCCCCGCACGCGGCGCGGCGAGCGGCATCAGCGCGGCGACCGGCCCCTTGGCGATCCAACTGGCGACTCGCGCGCCCTTTTCCAGTCCGAATCCCGCCAGCCAGCCCGCCAGCCGTCCCAGCGTCTCTTCCAGTTCGGCATAGCTGTAGCTGCCCGAGCGGCCGTCGAGCGCGGCCCGCGCCGGATCGCCGCGCAGCAGCAGATGGTCGATCGGCCGCACCTGCGCGCCGTCGGGCATCAGACGATCCTGTAGCAAGGGAGGGCTTAACTCCATTTCCAGACTTTTATCCTATGCCGCATGGTGGTTTTGGATCGGGGTTGGGGCGGAGATAGTCGGTTGCTGGCGGCAAGGGAATATCAGACGCTCGATGAAGCGCGGCAGGCTTTGGCCGGCCGGCTCGACCGCGCGCATGGATTGCCCCTGTTCGACCGGATCGACTGGTTTGTGGCTCTGCATGATTACTGCTTCCCTGACCAGCCCGTCCGCATCGTGCTGGCGCAGGAGGGCGATGCGCAGGCGTGGCTGTTCCTGCTGGCCCCCGCCCCCCGGCGCGCCAGCGCGCTCGCCAACTGGTACAGCTTCGCCTGGGCGCCCGTCTTTATCGGCGAATCCGATGCGGCGACCCGACAGCGGCTGCTGGAAAAGCTCGCCCGGCATCTGCTGGCGACCAGCGCGCAGATCGATCTTTATCCGCTGGAGGATGCCGCGCCCCTGCTGGCCGCGCTGCGCCGTGTCGGCTGGTTTGCGGTGCAGCGGGCTATGGGTGGTCGCTATCTGCTGGAGGTAGAAGGGCGCAGCTTCGCCGATTATTGGGCGTCGCGGCCAGGGCGGTTGCGCAATCTGGTCAAGCGAAAGGGACGCGGCAACCCGTTTGCGTTGTCGATCGCCACGCGGCTGACCGACGACCTGTGGCGGGACTATGTCGATGTGCATGACCGCAGCTGGAAGGAGGCCGAGCCGGGCCTGGATTTCCTGCGCGACCTGACCGAGCGGGAGAGCGCAGCGGGGACGTTGCGGCTTGGTTTCGCGCGACTGGACGGGCGTGCGGTGGCGACCCAGCTTTGGACCGTGGAGCAGGGCGTCGCCCTGATCCATAAGCTGAGCCATGACAGCCATTTCGACCATGCTTCCCCCGGCACGTTGCTGAGCCATGCGATGTTTGCGCAGGCGATCGACCAGAATCGCGTGCGCATGATCGACTATGGCACCGGCGATAATGGCTACAAGACCGACTGGATGGACCGGCGCATTGCGCTCCACCGCATCGACGCCTTCAATCCGCGTTTCGCTTCCGCCTGGCTGCCGGCGGCGCGGACCGCCATTTCCGCGCTTGTCGGTTAGACTTTATATCCCTATTCACCCCGCACCATGCAGGCGCACAATTCCCAGCCGGACGACCGGACCCTCAATGTGGACAGGCTGATGCGGGCGCTGCTCCGCGACGTTCTCAGCTTGCCCCAGGCCCAGGTCGATAGCCTCGATACAGACACCCCCCTGTTCGGCGCGCTACCGGAACTGGACTCCATGGCGGTCGCGGGCCTGCTGACCGAGATCGAGGACCGTTTCGACATCCTGATCGAGGATGACGATATCGACGGCGACACGTTCGAGACGTTCGGGTCGCTGGTCGCCTTTGCGCGGGCGAAGGTCGGCTAAAAGCCCACCCCGCCCGCGGCGGAGGCTTAGGCCTCCACCATTGCCTCGAAATCCTGTTCCGCCAGGAATTTTTCAACGTCGAGCGCGGCCATGCAGCCCATGCCCGCCGCGGTTACGGCCTGGCGGTAGATTTTGTCGGTGACGTCGCCGGCCGCGAACACGCCGGGGATCGCCGTGTGGGTCGTGCCCTTTTCCACCAGCAGATAGCCTTCGTCCATCGGCAGCTTGCCAGTGAACAATTCGGTCGCGGGATGATGGCCGATCGCGACAAAGCCGCCGTCGGTCGGCTCATGCGACTTCTCGCCAGTCACCGTGTCGATCAGGTCGACGCCGACCAGGCCTTCGGGCGTGCCGCCGCCCACGAATTTATCGACCGCCTTGTTCCAGAGCACTTTGATGTTCGGATGCGCGAACAGCCGCTGTTGCAGGATCTTTTCCGCGCGCAGCGAATCGCGGCGGTGGATCAGGGTGACGTCATGGCTGTGGTTGGTGAGGTAGAGCGCTTCCTCGACCGCGGTGTTGCCGCCGCCGATCACCACCACCTTCTTGCCGCGATAGAAGAAGCCGTCGCAGGTGGCGCAGGCGGACACGCCCTTGCCCTGCAAATGCTCCTCGCCCTCCACGCCCAGCCATTTGGCCTGCGCGCCGGTGCAGATGACCAATGTGTCGGCCACATAGAGCGTGCCGCCGTCGCCGCGCAGGCGGAAGGGGCGTTCCGAGAGGTCCACGTCGACGATCTGGTCATACATCATCTGCGCGCCGACATGCTCGGCCTGCGCCTGCATCTGCTCCATCAGCCACGGTCCCTGGATCACGTCGCGAAAGCCGGGATAATTTTCGACGTCGGTGGTGATGGTGAGCTGCCCGCCCGGCTGCATCCCCTGCACCACGATCGGCGCCAGGCCCGCGCGCGCGCCGTAGATGGCGGCGGACAGGCCCGCGGGGCCGGAACCGAGGATCAACATGCGGGTGCTGTGGGTGGCGGTCATATCAGGCTTTCAGATGCGATTCGGGTGGGCGACAGAGATAGGCGGCGCGCGTCGGGGTGCAAGCGAAGGATTTGCTTGGGGGCGTGTAAGCGGGGCTGTGGTGGAGGCGTGCGGGACGCGACGGGCCGAAGTTCACACCGTTGTCGGGCTTTTCGGGCCGGAAGCATCTGCGAAGCTATCGGCAAGCCACTGGGAGGCAACGCCAAGGTCACAGCAGGGTCACAGCGACGCGACGCCGAAGTCATGGCGACGCGCCAGGCACGCGCCACCCAGGCGGCGAAGACGCGCCGGATGCGTAGCGGCGACGCAATAGTTGGCCCGCCGGGGTGGCGTGGAGAAGCAAGGCTGAGCGTGCGCGAGCGGGTCCATCCGATAGGATAGATCAGGAATATTCCTACATTGGAAGGGGTTGGGTCAGAAAGCAGACGGTCTTGAAGCGACCATTTCTCGCCGCTGCTGCGCCTACCGAAACTCGCCAATTACAGACGTTTCCCATTGTGATATTTCCAGGTCCATGAAAGCAAGTCAGAAGAAGCTGCGCCTGACCCTGGCGACTGCCCTTTACTTGCGCCAGATCGGACGGAAGGCGCAAAAAGGCGAAGAACCGAACGATCGCGGCTTCGATCGCAAGCTCGATGAAAAACTAAAACGAATGCGGCCTGAGGACGTCGATGCCCTTTTTCGCGGCGAAGAAGACTAGCGCTTCAGCAGCGGGGGCAGGCGACCATCTGTCGGCACTCATGTTAATGGCGCGCGCGCCGGATTGCAGCCATGGCCAGTGGGAGGTTATGTAGAAGGATGGCTGAGACGATCCTTACTTTGGAGCAGATGGATACAGAGGTGATGTTCTATCACCCTGCTGACGAACGAGCCTATTTCGAATGGCTCGATCGCATTCCCTGCGTTGAAAGCGTCAAAGGCGAAGACGCGAAAGGACTGGTAGTCAAATTAAAGGGGAGGCCGGGAGATGACGACTTGAGGCAAATTCTTGCTTTAGCTTTTCGCTATGGTCTGGACATGCGGAAGTTTGCGAAGTTCGAGACCGAGGCAAACCGGAAGTGGTTCCGTGATCCGAAAATGTATTGGTTCAAGAGTGTCTTTGGCAAGGAAGAGCGTTCGAACTGAACGGCAGTTATGATTTGCGCCTAAGTTCAACGCCGACATTCGCCTAACCACCCTCGATCGTCGTTCAGCACGTTGATTCGGCTTCGATCGTAGCGACACTTGCCCGTCCGGTTTCAAGCGAAAGATCGGACCGCGCGGAAGCGACCAAAGGCGGACATTTTCCCCCTCCCGCTGGCGGGAGGGGGTTAGGGGGTGGGCGCGACGCCGCGATAGCCCACCCCGCTGCGACTAACGCGCTTCGCGCGTAAGTCTCGCTGCCCCTCCCGCTAGCGGGAGGGGAGTGTCTTATTTCCACCCTTTTCGCCATTCTAGCGCAGGCCGAATGGCGCGGCGTTTATGCCCTGCCCTGTTCAATCCAAGACGTTGGGCAAATCCTCAAACCCCTTGCGCAGCGCCGCGCCCCAGCTTTGGGAGATGGTGACAAACTCCTCATTGTCCGCCTCGATCCGGGTGCGGACACGGAAGTCGAAGGCGTCGGTGGGGATGACCGTCAGGTCGAGCGGCATGCCGACCGATAGGTTGGAGCGCAGGGTCGAATCCATCGAGACCAGCACCGCCTTGGTCGCGTCCTCCAGCGTGGTTTCGCGCTTGATGATGCGGTCCAGGATGGGCTTGCCATATTTATGCTCGCCGATCTGGAAGAAGGGCGTGTCTTCGGTCGCTTCGATGAAATTGCCGGCGGAATAGATGAGGTAGAGGCGCGGCTTGCCGCCCTTGCGCTGGCCCGCGATCATGATCGATGCGCCCGAACCCGATCCGCCCATTTCGATATTCTCGCGATAGCGCTGCTGCATCTTTTGCATCGCGTCGCCCACGATCTGCGCCACGCGGTGCATGGTGTCACAGTTCAGGATCGTTTCGACATCGGGGTCAAGTTGCGATTCCTTGATCGCCTTGCTCAGCGTCGCCTTCACCCCCTGGGTGATCGACAGATTGCCCGAACACATCAGCGTGATCGCGCGCTCGCCCGGCACATGATAGGTGAAGCTCTTTCGAAAGCGCGCGATATTGTCCATGCCCGCATTGGTGCGGGTGTCGGACAGCATGACCAGTCCCTGATCGACGCGCACGGCCACACAATAAGTCACGGCCCGCTGGCCCCCTGTATTTTGTTTGTCGCGATTGGCCGAATCACTGAATGCGCCATTCGACCTGCGATCGCTTCTATTAACCCGTCTGTTCGGGCGGCGGGACGCTTTGTTGTTGCTGCCGTTGCAGCTGTCGTTCCTCGACGCCGTCCTCCGCCTGCGCGATACGAACGTCCGCGTCAATCCAGATATCGCCCGCGACGGTGACGGAGCCACGGATCGGCGCGGCGTCGTCGGCGTCCAGGCCACTCGCCAGGCGCAGATAGCGTTCGGTTACGCACACCCGGTTGGACGGATCGAATCCGATCCAGCCCAGGCCCGGCACATGCGCTTCGGCCCAGCCATGGGTTTCATGCAGCGCGCTGCTGTCGCCGGCCAGCAGATAGCCCGACACATAGCGGGCGGGCCGCCCCAGCGTGCGGGCGGCGGCGATGAAGATCTGGGCATGGTCCTGGCACACGCCCGCGCCCAGCGCGAAGGCCTGCGCCGCTGTGGTGGCCGACGTGGTGACGCCGGATCGATACTGGACCGCGTCGCTGACCGCGGCCGAGAGCGCATGAAGCTGCGCCAGTGGGCCTGCGCCGGGCGGCACCGCGCGGGCCATGGCGGCGATGGCGTCCGACGCTTGGGTCAATGGCGTGTCGCGCAGGAAATAGCGGGTATCGACGCGGCTATCGAGGTGACCGACCACGCCATGGCTTTCGCGGGTATCGACCAGCCCCTCCGCCACGATCACCGCATGGTCGAGCCGGTCGTGGCGAATCCAGATCGTCTCCATCTCGCCATAGCTGTTGCGGCGGAAATTGGTGAGCGGCGCGTCGTTGATGCTGACCCGCCAGTCCAGCACGGTCTGCGTGGGCGTATCGACCGGCATCAGCTTGAGCCGCATCGCCACCCGGCCCGCGGTGGCGGCGTAGCGATAGACGGTCTGGTGGCGAACCAGCAATTTCATCGACGCTCCCCCTAACCAGCCTGGCCCCGGCCGCCCCTTTCCCGATCAGCCGAAATGATAGGCCTGCGCGATTTCCCCGCCCAGCCGGTTGGTCATCGAGAGGCCGTGCTGCACCGTTTCATGCAGGCCGAAGCGGAAGATTTCGCCGCTGTCGAGCTTTTCCAGCGCCACGACCATATCGTGCACCGTATCGTGACAGGCGGCGCGAGCGTTATGCCAGCCCGCGAGGCGATTGAGCCGATAGGCCAGTTGGTCGTAGCAATAGGCGACGCTGCGTGGGAACATGCGGTTTAGCATCAGGAAATCAGTGATCTGCCAGGGGGTGTAGGTGCCGCCATAGACATGATGATAGGCGCGGCTGCCCGACAGAGCGTGCAACACCGAAGTCCATTGATAATGGTCACGATTGCCGCCGATCACTTCGGTTTCGGGCAGGAGGACATAATATTTGACGTCAAGCAGCCGCAGCGTCATCTGCGCCCGCTCCAGCGCGGAGCCGCAGCGCAGGAAATCATGGCCTTCATTGCGCAACTGACCGGAATGGGTGGCGCCGCGGAAGGTCATGACGCGTGTCTTGACCCAATCGATCAGCGTGGGCAGTTGCTGGCGCGCTTCGCCGACATCATAGCTGTCGAGCTTGCGCCAACCGTCGTTCAACGCTTCCCACATATCCTGGGTCAGCATGGTGCGGGCGGACTTGGCGTTGGACCGCGCCTTCAGCAGGCAGGAGCGGATCGAGCTGGGATTGTCGGCGTCCAGCATCAGGAAGGCGACGGCGTCGCTTTCGGTGACGGTTGTGCCTTCGGGGAAGCGATGTTCCGCCCCGGTGGCGCGCACGACCGATCGCCATTCGTCGCGATGATGCGCGCCGGGCAGGATCGCCATGCGCTGCCCCATGGTCAGCAGCCGCGCGGTGGCCTCCGCCCGCTCCATATAGCGCGCCATCCAGTAGAGATTTTCGGCGGTCCGGCTCAGCATTTGGTCATGCCCTGTCCTTGTGTGGGGCTAGTAAAGGATATGGCCATCAATCCTGCAACACCCAGGTATCCTTGACCCCGCCGCCCTGGCTGGAGTTCACCACCAGCGACCCTTCGGTCAGCGCGACGCGGGTCAGGCCGCCGGGGACCAGGCGAATCTGCTTGCCGACCAGGCAATAGGGGCGGAAATCGGCGTGGCGGCCGACGACCGCCGCGGGACCGAGCGTCGGCACGGTGGACAGGTCGAGCGTCGGCTGGGCGATGAATTCGCCGGGATTGGCCCTGATCCGCGCGGCATAGGCAGCGACCTCGTCCTTGGTCGATTTGGGGCCGATCAACATGCCATAGCCACCGGATCCATGGACTTCCTTGCCGACCAGTTCGTGCAGATTTTCCAGCACATAGGCCAACTCGTCGGGCTTGCCGCACTGCCAGGTCTGGATATTGTCGAGGATCGGCTTTTCGCCCAGATAGAAGCGGATCATCTCCGGCACGTAGATATAGACCGCCTTGTCGTCCGCGATCCCCGCGCCCGGCGCAGACGCCAGCGTGACGCCGCCGTTGCGATAGACGTTGAAGATGCCCGGCACGCCGAGCAGGCTGTCGGCGCGGAACACCAAGGGATCGAGATATTCATCGTCGATGCGGCGATAGATGACGTCCACCGCCTTCGGACCCAGCGTGGTCTTCATCCACACCCGGTCTTCGTCGACGAACAGGTCGGCCGGTTCCACCAGTTCGACGCCCATCAGGTCGGCGAGGAAGCTGTGCTCATAATAGGCGCTGTTGAGCGAACCGGGGGTCAGCACGACCACGACCGGATCGCCCTTGCACGCAGGCGGTGCGACTTCCTTCAGGCTTTTGAGCAGTTCGGCGGGATAATCGTCCACCGGCGCGACGATGCCCTGGTTGAACAGCTCCGGGAACATGCGCGTCATGATCTCGCGATTTTCGAGCATGTAGGAGACGCCGGACGGGGTGCGGCAATTATCCTCCAGCACTTCGAAACTGCCAGGACCAGTGCGCACGATATCGATGCCCACGATATGGCTATAGACCTTCCCCGGCGGGGTGAAGTCGGCCATTTCCGCCAGATAGGCGCTGTTCTTGTAGATGATGTCGGCGGGCATGATGCCAGCCTTCACGATTTCGCCGCGATGATAGACGTCGTGCAGAAAGGCGTTGAGCGCCCGCGCCCGCTGGCGGATGCCCTTGTCCAGCACGCGCCATTCGTTCGCGGTGAAGATACGCGGCAACAGGTCGAAAGGGATCAGTCGTTCGGGATCGCCGCCCTCGCCATAGACGGCGAAGGTGATGCCGATGCGGCGGAAGATCGCCTCGGCCTCATCCATGCGGCGATTGAGTCCGGCAATGCCCGTTCGCTCCACCCACTTCTGCACTTCGTCATAACAGGGGCGTATCGAACCATCCGGCTCAAACATTTCATGGAAGGGCAATTGGGCGTTCCTCCCCAGGCCGACAGGGCCGGTTGTGCATTGCAATATTAGTGCGCCGCGTTGTGACGATTGCAAGGCAAAAATGGCGAGCGGGCAAAAGGTTGCCTGGCCATTCAAAATATATGGCGGAAAAGGCATGCGCTTTCGTTCCTGCGCCCGACCATTGACCGCTTTGCGCATCCGGTGCCAGGGAGCATATGAAGTGGGAGAAAAGCAAGGATGAGCCGTTTTAGCCGGGCCCTGGCGTCAGGCGCGATTGCCGTGTCGCTCACCCTGACCGGCTGTGCTGGCGCGGTGCGCGATCAGATTTACAAGGCGAACGAGGCGCCAATCGATATCGCCCAATGGACCCGTGTCCAGCCGCAGACGCTGCCGGTGCGGACGGCGGACGGGCTTGCGCTGACCGGCTATTACTGGCCCGGCGACCCGATGGACCGCGACGTCATCCTCTTCTTTCACGGCCGGGGATCGAACCAGGGCGTGGCAGCCCGCTACGCCGAACATCTCACCGGCCGCGGCGACCATGTCATCGTCGTGTCCTATCGCGGCTTTGGCGGCAATCCGGGCAGCCCGACGCAGGCCGGGCTGATGACCGACGGCCGCGCCTATATCGATCGGGCGCGCCTGCTGATCGGATCGAACGTGCGCATCTTCCTGGTCGGCCATTCGCTGGGCGGGGCGGTGGCGCTGCATGTCGCGGCGACGGTGCCGGTGGCTGGCGTCGTCACCCTGTCCACCTTCGACAAGCTCGCTGAGTCCGCACCGGGCGGGGTGAGCGCCCTGCTGCCCGACAAATGGAATAATCTGGACGCAGCGACCAAGATAAAGGCGCCGCTGGTGATGATCCACGGCACCGCCGACGACCGCGTCGATATGGGTCAGGCCAGCGCCCTGTTCGCCGCCGCCAGCCATCCTGCCGACTGGCTGATCGCGCCGGGCGCTGGCCACAATCCCGATATGGCGACGCTTGGCCCGCTGGTCAGCGAGGCGATTGAGGCGGTGGATGACGACGCCCTGGACAGCTATCCCGCCGCCTTGCCCGCCGGTTGGGAAGTCCGGCGGAAATGATCGCACAAGATTTGCGCAAAGCCCGTTGACCGACCCGCCCGCGCTGCGTATAGCGCCGCCTCACCGCAGGGCGCAGCGCCCGGCGAGGCCCCTTGGGGCGGAGTAGCTCAGCTGGTTAGAGCAGCGGAATCATAATCCGCGTGTCGGGGGTTCAAGTCCCTCCTCCGCTACCATTCAAGTCATTTATCGCTTTGTGTTCAAAGGATAAATTGACTTTTTCGGAAAATCGAAACCACATTCGTTCCCACATTTTGTGTGGGTCGGAATGGGCTGTTATGCCCCTTTCTGGGATCGTGTCGCGGCCTCCACTGGCGTTGCGGCTGTTTCCCCTTCTGGACTGCTTTGACGAATCTTGACGGTGCATCGGACTGCCTGCTTCGAGGTTGCAGCGGACTTCCGACAAGCGTCAATGGCATCGCGGTTGTCGCGTTGGATGTCAGCGGACTGCACTAGTGCATTCCATGCCTCAGGGATGTCGCTCTGCATCAGCCGTGCACCTGCACCCCAGCGCGTGGATGAGCCAACCATCCGCGCCGCCATACGCTCGGGCCAGTGCCAGCTTTCCGGCATCGCGCGGGCAATGGTGCCTGGAAGGAAGGACCATAGCAGGATTCCTGCCAGCAACGCTCCGCCTGCTACCTGGTAGAGCTGCTGCCGCTGCTCGGTGGCGGTGCGCGCATGGGAGATGACGCTGCGCATCTCCTGAGCGGCGTGGCTCAAGTCGCTCCGGGCCTGACTGATCCTGTCCTGATCGCTGCGCCGCGCGGCTTCGGCTGCGGCGGCAATCCGATTGCCGATGCTGTCAGGCGTCATCTGCATCGCCGGATTACTGGCCATGGCCTTCAGGTTGTCGCTGATTGCGCCCATCCGCTTGGCCATGTCGGTCAGGGTTGCGCCATAATCGGGGATGACAATGTCGGCGCGTTCGGCTGCGAGGTGCTGGACCGCCCGGCGCATGAGCGCCAGTTCGCCTTCAAGGCGGGCGAAGGCCTCAGCGGCGGGATCGCATGCGACATCTGGGGCTGGCGGGTCGGGATCGGGTTCCGGCTCAAGGTCCAGGGTCAGTTCCACGTCATCCGTATCGGTATTCATCGTGTTTCTCCTACAGGCCCAGACCGATTGACCGGCTCCGCTCCATCGAGATGGAAGCGGCAAGGTCGCGGGCCAGATCGCGACCGAGTTCTGTCTTGATGCCCAGCTCGCGGGCGCGGCTGCGCAGCAGGGATTCAACCTGCGCGTCGCGCTCCAGCCCCTTCGCCATGTCCGTCATGCGGTTTGTGAGCCTCTGCGCGCCCTTGCTGTCGCCATCGCGCTGCATCGCCTGACGCGCCTGCCCAAGCCGCTGCCAGTCGCTGACAAAGCGGTCTGCACGCTGAGTGGGATCGACGCGGATTTCAGCTTCGAGCTGCATGGCCCGGATCGCGCCCTGGCTGCGACCATCGGCGGCCTCACGGGCCAACGAGGGTTGGCGCTGCAAGGCGCTGGCGAGGTCGGCTGTGCCATGGGGCCGGATTGCGTCGAGCGCCTTTCCGGCCTTCTCCAGCGCGTCGCGCTGGTGTGGCAGGATCGGCAATCCCTGCTCGCGCATTTGTCCGATATCAGCGGCGGCGCGAGCGTAGCGTTCGACGGCCCGGCGCTGATCGGAAAGACCAACCTGTTCGGTGGGCAGCGCTTCGAGCCGGTTGGCCTGCGGACGGAAGCCTGCGAAGATCGACTTCGCCCGTTCCGGCAATTGCCGGGCGATCTCCACGATACGTTCGCGGAAGGTGATGCCGCGCCGTTCGGCGAACTGCTGTTCGGGTTTGTAGTCGCTCGCCATGTCCTTGCCGCGCTCGCGGCTGAGCGTGCGGACAAGTTTGGACTGATCGGCGAAGTCATCGCGCCCATAATGCAGGGCAAGGCCATCACGGTGGCGGGACAGCGCGACATAGGCCCCGTGGCTGTCCATCCCCGGCGTTGCCAGCACATGTGTGCGGTCCACTGTCATGCCCTGCGCCTTGTGGATCGTCGCGGCGTAGCCATGATCGAGGTGAGCATAGTCTTTTGTGTCGAAGGCAACGTTGCGGCCATCGTCGGTGCGCACGGCCATGCGCTGCGGCGTCACCTGCTCAATGGTGCCCAGTGTGCCATTCTTGACGCCCAGGCACCGCTCATTGCGCAGGAACATGATGCGGTCGCCGCTGGCGAACTGGCGCTCGCCGCGCTCGGCGCGGATGGTCACGTCGTCGCCCAGCTCGCCACTGGTGCGCAGCTTTCCGCGCGCCGCGTCATTGAGTTCCCGCACCTCGTCATTGGTGTGGGTGAGGATGATCCGCGTATCACCGGGGCTGGCCTGCCGGTCGCGATTCCAACGCTCGATCAGCTCGCCACGCGCCGCCTCCCGCATCTCCGCAAAATGCACCATGCCGCGTTCGCCATAGGCCTGGATGGCTAAGCCTGTGCGCCCTGTAGCGAGATGACGGGTGGCATCCTGCTGCCAGCCTTCGTGCTGACGGCGGACCTCACTGATTTCGACGCCGCCGTGCCGTTCATGGACCGCGCGAAAGGCTGCTCCGGCTTCGATGGCCTGAAGCTGCTGCGGGTCGCCGACGAGGACAACTTTCGCGCCAGCATTGGCGGCATGGGAGAGGACGCGCTCCATCTGGCGCGTGCCGACCATGCCTGCTTCGTCGATGACCAGCACATCGCGCGACGTGAGCAATTCGCGGCCCTGGCCCCATTGATGTTCAAGGCTGGCGATGGTGCGCGAGGCAATGCCCGAACCGTGCTCCAGCCCCTCGGCGGCAATGCCGGACAGCGCGGCACCGCGAACGGTATAGCCCGCGCTCTCCCATGCCTCGCGCGCGACGCCCAGCATCGCGCTCTTGCCGGTCCCAGCATAGCCGACAATGACACTGAGGCCGCGCCCATCGGTGACATGCTCGAATGCTGCGCGCTGCTCGCCGGATAGCACCATACCGCGTTCCGTAGCGAGCGCTAGCGCTCCTTCCCGGCCACGATCTTCGACCTGATGCCGCTCGCGTTCCGCCAGCAGTTCCGATGCGCGACCAAGCCGCTGCTCGGTCTCGATCATCTGACGCGATGTGAAACGCTCTTCGCCGCGTCCGTTCTTGCCCAGTGCGACAAGGTCGGATGATCCGCGAACCGCGTTCATCGCCAAATCGAATTGCTCTTTCCCGTCGCTGTGCCGGTGCACGAACATGGCAAGGTCGCGGTTCGTGAAGGTGGCCTGGCTGTGCGTGATCGCGTCGAGCGCGACAGCGGGATTGGCGATAATCCGCTCGCCATTGCGCTGTGCGACAGCGCGGTGTTCCTCGATCCGCTCGGCCTCAAGCCCGCGCACGCCCATGCGCGATGCGGCGGGACCGATCTTGTCCTGCGGCTCCAGCGGGATGCCTTGCGCCTCCAGGCTGCGGTGATCGATCCGCGCGTCGATATCGAGTTCTGCGAGGCGCTGGTTGACATGCTCGGCCCAGCGCTCGCGCCATTGCTCGACCAGTTCGGCCTTGTTCCAGTCGCGCACCTTCGGGCCGAACCCGTCTTTGCCGACTCCGCGCATGGTGAGCATGACATGCGCGTGGGGCTTGGGCTGGCCGTCTGCGCCAATATCCCAATGGACATTGAGATCGGCAATCATGCCCTTTTCGACGAATTCGGCCTCGGCAAACTCCCGTGCCAGTTCGATGCCCTGTTCCTTTGTCAGCTCGCGCGGAATGGCGAATTCGACCTCGCGGGCAAGCTGCGCGTCCTTGCGCTTCTCGGCGGCTTCGACCGCGTTCCAGAGTTTTTCGCGGTCGGCGAATTCCTCCGGCGCGCCTTCCGGCAGCAGCACTTCGGAATGGACGACCCCGTCCTTGTTGGTGAAGTCATGATCGCGGTCGAGCCGTTCGTCGTGCAGCCGCTCAGCCCCGCGATAAGCTGCGGCGGCCACGGCGCTGCGCCCGCTCGACCGGCTGATGACTTTGACGGAGAGGTGGAAGATCGCCATGACGGCAATCCATCTACGCCATGAGCGCCACGTCGGCACGACGTATAAGCGCGCCCTCCCATGATAAAATCCTGCTCGGGACTATCTCGTATCAAGCCGTCTCGACGACTCTACAGCATTGGGAGACCATCGATATTATCATCAGTGCATCACCTCTCAATGGAGAACTTCAATGCGTAAACCCCGTGACTTTGATTCGGAACTGAAAGCGCTCGCCGACAAGGCGAGGCAACTGAAGGAACGCCGCGTGCAGCAGCTCGGCGAACTGGTGATCGCCACCGGGGCCGATGCGACCGACGCGGAAACGCTGGCCGGTGCGCTGCTCGTCATCGCGGAAACCAGCGAAGCCCAACGGAAGGAGGCGTGGCGCAAGCGCGGCGCTGTCTTCTTTCAGAGCAAGACGCGCAAACGTGGCGACGGAACTCAAGGCCAGCCGGATGGCACTCTCCCGCTTGACGGCGGCGCGGCATAGGCTTGAGGCAACAAAGGCACGAACCGACATGCGCGAATGGCAGGTCAAGCGGCGCGAGCGGACGCGACAACTGATCGAACTCGGCGGCCTGGTCGTGAAGGCTGGGCTGGTTGAACTCGCCGACGATGATCGCGCTACGCTCTACGGCGCGTTTCTCACCGTCGCGGCCAAACTGCGGGGCGAGGAACGGGAAAAGGCGCTGGTGTTGTGGAAACGCAAAGGCAAGCGGGCATTTGAAGAGAGTAACTGAACCCAGACCGCGCAGTAGCACTGCAAAGGCGGTTACATGTGTTTCAGGCATCACCAGACTATGCGCCCCTAGTTGCGCCAGCAAAACCGGCAAATGGCGCAGCTGCTCACGGGTCGCACTCCACCGTGAATAAAATCGCACGAACGGGCGGCAGATCAATGTTCGATGGATTCGACCCTTACTCGCCGCTCGTTCAGGCGAATGGGAATGCGATCCGTGGGTGCCGCTGCCACTTTTGCGCGCCCAACGTCGCCGGACACGGATGGCTTTCTTGTGCCCGCGTCGCCGGTGCCTTTCGACCGTTCGACAAGCTCCCCTCCGCGCACCCGCGTGACTCTCTCGGCCACAAATTCCTTCCGTTCGGTCTGGAACCCGCGCATGCACCGGACCCGCGCTGCTGGGTCGGATGTGCGGCACACATCGACAACCTGATCCTGCAACCAGTACGCGATGGCGTCAGGTCGCGATGCCAACAGGAATTCCACCCGGCGGTTCCAGCCCATGTTGGTATCGCTGGTATTGGGATAAAGCGGTACGCTTTTGCCGAACCCGATGGTCCACAGCGGTGTCGGCCGCTTCTTGGCACTCTCCAGAATACGCGCAACCGATCGAGCACGCTCGATCGAGAGGTTGTGATTGTACACCTCCCCCCCCCGGCTGTCGGCATGACCAGCGATGAACATGCTGACATCGGGCACGTCCCCGTCGACCATCGCCGCCATGGCCTGGATGATCGGGATCGCCGAAGGCTTTACCTCGCTCGAAGCCGTGTCGAAAAAGGTATTCTCTGGGAACACGATACGCAGCACCGGAATGTCGTAGTAGAAATCTGAAGGCATGAAGCGCCGCGGCACGACATAGCTGTGGAACTCCGGCTCGGGATAGACGCCGAACGTTTGGGCGAGGCGCTTCAGGCGCGAAAATCTCGTCTGGTGCTCCAGAGCCAAGGCTTCCTCGTCGGAAAGGTAAGTGATCTGCTGCGCTGATGCCGGAACCGATACGACGACGGTCGGGGCAAGTGCGAGCATGCACGCGGCCATTAGTAGCAAGCGCGGCCCGAGTTCACGGATGCGTTTAAAAACCTGCATAGGCACCGCGCACTTCCTGGATCAGCATCTGCACGTTGGGCGAAGAAGCATTCTGCAATTCGATCACGTACCAGCCCTGAACTCCTTCCGACTGGGTGATGCCGTACGTAACAGTTGCACGTGACGCGCTTGCCACCACTTCGGCCCTGCAGGTGCGTGCGTTGTAGCTTGAGTTCAACTCCTCGAAGCCACTGACCGTCATGATCGCCGCCAGCCGGACCGGATCTGGACGGGTGTCCGCCGGAACAGCCAACTGTCGCATGAGGCCTAGTCCGGTCTCGTCACAGGGCGGTGTCATGTTGAATTGCGAGCACCCGCAAAGCAGCATTGTCGCAACGCCGCCCAAGGAGAGCGCACCGAGCTTTGGGATCATATCACCACGTGTCCGGAGTTGATCTTCTGCTTCTTGAATGCATCACTGGTCACCCAAGTGTCGCCATTGAGACAGGCTATGTCGGTTCCGTCTGAGACGACCTGACCGTCGACGTCATAGACCACCCGGCTCTTGCGGCACACCAGTTCCCGCGAGGACTCGAACGAGGCTTTGACCAGCTTGGGCGCATCGGCTGCAGCCTGGCGCGATAGGATTTGGTCCTTGGGATACCAGCTGTCGCCAATGCGGCACTGGTCATCGCGGCGGCATTCGATCGAACCTGTGCTGGTCATTAGCAACTTGCCGTCACCCTCCGGCATAACCGCCAACTGCACCGTGGCGCCTTGGTCGGTAGACCAAGTATCCTGCTGCTGTGTGTTGCTGTTCAGCGCCGCAAGCTGTGCGTTGCGAACACGCTCCTTGTCCTTGTCGCTTGCCGCCTTCATCATTAGCGCGCAGACTAGCCCGCCTAACCCTGCGCCCACCAGCGCGCCATCCTTGCCCTTTATCGCGGCACCAAGACCTGCCCCCAGAAGTACCGCAACGACGCACTTGCCTATGGCCTTCTCGACGAAGGTTTTGCCCGCAAGCTTCTGGCCTTGGGCATTGTAGGTCGCCTGTGCCAGCGCCTGTTCGGACGCAACCGGGTTGAGTATGGAGACACCGATGACGAGCGCCGCCGTCATTTTCCATTTTTGCAGCATGATATCCCCCTCGATTTAGTTCGAACGCTTCGCGGTGAAGCTGATATCGCCAGTTTCACCGACGTAGATGATCGGGTCGTAGATCCGTCCCTTAAGCGTCTGTCCGTCGTCCTTGCCGCTGATAAGGCGCATACCCCCGAACGGTCCGTCGACGAGAGGCTGCGGCTGCATACCGGGCTCGGTGCGCCAGCGCTGTCCCAGCGTCCCTTCCGGATCGCCGCGCAATTCGCAGCCGTCCGAGGCGCAGGCAAACTGCCCGGCTATCGGCGTGCGCCGCTGGCCCTTGGAACCGGTGTAGGAGATCCACGCTCCGACCAGCGAGCCATCGGCAGCGGTTGGCAAGCGCAGTTCCATAGGGCTCATTACTTCGGGCGAAAGCGGCAACTGGCCAGTGTAGCTGTTGATCCGCACCGGAGCCTTGGCCAGCGAATCCGGCGTGAACGCGCCGACATGACGCAGGTCCGCGCCGCTGCTCAGGAACCAGGCATCGAGGAACGCGCGCTGCGTATTGCCGACGGTGCCGCCGCCCGGCACGAGATAGAGTTCCGACATGCCTAGATTGGTCTGGGCAGTCTGCGCCTGATCGAAGCCCGCCTGACGGGCCTGTACGAAGTCCTCGGGCACCGACGACAGCGCTCCGCCCGGATTTGCAAAGACGATCAGACGACGGATCTGGCCAGCCGTGCCTGCGCCCGGCCCGATCACCTTGATAGTGCGTGCGAAGTTTGAATCGTTAAAACTGTCGCCGCCCCGGCCGCCACCGGTGCCGGCCACCTGAGCCACCATCAGCACCGCCTTGGTCAGGAAGCTGCTACGCGCCTCTTCGAGCTTCGATCCCATATCAGACCCGAAATAGGAATCCATCGCGCCGTCTTCGCCCTTGGTCTTGCGCTCGGCCAGTTCCTCCTTCGACATGGCCGGAAGGCATCCTGAGAAGATCGGACTTAGCCCGCCGGTCTGCGCATTGGCCAAGGCGATCGTCAGATGCTCGCGCGGCGCCATTGCCCCGGTATCCAGCGCGCGCGTGGCATCGGCGAGGCCGACCACCACTGCGAACAGCTCGGCATTTTCGGTCTTGAACGTCTCAGGCTTCGAAGGCTTCACCGAGTTTTCATCGATCACCAGCACCGTCTCGCGCAGGGCCGGCTTCAGCCCCGGCATGGTGCAGAACGCATCGAGCTTGACCGCTTCGCCCGGCCCAGTGGCACCGACCTTGTCGATACCATCATCGCAGCCACCCAGCATCGCGAAGGCCGCAAATATAAGCACTTTACGCATGTCGATCCTCTCAGATGTCGTAGCCTAGCGCGATCTGGAGCGAGGCGTACTCGTCACCTGTCAGCATCGCGTGGTCCGCAATCGGCAGCAGCATTTCATGCGAACCGCCGGGATAGCGGAAGATCCGCGCCTTCGACCGGGGCCCCATCGCCTGCAGCAGCGCGTGGCGGTATTCGATCAGCACGCCAACGATTTCCTGATCCTTGTTGACGATCTGGTTCGCCCATTCGCGCAACTCGCCATGACGCGGGCCGCGTGCGGTCGCATCTTGGTTCACCGCTGCCTTGACGTCGGCACTGAGGCCGTGCGCCAGATCTTGCTGGACTAGCCCGCGCTCTTTTTTAAGTTCCTCCATGCGCTTGCTCATCTTGCGCAGTTTCTGGTCCTGTTCGGCAAAAATCGGGTTGGGATCGTGCATCGTATAGGCGACCAGCAGGCCGACGATGTAGGCGACGACATTGCCCAGCAGCATGAAAACGATGCCGCCGAACAGCGAAGGCGCGGCAACGCCGAGGATCGAGGCTTCGACGATGTATTGGCGCAGGTAGTAGTAGCGCGCTCCACCGACCATCAGCAAAGCGATCGAGAGCAGCACCGTGCCGATCGCAAGCCTGCGCAGCGCATCATTGCGGCGGTTCTCCACTGCCATTTCGGCGCTTTCCTGCGGCCGGAAATGAAAGGACCACTGGCGGAACACCACGCCATGGAAGTGCGCCGAAAAGCCGACGCCAAGGCCGACCGCCATGGTCGCACCTGTCGCCAGAAAGGGGCTGGTGATGTAGGGAACCTTCATGAAGCTTTCGAAATTGATGAAAGCCTCAAGCAACACGATCAACAGAAGGGCCATGACATAGAGCCACTTCCTGGTGCGCACTGGTTCGCGGCCCATCTTGGCGCGCAAGTTCTTGTAGCTTTCGAGGGTCTGGTCCTGATCGATCACTTCAGTCTTGTGCTTGTCACTAAAGGCCGTCGCCTTGTCGATCGAGGCATTGATCGTCTTCTGCCGGGCAGCATCGCGAACATTTTCGAGATAGATGCCGGCGGCAGCGCCGGTGTCACGGCTGTCTGCTTCGAATGCATTCTTCATTTCGGAAATAGCGGCAACGCGCGAAGCTGCAATATTTTTGCCGAACCAAGCCGCCATTCCTTGTGTCAGCAGGCCAGGCTGACGCGCATTGTAGAGGTTTCCAGCGCCGGTAAGGCCGATCGTTTCCGCTTTGGCCTCGTTCGCGACCGAACCCAGAAGGGCCGAGAGCAAAGGGCTTCCGTCAGAAACGCTGAGATTTACATAGTCTACTACGGCTTTCATTGGTCCCCCGCTGACGAATCGCCCCTGTATCAGTATGGCTACCATTCGCGGAGAATTGCGTGCTTGTGAATACGCTGTATGTCGTTTTGGGTGTGTTTCTAAATTTCCCCGCGCTTATCGGAGGACATTTGATTTGACGGTACTGTCATTGTGGTTGCAAATTCTGTGCGAATTGGGAGTACGACGTTAATCAGTCGCTTGGCTCAACCGCTGTCTGGAGACCTCGGCCACGTGCTTCGACTGCTGCCTGAGCCAGGAAATTCTCGATGGCGGCAACGGAGTGCTGACGACATAGGTTGAGGGCTTCGACTTCCGTGAGGCAGTCGATCCCGTAGCCGAATTGGCTTTGCCAGAAGTCGTCAAGTGTTTGGCCATACTGCTCCCATAGCACAATTCGGGTCGCGGGCTGCAATGAAATTATACGCGCGTCCCGGCTCTCGGTCAGGGTCGTGATCGCGATGACCTCTCCACCCCGTGCCTCGACGTAGCCGCGCAGGTTGGCGAGCGTACCGCCAAGGCCGACGTGGTCGTCCACGAGCAAATAGTTTCCGCCCGGTTGGACCTGTCCTTCAAACGTCGCAGGGGTGACCAACCGCTGAAATGCCGGGGCACGGGTATGCCCAACCTTGTTCGTCTGGACAATTTCACCGGCGATCACCGGCAAGCCGAGCTTGCTCCCTAGAACTTGGGCCATCGCATCGGGGATTGCGTTGAAACCGGTCAATTCGTCAGCGACCACCGGCAGAAGAAGGGTAGGGCGGCCTGCAACCAGTGCCTTGATGCGAGCCAACCCGTCAGGAGAGAGGAGGTCCGCGGCCAGCATCAGAGCTGCGTCTGCTTCACCGCTCTTTGCCGCGGCGTATCCTGGGTGGCTGTCACGTGTGCGAACGTCTGTGTGGATGACCACGTCAGGAAAGTTCGCAGGCCAAGGAAGCCGGGTAGGAAATTCGTCATTCATCGACCCAACATGCCTATTGGCTATCTGAAAAGCCAGAACTGGATCGTGCACCTGCGTGAACCGCAAGGCGAAGGCTGATTCGCGCGCAAGCATCGCTAGTTTTGGCGCAAATATCCGCCGCTTGAGCGCAGATTTAGCGGCATGATGCCGCGTCTGCTCGGATCACGTCACAAAAATTCCGCCTAAAGGCACCCCGTATTTGCGTCCGCTGTCTTCTCTACTCTTCCGTATCCGTGCCTATCCTTCCGCAAGTTATTCTATCCGCATTTGCGATGGCCGTGTCAGGGACTGCGAATTCTGTTGCGCTGGATGCCTCATAGCGAAATTCTTGGATCAGGGGGCACCAGTAACTGCCAACGGATGGAAGCAAGTCCCATGTCCAACTCTGACAAGATAATCCGCCTCAAGACCGTTCTCGCCCGCACCGGCCTGTCCCGCTCCACCATGTATCGCAAGATCGCAGAGGGGACTTTCCCGTCCCAAGTAAAAATCAGCGTTCACGGTGCGGGCTGGCGGGAATCCGCCGTGAACCGCTGGATTGATGATCCGGTATCTTATCGGAATGAGAGCGCGGCGCAGTGACAGCGCCGCCTCCGGTCGAGCCGATCTGCGTAAAGGTCAATGACGCTGCGCGCATGATCGGCGTCGGTCGTACCAAGCTCTACGAGCTGATTGCGTCAGGCGAAATCGAGGCCATCAAGCTCGGCAAGTCAACGCGCATCACAACCGCCAGTTTGCACGAACTAATCATGCGGCAACGCGGGCGGGAATAGTCTCGCCTGCCACCTGATCTGCTGCCGGGGCGCGATTGCCCAGATAGTCCGCCCATTGCGACATCAGGGTCCGGCGCTTCTCGAAGAAATCGGTTCGGCGGTAGGCGGCTTCGACCTTGTTAGCCCGCCTTATTCACCAAAAGTGTCCTGAAGGGTTGGCGGGAGTGGCGTAAGCCTCTGATCTGAATTAGGAACTGGGTGTCTAAGCCGAACCTGCCGCAGGGCAGAAAATGCCACGGGCCACACCCGCCATGAACGATGATATCGCAAGCTCATTTGGATTCCCAGCAGTCGGCCGCAAGAAAATCACAGCTGCGTTCGACGGTGGCCGGCTTACCTCGGATGGCGGTGTTCTACTGCTTGCACAGGCCGAGCGCGCGATGGGGATTTGCCAGCGCCTGGCGGCTTGTATTGCCGATCCGCGCGATCCAGCGCGGGTGATCCATCGCCTGGATGACATTCTGCGTGCCCGTGTGTTCGCGATTGCGTGCGGCTATGAGGATGCCGATGATCTCGATGCTCTGCGCGACGATCCAGGCTTCCGCCTGGCGCTCGGCAAGCTGCCGGAATCGGGCGCGGGGCTGGCCAGCCAACCGACGATGAGCCGGTGGGAAAATGCACCGACTACGCGCGAACTGGCCAGCATGATGGCCGCGATGATCGACATCTACTGCGCCAGCTATCCCGCCCCTCCGACAGCGGTCACGCTGGATATCGACGACACGTGCGACGTCGTGCATGGCTATCAACAGCTCTCGTTCTGGAACGGGCATCATGGGGAGCGCTGCTTCCTACCGATCCATATCTACGACACCGCGACCGGCAGGCCGGTGGCCATGCTGCTGCGCACAGGCAAGACGCCTTCTGGAAAGGAGGCGGCGGGGCACATCCGACGCCTGGTGCGTCACCTGCGCCGTAATTGGCCCGATACCCACATCACTATCCGCGGCGACGGGCACTATGGTCGACCCGAGGTCATGGCCTACTGCGATGCGGCCCGCGTCGATTACGTGTTCGGCCTGCCCACCAATTCAGCGCTGCGCGCCGATCCCGCCATTGTTGCGGTCGCCGATGCCTGCGCGGTCAAGCGCGCCCAGCGTCAGTGTCCCGTCCTGCGCAACTATGCCGAGACCCGCTATGGGGCAAAGACCTGGAAGTGCCAGCGTCGCGTCGTTGCACGGATCGAGGCCAGCACGCTGGGCATGGACATCCGCTATGTCGTCACCTCGTTGGCAACAGGATCGGCCGAGCACATCTACGACACGCTCTACTGCGCGCGTGGTCAGGCCGAGAACCTGATCAAGCGCCACAAGTCCCAGCTCGCCAGCGACCGAACCTCGTGCCGCTCGGCCAATGCCAATCAGATGCGCCTGATACTGCACACTGCCGCATACTGGCTGCTATGGCGCATCCAGCAGGCGATGCCCAGGACCGCTGCTCTGGCAAGCGCGGAGTTTACCACCTTGCGCCTGCGGCTGCTCAAGGTCGCTGCGCGCGTCGTAGAAAGTGCTAGCCGCATCCGCATTGCCTTCGCTTCCGCCTGTCCGGATGCCGACCTGTTCCGCGCCCTCGTTCTCCGGCTGAAGCCTGCGCCGACGTAGCCCATGCGGCAGCGCCGCAGAACTCCGAGCCCAGCCCTTCAACCCGAAAAGCCCATCAATCCGAATGCGGTGAAACAAACGCCAGCGATGCCGGTCGTCCGCGCAATACAGCCAGCCGCAGCAAATGCCCAGAGCGGGCCCGAAACCGAGCGTCGTGAATAAGAGAGGTTAGGCAGCTTGTGGGCGAGAGCCTTATCGGCGACTTCCTTGGGAAAGTCGGTGCATTCGGCGGCCCAGTCCGTGAAGGTAGATCGGAAGCCGTGCACTGTGATGCTGGCGAAACCATCGTCGCGCAGAAGCTTGGTCATGGTCATGTCGCTGATCGGCTTCTTGCCATCGTTGGAAAAGACCAAGCCTGTATCGCTGGTCCGCTCGTTCCAGCGTTTGCGCAGCAGTGCCACAACCGGTGCCGAAAGCGGAACGATGTGGGTTTCGCCCGCCTTCATCCGTTTAGCGGGAATGGTCCATACCGCCTTTTCGAGGTCGAACTCGGTCCATACCGCAAGGCGCGTCTCGTTGGACCGGACGGCGTTGTAGATCGTGAAGCGCAAGGCGTCGCGTCCCGTCGTTGGGGAGGCAGCGGCAAGCTTCTGCATCAGCGCCGGGACATCGGAATAGGGCATGGCCTCCATATGCCCCCGCTTGTCGTTCTGACGCGGCAGCCCCTTGCGCACCGAACGCAACGAAACCTCTTCCGGCACCCAGCCTTTCACATGCGCGAAATCGAGCACTACGCCGATGCGCTGGAGCAAGCGTCGCGCTGTTTCCGGTATCTCCAGCCATATCGGGGACAGCGCCTCAACCACGCAGGCGCTGTCAACCTTGTCGACCGGCTTCTTGCCGATGCGCGGAAAAAGGTGGCGCTCGAACCCGGATAGCCAGCGGGCATGATGCCCGTCCTTCCATCCGTCCCCCAAGGTTTCATGGCACGAGCGGGTTGCGGCTTCGAAGGTCGGTATGATCTTCCGCGCCTTGCGTCGCTCGGCGACAGGATCGAAACCGTCACGAACCCGGCGGCGCAATTCCGCTGCCGCTGTTCTGGCATCGGTCAGCGAGACATCATGCGCCGATCCCAGCCCATAGTCGCGGCGATGGCCTTTCAACTGCATGCGAAGCACCCAGGTGCGCGCGCCGCTGGGCTTTACGACAAGGCACAAGCCCCTGCCATCGACATGGCGACCGGGCTTCGCATTCTTCACTTTCAATACTGTCAGCGCCATCAGGTTCGAGTCCCTGTCAGGGATTCATACCGCCAAAAACTGGGGTATTTGGTCCCACAATCGTTCCCACATATCAGCGGGAATTCAGGCGATTCAGGGCGACCGACCGCGAACACGTTACAAGATAAATCGCTGATTTTACAGAGTAGTTGGAGACGCTCTGAAATTGCCTGAGACGAAAGTTATAGCGCCTCCTCCGCTACCAAATATCACCCCATCGACAGACATCGCCCTTGCCTCCCGCCCAAAATCGCGCCAATCACCGGCGCAAACGGGGCAAAGAGGATAGTGGGCGGATGAGCTATTATGACGTTCTGATCGTGGGCGCGGGCCATGCCGGTGCGCAGGCGGGGATCGCGCTGCGACAGGCGGGCTTCGAAGGATCGATCGCGATGATCGGTGACGAGAAATATCCGCCCTATGAACGTCCGCCGCTGTCCAAGGAATATTTTGCGGGCGATAAGAGCTTCGACCGCATCCTGATCCGCCCTGCGACCTTCTGGGGCGAACGTCATATCGACATGCTGCTGGGTCGGCGGGTCAGGAGTGTGGATCCGCAAGGCAAGTTCGTGACAGCGGGCGACGCGGAGATCGGCTATGGCAAGCTGATCTGGTGCACCGGCGGCAGCCCGCGAATGCTGACCTGCAACGGCGCGGACGCGCATAATGTCCATGCCGTGCGCCGCCGCGACGATGTGGACGCGATGATGGCGAAGATCGACAGCATCAACCATGTCACCATCATCGGCGGCGGCTATATCGGGCTGGAGGCGGCGGCCGTCCTGTCGAAATTCGGCAAGACCGTCGTGCTGCTCGAAGCGCTGGACCGGGTGCTGGCGCGCGTCGCGGGTGAAGAGCTGTCGCGCTTCTATGAAGCGGAGCATCGCGCCCATGGCGTGGACCTGCGCACCGGCGCGCGGATGGACTGTATCGAGGTGACGGACGGCCAGGCGACCGCCGTGCTGATGCAGGATGGCGAGCGGATCGAAACCGACATGGTTATCGTCGGTATCGGCATCATCCCCGAAACCGGGCCGTTGATCGCTGCGGGCGCGGCGGGCGGCAATGGCGTGGACGTCGACGAATTTTGCCGCACATCGCTGGACGACATCTATGCTGTTGGCGATTGCGCGGCCCATGCCAACCGCTTCGCGGGCGGCGCGCAGATGCGGCTGGAATCGGTGCAGAACGCCAACGACCAGGCGAAGGTCGCCGTCGCGCATATCATGGGCAAGGAAGACGCCTATGACGCCGTGCCCTGGTTCTGGTCGAACCAATATGATCTGAAGTTGCAGACGGTGGGGCTGTCCACCGGATTCGATCAGGCGATCCTGCGCGGCGATCCGGCCACGCGCAGCTTTTCCGTGGTTTATCTGAAGGGCGGCAAGGTGATTGCGCTCGATTGCGTCAACATGATCAAGGATTATGTGCAGGGCCGCGCGCATGTGATCGGTGGTGCGGCGCTGGACGTGGCGCAGCTGGCCGATGCGAGCGTGCCGTTGAAGGAAGTGGGGTTGGCCTGAGGGGTGGGTAGCCGTTCGCTTGCCGGATGGCAGCGGACGGTGTGCGGCTATTGCCCGAAATGGCGGATACGGATGGGGAGCGGACTGTCGGGTTTAAAGGAGCAATTGCTGTAGAGCGGATTGAAAATCCACCGTCACCCCAGCGAAGGCTGGGGTCTCAGGCGGCCGCGCGCTACGGTAGGGCATGGCGCGAGGCGGCTACACCTATATCTTGACCAACAAGCCGAGGGGCGTTCTTTATGTCGGTGTCACAGCCGACATTGCAGCACGGGCCGAACAAGATCGAAACGGCACTGGTTCGGCTTTTTGCAAGAAGTACGGGTTGACCCGCCTTGTTCTGGTCGAACCACATGATGACATCATGCTCGCCATTGCCCGCAAGAAGGCGCTCAAAGTCTGGATGGGGGAATGGAAAATCCGGCTTGTCGAAGAGAGGAATCCAGGTTGGCGCGATATTTCAGACGTTATCTCGTGACCGCCTGAGACCCCAGCCTTCGCTGGGGTGACGATGAGGGAAACGGCCGCTTCTGGACAAAGGCACACCATGTTTTGAAGGCAAAAACTGGTCGTTTCCCGACCGTCCGCATTTCCTCCCTCCGCCACTACCCCCTGAACATCGCCTTCATCGCCAAGTCCCAAGGCCCGCCGCGATAGTGCCAAGCGGCGAGGCCCGCGATCGCGAAGGAGCGGGGGCGGAAATCCGCCGCCAGTTGCGCGGTCAGCACCTTTGCGACGTCCGGCTTGACCTTGTTCTGGACCGTGACGTGGAGGCGCGGGCGGGCCTGGTCCTGCGGCGTCAGCAGGCCGGTAAAGGCGTCGGCCAGTGCATCGCGCATCGCCATCAGGCCGGGACTATCGATGCGATAGGCGACCCCCTGCCCCAGCGACATGACCGCAGCAAGCGTCGCCGCGGGCGCGGGACCGCGGCACAGCCCTTTCAACCGGTCCGACAGTTCCGGCAGCAACGAGGGCGGCAGATGGTGGAACAATGTGATATGCGCCGACAGCATGTTGCGCTCCGGCGGAAAATGCGCGCGGCGCAGGCCGTCCGCCCAGGCGAAATCGGCCGCGCCCATCAGCGCCGTGACGATGATCGGGGCGCTCTGTTCCGCTGTCGTCATCTATCTTCCTGTCCAACGCCATGGGGTGTATGATCTGCGCCTAGCGTCCTGCACGGCGCAGCGGCGCGAGGCAAGGAGTGGGGCATCATGGCCACGTTGCGCAGCGTCACGATCATCGGCGTCATCCTGCTGCTTTGGGGGCTGATCGGCATCGCCGCCTTCACTTTCCAATATAGCATGGACCTCGACGCACTGGCGCGGACCGATCCGGCCGGCGCGCGCGCCTTTGCGCTGATGCCCGCCTGGGTCTGGACCGTCTATGCCATCGCCGTGGCGACCGGCATGCTGGGCGCGATCGCGCTGCTGCGGCGCAAGGCGACCGCGGCCTTCCTGTTCCTGATCTCGCTGGTCTGCGTAATCGTGCAGTTCGGTTTCACCTTCCTGGGCACCGAGCTGATGGCGGACAAGGGCTGGGCGGTCGCCATCCCCTTCCCCGCGTTCGTCATCGCGGTCGCGCTGTTCGAATGGCTCTATGCCCGGTCGCTGGTGGGCAAGGGGGCGCTGCGCTGACTGGCGCGCGGCGGGATCAACGCGCGTTGCGGCTCATCGCCTTGAGCGCTTCCCCGGCTGCGCTGATCTCACCACCGCGCTGCTGTAGTTCACCGCCACATTGGACGAGCAGTTCCTTGGTTCGGCGCTCGTCTATATCGACCGCCTCGCGCTTCATCAGGCTCGTAAGGTCGATATTCGGTTCCGCGCCGAAAATCTGACCCGCGAAGAAAAGCGACCCCATCAAACCCGACATTTTAAGCGTCGCATCCTCGCTGGACGCCAGCGACGCCACCACGATCAGGCAGCGGGCGGAATGACGGATCGCCGGGTCATATGTTTGCGCGGCGGCGTGGACAGGCACAAGCGCCGCAGCGAACAGACCGAGCGACCAAAATCGCACCGTCACAATTCTCCACGCGCCCTGCGGATTTCGAACCATTTGCGCACATTTTCATTATGCTGCTGGTAGGTGTCGGCGAAGATATGGCCGCCCTTGCCGTCGGCGACGAAATAGAGCGCCCTGGTCTGCGCCGGATGCAGCACCGCCAGGATCGACAGCCGCCCCGGATTGGCGATCGGCCCCTTGGGCAGGCCGACCATGGCATAAGTGTTGTAATCGTTGACCGCCGCGATTTCCGACTTGCGGATGCGACGGCCGAGCGGCTTGCCGCGCGTGATGGGGTAGATGATCGTCGGGTCCGCCTGGAGCATCATATTGGTGCGCAGCCTGTTGCTGTAAACGCCTGCGACCATCGGTCGTTCGGACGGGACGCCGGTTTCCTTTTCGACGATGCTGGCCAGGATGATCGCTTCCCTGGGCGATTTCGCGACGGTTTCGGGCGCGCGTTCGGCCCAGAGCTTCGCCAGCGCCTTGTCCATTGCCGCCTGCATCCGCTTGAGCACGGCGGCGCGCGGCTCGCCCTTGTCGAAGGCGTAGCTGTCGGGCAGCACGCTGCCCTCTTCCGGTACCGGGATGCCGCCGGTCAACTGGTCGTTCGCCATCAGCCGTTCGTGCACCAATATGGACGGCATGCCTTCGGGAATGGTGATGAGCCGGGTCAGCGTCTTGCCGCCCTGCAGGATCGAGAGGATGTCGCTGTTGCTCGCCCCGGCGGGGATGATAAATTCGCCCGCCTTGATCGACTTGCCCGCGCCGAACACCTTCGCCCGAGTCAGAAAGGCGTCGGCGGAGCGCACCGCGCCCGCCCGCTTGAGCAGCACCGCCGCATCGGACAGAGTTGCCCCGTCTGGCACGGTAATGCTGACATCCTGCTTGGCCGGCCCCTGCTCGCTCCAGCCATAGACGAAGCGAAAGCCGATGAAGGCCGCGACGGCCAGGCCGATCAGCAGGACGATGCCAGCGAGGCGGCGCGTTGGATTGCCCGATCGTTTCGCCATAGCCGTCAGCCCAAGATCAACGTCAGATCGCCTTCATGATGAGCGAAGCATTGGTGCCGCCAAACCCGAAGCTATTGTTCAGCACCGCGCGCACCTTGCGCTCCTTCGCGACGTGCGGGACCAGGTCCACGCCCCTGCAGCTTTCGCTCGGTTCATCGAGGTTGAGCGTCGGCGGCACGATGCCGTCACGCATGGCGAGGATGCAGAAGATGCTTTCCACCGCGCCTGCGCCGCCCAGCAAATGGCCGATCGCCGACTTGGTGGACGACATCGACATTGCGCCGATCTGGTCGCCGAACAGGCGGCGCACCGCCCCCAGTTCCAGTTCGTCGCCCAGCGGAGTTGACGTGCCATGCGCGTTGACATAATCGATGTCTTCGAGCGCGAGGCCGGACTTTTTCAGCGCCATCTGCATCGAACGGAACGCGCCAGAACCTTCTGGGTGCGGGGCCGTCACATGATAGGCGTCACCCGACAGGCCATAGCCCAGCACTTCGGCATAGATTTTCGCACCGCGCCGTTTGGCGTGCTCATATTCTTCGAGCACGACCACGCCTGCGCCTTCGCCCATGACGAAGCCGTCGCGGTTGACGTCATAGGGGCGGCTCGCCTTTTCGGGCGTGTCGTTGAAATTGGTGCTGAGCGCGCGCGCCTGCGCGAAGCCGGCGATGCCGATCGGGCAGATGGCGCTTTCCGCGCCGCCCGCCAACATGACGTCGGCATCGTCCATCGCGATCATGCGCGCAGCGTCGCCGATCGAATGAGCGCCGGTCGAACAGGCGGTGACGACCGCATGGTTCGGCCCCATCAGGCCATATTTGATCGATACCTGGCCGGAGATGAGGTTGATCAGGCGGCCATGGACGAAGTGCGGGGACACCCGGCTCGGTCCCTTGTTCGCCAATACCAGTGATTCGCTTTCGATGCCCGGCAGGCCGCCGATGCCCGACCCGATCGAGCAGCCGGCGCGCAGCCGTTCTTCCTCCGACATATTGTCGAGGCCCGCGTCGCGCAGCGCCTGGCTGGCGGCGGAAATGCCGAACACGATGAACAGGTCGACCTGGCGCTGGATCTTGTGATCGACGTCCAACCCCGGATCATAGCCATATTCGTGGGTCGCTGGCTTCACTTCGCATGCAATGCGGCACTTATAGTCGGTCGGATCGAAGCGCGTGATCGTCGCCGCGCCGGATTTGGACGCGATGATGTTCTTCCAACTGGTTTCCACATCCCCGCCCAGTGGGCTGACCATGCCAAGGCCGGTTACGACGACACGACGCATATGCTTGCTCCGAAATATTCCATGTGGCTTCGCGCCGTCCCGTCTAGCCGCTTGCGGCGGACTTGTGAACGGCGCGCCAGATACGAAAAGGCTCCCCGCATTCCGGGTTCACCGGACAGGAGGAGCCAATTCCTAACGCGCAGGGCGGCCCGGCGCGCAAAGGCGCGGGCCGCGAAACGCCTTACTGCTTGCTGTCGATATAATCGATCGCATCCTTGACGGTCGCGATCTTTTCGGCAGCGTCGTCGGGGATTTCAACGCCGAATTCTTCTTCGAACGCCATCACCAGTTCGACGATGTCCAGGCTGTCCGCGCCCAGATCGTCGATGAAGCTGGCGTCCTCGGTCACCTTTTCGGCTTCAACGCCCAGATGCTCGACGACGATTTTCTTTACGCGATCCGCGGTCTCACTCATGAGTGGTCCTTCTTGACTGGTATCGTTGGTGGTCTGAACAACCGTTAAGGCAGCCCTAGTGCCAAGCTCCGATAGAGGCAAGAGGCTAGGTCGCCAAGCCCCCACATTGGCTGACGCGACGATCCGGCAGCAAAAAGTGGCGTATGGCGCGCCGATAACCGTCTGTTTACCAAAATTTCAGCCGCTTATGCGAGGGATGACATATGGCCAGCGTCCCTTCACTCGACCCCTTCGTCACCCGCGCGCGCGTCCGGCTGACGGCGATATTGGTGCTGGCGGCGACTGTGATCGGCCTATCATACCTCTTTGAGACCGCGCATGGGACGGTGGATTCGCTCGGCCGACCGCTCGGCACCGATTTCTCCAATGTCTGGACCGCCGGACAGATGGCCGATCATGGCCGCGCGGCGGCGGCGTGGGACTGGCCCACCCATTATGAAGTCCAGAAACAGGTCCATCACGATCGCGCCATTCCCTTTTACGGCTGGCATTATCCCCCGCCCTTCCTGATCATCGCCACCCTGCTGGCGCAATTTCCCTATGTCGCGGCGCTGCTGATCTGGCAGGGGCTGACGCTGATGCTGGCCCTGGCGCTGGTGCGGCGCATCCTGCCGAACGATCGCGACGCGATGCTGGCGGCGCTGGGCGCGCCGGTGGTGCTGGTGTGCCTGGGGCATGGTCAGAACGCCTTCCTGACCGCCAGCCTGCTGGGCGCGGGGATGTTGCTGCTCGACCGGCGGCCGTGGATCGCCGGGATGCTGCTGGGCGCACTGGTCTATAAACCGCAATTCGCCGTGCTGATCCCGGTGCTGATCCTGGCGCGGGGCAATATCCGCGCCTTCGCGTCGGCGGGCCTGACCGTCGTAGCGCTCTGCCTGCTGACGCTGGCCATCTGGGGCTGGCCGGTGTGGCAGGCCTTCATCGATTCCCTGCCGTTGACGCAGCATGTCATCATAGAAGACGGCGCGACCGGCTGGGAAAAAATCCAGAGCCCTTTCGCCGCCGTCCGCCAATGGGGCGGATCGATTCCGCTGGCCTATGGCGTGCAGGGCGTCGTCATCGCGATCGCGATCGCCGCGGCGGGGCTTGCCGCCCGATGCGGGTCGATGGAGGTGCGCGGCGCGGCGGCGCTGAGCGCGGCTTTGCTCTGCACCCCTTATGTGCTGGACTATGATTTCGTGTTGCTGGGCGTCGCCATCGCCTTCATGGCGGCGGACATGCGCAAGCGCGGCGCGCTGGCGTGGGAGCCGACATGGCTCGCCTACGCCTGGATCGCGCCGCTGTTCGGCCGATCGCTGTCGGAACTGGCGCATGTGCCGGTGAACCTGATCGCCGCCATCGCCGTGCTGGCGCTTGCGCTGCGGCGCACCATCCTGCTGGACGGCGCGCCTCGCCAGATCAGATCATGGCCATCCCGCCATTCACATGCAGCGTCTGGCCGTTGACGTAGCCGGCCTCCTTGCTCGCCAGATAGACGACCGCCGCGCCGATATCATCGCCGCTGCCCAGGTCGCCGACCGGGATTTTGGTCAGGATCGCACTCTTCTGCGCATCGTTCAGCGCATCGGTCATGGCCGAACGGATGAAGCCGGGGGCGACGCAGTTTACGGTGATGCCCCGGCTCGCCAATTCCTGGCCCAGCGATTTGGACATGCCGATGATGCCCGCCTTCGACGCGCAATAGTTGGATTGGCCGGGGTTGCCGGTGACGCCAACGACCGACGTGATGGAGATGATGCGGCCGAAGCGCGCCTTCATCATCGGCTTGGCGGCGGCGCGGACCAGGCGGAAGGCGGCCTCCAGATTGACCTGGATCACCTGGCTCCATTCCTCATCCTTCATGCGCAGGATCAGGTTGTCGCGCGTGATGCCGGCATTGTTGACCAGGATGTCCAGCCGGCCGCCAAGCGCTTCGACCGCCTGCGGCACCAGCGCATCGACCGAGGCCGGGTCGCTGAGGTTGCAGACGATCGTTTTATGGTCACCCCCCAGTTCGGCGGCGAAGGCCTTCAGCTTCTCCTCATTGCTGCCCGAAAGCGCAAGCGTCGCGCCCTGCGCGGCCAGCGCCCTGGCGATCGACGAACCGATGCCACCGGAAGCGCCGGTCACCAGCGCGGTCATGCCTGTTAGGTCGAACATGTCTTTATTTCCTGTCCTGTCAAAAAGCCGCCAGCGCGGCCTCGATATCGTCCATCGTCACGATGCTGCGCACGGTTGCGTCGGGGGCGATGCGCTTGACCATGGGGCCAAGCACCTTGCCGCCGACTTCCACGAAATCGGTGACGCCCGCGTCCCACATCGCGGCGACGGATTCGCGCCAGCGGACACGGCCGGTGACCTGTTCGACCAGGCGGGCCTTGATCTCTTCGCCGTCGGCGATCGGGGCGGCCAGCACATTGGCATAGACCGGCAGCAGCGGCGCGTTGATCGTCGCCTTAGCGAGCGCCTGCGCCATCGCGTCGGCGGCGGGCTGCATCAGCGGGCAGTGGAAGGGGGCCGACACGGGCAGCAGCACGCCGCGCTTGATGCCGTAATCCTTCACCATGGCGACCGCGCGCTCGATCGCGCCGCGATGGCCGGAAATCACGACCTGGCTGGGGTCGTTGTCGTTGGCAACGGTGCAAACCTCGCCCTGCGCCGCGGCATCGGCGAGCGCCTGCGCCTTTTCAATGTCCGCGCCCAGCAAGGCCGCCATCGCGCCTTCGCCCACCGGCACGGCCGCCTGCATCGCCCGGCCGCGCAGCTTGAGCAGGCGCGCGGTGGTGGTGATGTCGAACGCTTCGACCGCACAGAGCGCGCTATATTCGCCCAAAGAATGACCCGCGACATAATCGCCCCTGTCGGCCAGGGTCAAGCCGCCCTCCTTCTGCATCACGCGCAGCGTGGCGATGGCGTTGGCCATGATCGCGGGCTGGGCGTTCTCGGTCAGGGTCAGGGCGCTGTCCGGCCCCTCCACCATGATGCGGAACAGATTTTGCAACAGGGCGGCGTCGACCTCCTGGAACAGCTCCCGCGCCGCCGGGCTGGCGTCGGCCAGCGCCTTGCCCATGCCGACGGACTGGCTGCCCTGCCCCGGAAAAAGAAATGCCCGCATCGATAATCCCCTGGCCAGAAACGCATAAAAGCGTTCAAATTCAAACACGATACACTTTGAGACATAAATGTCATTGAGCCGTACATGCCCCTGCGGCAGTCAGGAGCCGGCGTCTCAACCCCCTCTTACGATCGGGGCAGCGTGGCCGCCCCTTTAACGACGACGGAGTGCAAGGAAAAGGTGCGATATCGCATAAGCTGGATCAGCGGCACGGCGCTCCTGCTGCCTGCGCTTTTGGCCGCCTGCGCGGCGGGGCCTGACTATCGGGCGCCGCAGGGCGCTGCGTTGGGCCTGCCCGCTGCCTATAGCCAGGGAGACGGAGCGCCCGTCGCCGACGCCGACCTGTCCAACTGGTGGACGCGGCTGAACGATCCGGCGCTGAGCGGGCTGATCGACCGCGCGATCGCAAACAATCTGGATATCGTGCAGGCGCAGGCGCGGTTGCGGCAGGCGCGGGAATCGCTGCGCCAGGCCAATGCCAGCTTCGTGCCGCAATTGAGTGGCGCGGCGTCGGGGGGCCGCAACTACAGCAACCAGGACGCAGGCGGGCGGCTGGACAGCAGCGGCAATCCGATCGGCGGCGGAACCGGCAATTGGTCGAGCAGCTACTCCGGGCGCATCAACGCAAGCTGGCAGATCGACCTGTTCGGCGAATTGTCCCGCACCGCGGAAGCCGCCCGGGCGGACCTGGCCGCGTCTGGATATGACCTCGCCAATGTCCGCATGACGATCGTCTCCGAACTGGCGACCAATTATATTCAGGCGCGGCTGGCGCAGGAACAGTTGCGGATCGCGCGCGAAAGCCAGGCGGTCCAGCGGGATAATTATAATATCGCCAACTGGCGGTTGCAGGCCGGCCTCGTCTCCTCGCTCGACGCCGAACAGGCGCGGGCGCAACTGGCGCAAACCAACGCGACCATCCCGCAGCTTGAAGCCAGCCTAAAGGGTAGCCTCAATCGCATCGCGGTGCTGACCGGCCAGGCGCCGGGCGAAGCGACCCGCGCTCTGGAAGCACCGGCCTCCATTCCGGTGGCATCGACGCAGATCGCGATCGGCATCCCCGCCGACACGCTGCGCCAGCGGCCCGACGTGCGCAGTGCCGAACGGGCGCTGGCCGCCGCCACGGCGCGGATCGGCGTGGCGCAGGCGCAGCTTTATCCCTCGCTGGGGATCAGCGGCAATATCGGCACCACGTCCAATGCGTTCAGCGACCTGTTCAGCCTGATTACCGGCGGCGTCTTCGCCAATGTGGCGCAGACGATCTTTGATGGCGGACGGCTGCAATCGCAGGTGCGATCGCAAAAGGCCGCGACCGACGCCGCCTTCGCCGCCTATAAGCAGAGCGTGCTGAACGCGTTGGAGGATGTCGAGAATGCGATGGCGCAATTGGCCAGCGCCCGTGCCCGCAAGGCGGAGTTCGCCGTCGCCTATGATGCGTCGAACAACGCCGCAATCCTGGCGCGCAGCCAGTATCAGGCGGGACTGACCGACTTCCAGACGGTGTTGACCAGTGAATCCACCCTATTGAACGCGCGCAACAGCCTGGCTTCCGCGCAATCCGACGAGGTTCTGGCCATCGCCCAGCTCTATAATGCGCTGGGCGGCGGCTGGCAGAGCATGGACAATCGCCCAAATGAGCAATGATGTGACCAAGGATCAGGATCTTGACGACTTTCTGGGCGCGAAGCCGGAAAAGCCGTGGCGCAAATGGGTGATCCGTGGCGGCATAGCCGTCGTGCTGCTGGTCGCGATCCTCTTGCTTGCCCGGTGTTTTTCCAGCGACGACAAGCCCAATTATGCGACGCGTGAGGTGCGCACCGGCGACCTGACCGTCAGCGTATCGGCCACCGGCAATTTGAAGCCGATCAATCAGGTCGATGTCGGGTCCGAACAGTCGGGCAAGATCACCGCCGTCTATGTCGACGTCAATGATCGCGTGACCAAGGGGCAGAAGCTGGCCGAACTGGACACCCGCCGTCTGGTCGATACGATCAACCAAAATCGCGCGCAGGTGGTGTCGTCGCAGGCCAGCGTCGCGCAGGCGCAGGCCCAGGTCGCCTTGACGAAGGCGACGCTGGATCGGCAGTTGAACGTCTTCACCCTGTCGGGCGGCAAGGTGCCTGCCAAGACGGAAATCGATACGGCGCGCGCCAATTATCAGTCGGCGATCGCCACCCTGCGATCGCAACAGGCGCAGGTGGACGTGTCCCGCGCGCAACTGTCCACGGCGCAGACCAACCTGTCGATCGCGCAGATCGTGTCGCCGGTAAACGGCGTGGTCCTGTCGCGTGACATCGAACCGGGCCAGACAGTCGCCGCATCGCTCAACGCGCCGGTGCTCTTCACCCTGGCCGAAGACCTGACGCAGATGGAGGTCGAAGTGTCGGTGGACGAGGCGGACGTCGGCCAGGTGAAGGAAGGCCAGAGCGCTACCTTCGCCGTGGACGCCTTTCCCGGCCGCACCTTCCCGGCGAAGGTCACGCGGGTCAATGTCGGGTCGAACAGCGCCAGCACATCGTCCTCCTCCAGCACGACGACGACCAGCACGACCGGTACGGTGGTCGCCTACACCGCCGTGCTGACGGTCAACAACAGCGACGAAACCTTACGCCCCGGCATGACCGCAACCGCCGATATCGTAACGCAGGAATTGCAGAATGTGCTGCTGGTCCCCAATAGCGCGCTGCGGTTCAAGCCCGTCAGCGCCGCGCAGGGCGGCGGCATCACCAGCGTCCTGCCGGGTCCGGGCCGCATGCGCCGCGGCGGCGCGAAGCGGCAGGTCAATTTCGGCGCGGGCAGCAGCCAGACCGTCTATATCGTCGGCGAAGACGGCAATCCCAAGGCGATGCAGGTGACCGTGGGCGCCAGCGACGGATCGCGCACCGCCGTCACCGGGGGCGCTTTGAAGCCAGGGATGCGCGTCATCACCGGCCAGCTTGCCGCTGGCCAGGAACCGCCCGCAGAGGATCAGAAGGCCGACCAGGGCGGCAACGTCAAGAGCGACGACCGCCGCCGCAATCCCTCAGCCGACGGCAGCCCCGCGACCGTAGGCAAGCTCGGCAATTCGGGCGACGCCGCGCCCGAAACCGCACCGGTTGCGCCCGCCGCGACAACCCAGCCGCGCGGCGCCAACCGCCAGAACGGCAGCTGACGCGCCATGGCGATCGCTGATCCGATCATCTCGCTGCGCGGCGTAACCAAAGTCTATGGCGAAGGACCGACCGCGTTCCAGGCGCTCAAGGGCATCGACCTGGATATCGCGCAGGGCGATTTCGTGGCCGTCATGGGTCCGTCCGGGTCGGGCAAGTCCACGACGATGAACATTTTGGGCTGCCTCGACGTGCCATCGGCGGGGACGTTCCTGTTCAAGAATCATCATGTCGAAACGCTGGACCGCGACCAGCGCGCCCTGCTGCGCCGCCGCTATCTGGGCTTCGTTTTCCAGGGGTTCAATCTGCTGTCGCGCACCACCGCGCTGGAGAATGTGGAACTGCCGCTCATCTATCGTGGCGAGGACAAGAAGACCCGTTATGATCTGGGCATGGCCGCGCTCGACAAGGTGGGCCTTAAGGACTGGTGGGACCATACGCCGGCCGAACTGTCCGGCGGGCAGCAGCAACGCGTCGCCATCGCCCGCGCCATCGTGACCAGCCCCGACGTGCTGCTGGCCGACGAACCGACCGGCAATCTCGATTCGGAACGGTCGGTGGAAATCATGGAATTGCTGACCGACCTCAACAAGAATAGCGGTATCACCGTGCTGATGGTGACGCACGAACCCGACATGGCCGCCTTCGCGCGGACGATCGTCCATTTCAAGGATGGGCTGGTCGAACGGATCGAAGAGGGCTTGGCGGCGTGATGGGGATAGCGATCGAGCCTTCTCCCCGCGGGGGAGAAGGATATGGAGCCTTGGCGAGGAACGAGCCTAGGCGCAGTTGGAAGAGGGGGATATGCGCGCGCCCCCCTCTTCAAGCAACGCTAGCCAGCAAGCTGGCAAGCTCCGCTATCCTCTCCCCCAAGGGGCGAGGAACATTACCATGCTAGGCACCACCATCACTCTCGCCTTTCGCGCGATCAACCGGCACAAGCTGCGGTCGTTCCTGACCACGCTGGGCATCATCATCGGCGTCGCCGCGGTCGTGACCATGGTGACGCTGGGCAACGGCGCGACGGCCGCGGTGCGCGAACAGATCAGTTCGCTGGGCGCGAACGTGCTCCAGTTGCGTCCCGGCCAGGGCTTTGGCCGCGGCGGCGGGGGTCCGCGGCCACCCGACTTCAAGGAGCGTGACCTCACCGCGATCGAAAATCAGCTAACCGGCGTGCGCGCGGTCGCCCCGGTGGTGCAGTCCAGCGGCACGGCCATTTATGAAGGCAATAACTGGTCCACCACCGTCTATGGCACCACGTCCGCCTATTCCGAAGTGCAGCAGTGGAAAATCGCCGACGGCCGCCTGTTCCTGGCGGAAGAGGAAGAGGCCGGCCGCCCCGTGTGCATCATCGGCAATACGGTGCGCACCAACCTGTTCCAGGGCACGGAGCCGGTCGGCAAGCGGATGCGGATCAAGGGCGTGTCCTGCCAGGTCGTCGGCGTGTTGGCGACGCGCGGCCAGGGCGGCTTTGGCGACCAGGACGATGTCGTCGTCATGCCGATCAAGTTCGTGCAGCGCCGCTTCACCGGCGACCGCGACATCAGCCAGATCATGGTTGCGGTGGACGACGCCTATGACACCAGCACGGTCCAGGCGAGCTTGGAAGAGCTGATGCGCGAACGGCGCAAGGTGAAGCCGGGCGCGGAGGATAATTTCAACGTCTTCGACACCAAGCAGATCAGCGACACGCTGACCGGCACCACCACCATCCTGACCCAGATCGTCGGTGCGGTGGCGGCGATTTCCCTGTTGGTGGGTGGCATTGGCATCATGAACATCATGCTGGTGTCGGTGACGGAACGGACGCGCGAGATCGGCATCCGTTTGGCGATTGGCGCTGTCGCGCGTGAAGTGCTGCTGCAATTTCTGGTGGAGGCCATCGTGCTGTCCTGCCTGGGCGGCCTGATCGGACTGTTCCTGGCCCTGATCGCGACGGCCGCCATCGCCCCGCTGATGCAGGTGCCGTTCCTGTTCGATATCAAGGTCAACATCATCGCCTTCGTCTTTTCGGCGGCGATCGGGGTGGTGTTCGGCTATTTCCCGGCACGGCGCGCGGCGGCGCTCAATCCGATCGATGCGTTGCGGCACGAGTGACGAACGCGGATGCGGACCGATGAGGCCCGCACTCAGAGTCTGATGACCTTAGATTGACCTGCTCCGTCATTGCGAGCGAAGCGAAGCAATCCAAACGCGCCGTTAGATTGCTTCGCTTCGCTCGCAATGACGATTCAAGCAAAGTCATCACGCTCTAAATCGCTGACATCCGTCGTTTCTGAACAATAGTTCAGCTTAAATTTCAAATTGTTACAATTTCCGACAATCTAACCCCGTCCATGACACATCGTCGCGACATGCGGCTCCTATCTCTGTCTTCGACGCCACGGAATGGCGCCTCTAACAAGGCAAAGGAGCCAACCATGTTCAAGAAGATCCTCATCGCCCTGGCCACCACCACTTTGGTCGCCAGCCCCATCGTTTCCGCTCAGGCGCAGGCCCAGGGCTACGGCGCGCAGCATCGCCAGGAACAGACCCGGACGGTCGTGAAGCAAAAGCCCAATGGTCGCACCGTCGTCAGGCAGAAGACGGTCGTGCGCAACAATGGCAATGCCCAGCGCGCCACCGTCTATCGCCCCAACCGCAATGCGGTGGTCAACCATCGCTGGGCCAAGGGCCAGCGTTTCGATCGTCGCCAGGCCAATAACTATCGGGTCATCAGCAATTATCGCGGCTATCGCCTGAACGCTCCGCCGCGCGGCTATCAGTGGGTGCAGTCGGGCAATGACGCCGTGATGATCGCCATCACCAGCGGCCTGATCGGCGCCGTCGTCGGCAACGCGATCCGGTAAATCCTTCCAAACAGAGTTCGCACGATGCTCCGGGGCTTCTCTCCCCCCGGAGCATTTTTGCGTCATCGACCATGATCGAGGTTAAATACCCGATATTAAGGGATTATGCCGCAAAGAGGCTGAGCCGGGGGGCCATGTCGGGAATGTCCATGTCTTTACATCAGATCATGTATATCAGTACGGTAGTCGGCACCTTCACGCCTCAGGAATGCGCGGCGATCGCGCAACTGTCCGCGACCAACAATCGGCGGGACGACGTGACCGGGTTGCTGCTGTTCAATTCGCGGCGCTTTCTGCAGGTGCTGGAGGGGCCGAAGGATGCCGTCGATCGCATCTTCAACCGCATCAACGCCGATCCGCGCCACCGCGCCGTCGTCAAGCTGCGCGAAGGGCCGGTCGCTACGCGGGAATTTGGCGAATGGGCGATGGCGTTCGATGATCCCGCGCGCCCTTCGGCCGATCTGAAGGACAAGGTCGCCGCCTTGCTCGTGCAGGCCGGGCCTTCGACCCGTGCGCATTTCATCGGTTCGGCGGACATGCACCGCCCGGCCGCCTGAGCCTTACACCAGCCCGGTCAGATAATAGACGGCGATGACGATAAATACGGTCATCGTCTTGATGAGCGTCAGCGCGAAGATGTCCTTATAGGCCTGGCGATGGGTGAGGCCGGTTACCGCCAGCAGGGTGATGACCGCGCCATTATGCGGCAGGCTGTCCATGCCGCCGGACGCCATGGAGGCGACACGGTGCAGCACTTCGCGCGGGATGCCAGCCGCATCGCCCGCCGCCGCGAATTGCTCCGCCATCGCGGCGAGCGCAATCGACAGTCCGCCCGACGCCGATCCGGTGATGCCGGCGAGCGAAGTGACAGTGATGGCTTCGTTGACCAGCGGATTGGGGATGGCTCGCAGCGCATCCTTGACCACCAGGAATCCCGGCAGCGCGGCGATCACTGCGCCGAACCCATATTCGACCGCCGTGTTCATGCCCGCCAGCAATGCGCCGCCAACTGCCGCCTTCGACCCGTCGGCAAAGCGCTTGGCCACGGTGCGAAAGGCGAAGAGCAGGATCGTGCCGATGCCCAGCAGCAGCGCGCCCTCCACCGCCCAGAGCGCCGACACCTGCGCCACCTTTACCGTTACTGGTTCCGCCATGCCGGACAGCGATAGCGACACCTCCTCGCCTGCCACCCAACGCGGGATAGCCAGCGTCAGCAGCAGATTGCCGACGCCCACCACCAGCAGCGGCAGCAGCGCGATCAGCGGGTGGACGGGCGCTTTCTCCTCGACCGCTTCCGGTTCGTTGACCAGCGTTTCGGGCGCGCCATAGCCCTCCCCCGCCGCCAGCATCGCCCGACGCCGCCAGCCCAGATAGGCAAGGCCGATCCCCGCGATGAATACTGACCCGATCAGGCCCAGCACCGGCGCCGCCCATGTCGTCGTGCCGAAGAAACTGGTCGGGATGATATTCTGGATCTGCGGGGTGCCGGGCAGCGCATCCATGGTGAAGGTCAGCGCGCCAAGCCCAATGGTGGCGGGCACCAGCCGCTTGGGAATGTCGGCGCGGCGGAACATCTCAGCCGCGAAGGGATAGACAGCGAACACCGCGACGAACACCGACACCCCGCCATAGGTCAGCAGGGCCGTCACCGCCATGATCGCGGGAATTGCGCGGCCCGCGCCGATGACGCCGATCACTGCCGTTACGATCGCACGGGAAAAGCCCGAAATCTCGACCAGCTTGCCGAAGAGGGCACCCAGCAGGAAGACGGGGAAATAGAGTTTGAGGAAACTCGCCACCCGTTCCATGAACAGGCCGGAAAAAGCCGCCGGCACCGCGGCGGGATCGGTCAGGAACACGGCAAGCATCGCCAGCAATGGTGCCATGATGATGACGCTCATCCCCCGATAGGCGGCAATCATCAGCAGGATGAGCGACAATGCTGCGATCGCGACTGCCATTCATCCGTCCCCTTCCAACATCGTTCGCACTGAGCCTGTCGAAGTGCCTTATTTCTTCCTGCCACGATAGAAAGAAGTATGAGCGTTCGACAAGCGCAGGCCGAACAGCTTTTTTGCCTTCGCGCTGCGCACCGATGCCGCTTGCCTTTGCCCCCCCTTTCCGTCATAGGCCCGCCTTCGCAAGAACGCCGGGGTGACTCGGCGGACCTGTGGATATGCAAGACGACAGCCGGAGGGGCGTTCCACATGGGGTGGGCGTCAGCGATCGGCCAACAGAAGAAGGTACTATCCATGGCTCTTTACGAGCATGTGTTCCTTGCGCGCCAGGATCTGGCACAGGCGCAGGTGGACGCGCTGGCGGAAACCGCCACGAAGATCGTCGAGGACAATCAGGGCAAGGTGACCAAGGTCGAGACCTGGGGTCTGCGCAGCTTGGCCTATAAGATCGCCAAGAACCGCAAGGCGCACTATGTGCAGCTGAACATCGATGCCCCCGGCAACGTGATCGCTGAGCTGGAGCGCCAGACCCAGATCAACGAAGACATCATCCGCTATATGACCGTCAAGGTCGACGAGCTGGAAGCCGGCCCGTCGGTGATGATGCGCAAGCAGGACCGCCCCGAACGTGGCGATCGTGGTCCCCGCGGCGATCGTGGTGACCGTGGCCCGCGTGGCGACCGCGAAGGCGGTTCGCGCGACGATCGTGGCCCGCGCCGCGACCGCGATGAAGCCCCTGCTGGCGAATAAGGAGACATTAGACCATGGCACGCCCATTTTTCCGCCGCCGCAAGAGCTGCCCCTTCGCCGCCAAGGATGCGCCGAAGATCGATTATAAGGACGTTCGTCTGCTGCAGGGCTTCGTGTCCGAGCGCGGCAAGATCGTCCCCAGCCGCATCACGGCCGTTTCGGCCAAGAAGCAGCGCGAACTGGCCCAGGCCATCAAGCGCGCCCGTCATCTGGGCCTGCTGCCCTACATTGTGAAGTAAGGGAGTAGAAACCCATGGAAATCATCCTGCTCGAACGCATCGAGAAGCTGGGCGCAATCGGCGACGTCGTCACCGTGAAGGACGGCTATGCCCGTAACTTCCTGCTGCCCAACAAGAAGGCGCTGCGCTCCAACAACGCCAACAAAAAGGTCTTCGAAGCCAACCGCGCGAAGATCGAAGCCGACAATGCGGCCCGTCGTTCGGACGCCGAAGCGGCTGCCGATGGCGTCAACGGCAAGCAGATCGTCCTGATCCGCCAGTCGTCCAACGCCGGCGCGCTGTACGGTTCGGTCGCCGTGCGCGACATCGTCGATGCGCTGCACGCCGATGGCGTGACCAACGTCACCAAGGCGATGGTCGTGCTGGAACGTCCGATCAAGACGCTGGGCGTGTTCGACGTCAAGGTTGCGCTGCATCCTGAAGTCGTGACCACCATCACCGTGAACGTCGCGCGTTCGCCGGAAGAAGCCGAACTGCAGTCGCAGGGCGTCGACGTGATGGCCGACCTGTTCGAAAAGGACGAGAGCGGCTTCACCGAAGATTATGATCCCAATGCCGAACCGGGCGAAATCGCTTCGGTCAGCAAGGAAGAAGACGAAGAGCCGGCGCAAGAAGCCTAAGTCTTTCGATCGTATCGTACGAGAAAGCCGCCCGGCAACGGGCGGCTTTTTTGTTGGCGATCGGTGGCGGAGCGGAAGATCGGCTGCTCTTAATCCTTTCCCGTCTTCACGGGAGAGGCAACGAAGACTCGGCAGGCCGCTATCTATTCGTAGTCGATGATCGTCTTTTGTTCTTTCCAGAGCCTGATGATTTCAGATCGACCCACTTTATTCCGTTCGTTTCGAGCGCAGTCAAGAAACGTGGGTGTGGCGCTACTGGCTTCTCGACTTGGTTTGTTGTTCCCCGGCCCATGAGCGGCACAGGCCTTTCTCTTTCAAAGGAAGGCGTACGAGGACCAGCGACCGCCCAATCACCTGCAACAAAAAGGCCGAAGGATCGCTCCCCCGGCCATTCGCGCCGTCACGCGATCCCCAGCGTTCAGAAGCGGAAGCCGCCGGTCACCGAAACCTGCTGGCGCGTTACGTCGATGCCGCTATCGATATCGGCGATCTTGTAGCTGCCATAGTCGCTATAGCGATATTCGATCCGCGCAAAATGGGTCGGGTTGGCGAATTCCACACCGCCGCCCAGGCGCCAGCCGCCCAGCGTGTCGCTATCCGTGGCGATAAGATCGAGATCAGCGCCACCATCATAGGTCAGCTTGACGCGGCCATTCACATAGCCGCCCTTGGCATAAATCAACAGATTGGGACTGACCGGGATGCCGATGCGCGCGCCGACATACAGGTCGCGCCCTGCCGCCAGCTTGGCGCTGTCGCCTGCCAAAAGCAGGTCGGTATAGCGCTGCTTGGTTGAACTGTCGCTCGCCTCCAGCTCCAGGCCGATCACGGCATTTCCCAGGTCCAGGTCGTACCCTGCGGTTACGCCATAAAGGACGCCATCGTCGCTGGCGCTGACGTCTTCATATTCCAGGCTGACCTTGTCATAACCGGCAACGACGCCCAGCTTGAACCCACCGAAATTGCTCGCTTCCTGCGCTTGGGCAGGCATGGCAAAGACGCCAGCCGTGCATAGAACCGGCACCAGATATCGGATCACAGATAGTCCCCCTGAAATGACATGGGCATGGCCATGCAGCAGCCTCCCACCTGACAGACGTCGGTAAAGAAAGCGCTAAGTCTAGAAGTGGACCGGAAGACAGCGCCTGTCGTAGCGGTTTTGGCGATGGTCCGTGACAGTCGAACGCTTTCCATCCCTCCGCACCCCATGACGGCGCGCCGGTCGGTCCATCTCGATGCGATGGCGGAACGGTCGCCCGTCACGCGCGTTCGCACATCATGGAAGATCGCTCCCTTATCGAACGTCTGGCGCGCCATCTGGCGGCGGCTGACCCGGACGCTTGGCCTACACGAGTCGAGGATGCCGCCAGCATCCTGGCACTGATCAAGGAGCCCGACACCGCCATGCGCGCAGCTGGTGATGGTGACACATGGCGTGCCATGATTGATGCGGCGCTGCGCGATCGATGGTCGATATCTCATTCCCCTATCCATGGCGATGGACCGGCCGGATCCGATGAGGAAGGCGAGATCAGTTTGCCGTCCGACGCGGTTGGGCATGATCGCGCGGACTGGATTCATCTGCATCATGGGGAGAAAGACGCATGAAGGGGCTGTTGAAACTGGCCATCGTCACGGGCCTGGGCGCCTTTGCGGTCAAGGGCTGGCGCGACTGGATGGGCGACGGCGCCGCCCCCGATGATCGCGGTCCGGTGGGATCGTCGGGCGTGATCCGCGATGCGGGGCCGCAAGAGGGCGTGTCGCGCGCGGACTGGGACATGGTGGACGAACAGTCCGATGAATCCTTTCCGGCAAGTGACCCGCCCGGCAATTATTAAGCGATCGGCGATCCATTGCTCCACGGCCGCGAGGCCTCTATGAGGCAGGCCGGGTGCGGAATGCGGCCATAACAGGGGAATGAATTGCTATGCCTTCGGGTCTGATCGCGCTGCTCGACGATGTCGCGGGCATCGCCAAAATGGCGGCGACCTCCTTGGACGATGTTGCTGCGGCGGCGGGCAAAGCCGGCACGAAAGCGGCAGGCGTCGTCATCGACGACGCGGCCGTGACCCCCAAATATGTCATGGGCCTGACCCCTGACCGCGAATTGCCGATCATCTGGAAGATCGCCAAGGGATCGCTGCGCAACAAACTTCTCTTCCTGCTGCCCGCCGCGCTGCTGATCAGCGCCGTCGCACCTTGGCTGCTGCCCCCGTTGCTGATGCTGGGTGGCGCGTTCCTGTGTTTCGAGGCTGTGGAGAAATTGCTGGAGGCCTTCCAAGGCGGACATGACGTCGCCGAGGAGGCGTCACAAACGCTCAATTCGACTGAAATCGAAAACCAGAAGGTGTCGAGCGCGATCCGCACCGATTTCATCCTGTCAGGTGAGATCATGGCCATATCGCTGGGCACGGTCGCGGGCGAGCCGGTGTGGGAACAGGCGATCATTCTGGTCGTCGTCGCCATCCTGATTACCGCAGGCGTCTATGGCGTCGTCGGCCTGATCGTGAAGATGGACGATATCGGCCTGCACCTCGCCAAGAAAAATGGCGCAGGCAATCAGGCGCTCGGCCGCGCGCTTGTCAAGGCGATGCCGGTCCTGATGGCGGTCCTGTCCGTGGTCGGCACCGCGGCGATGCTGTGGGTCGGCGGCGGTTTGATCGTCCATGGCCTGCATGAATTTCATATCGAGCTGATCCCCGGCACGATCGAGCATATCGCGCAGGGTGCCGCCCTGGCCGTGCCAGCGATCGGCGGTTTCCTTCACTGGACCGTGACCGCGATCGGCGGCGCCATAGTCGGGCTGGTTGTCGGCGGGATCATCGTTGGCGCGCTGCACCTGTTGCCCTCGAAGAAGCACTAAGCCAAGTAGGATAACGCTGAAAATCGTCATTGCGAGCGCAGCGAAACAACCCACGGCGCACGGCGCACGGCGCACGGCGCAAGAGTGGATTGCTTCGCTCCGCTCGCAATGACGCAAGTTATGGAATGCACGTCGTGACCCACCCCTCCCCCTGGCGAATCGAGGCCGGCGCGCTGATCGCGCTGGCGCTGCCGATGATCGCGGGCAACATCGCCTGGTCGGCGATCGCGGCGACCGACCTGCTGCTGCTGGGTCGGATCGGGGCGGAGGCGGTCGCGGCCGGCGCGCTGGCGATCAACCTGTTTCACGCGCTGCTGCTGTTCGGCATGGGCTTGGTCACCGCCGCATCGCCCCTGATCGCCAGCGAACGGGGCCGCCGCCGCAACAGCGTGCGCGACGTGCGCCGTACCGTCCACCAGACGCTGCGCGCGGCCGTCTTCTTTGTCGCGCCGGCCTGGCTGTTACTGTGGCAATGTGAGGCGATATTGCTGGCGATGGGGCAGGATGCCGATCTGGCGCGGGAGGCCGGGCATTTGATGCATGGCCTGCAATGGGCGCTGCTGCCCTTCCTGGGCTTCACCACATTGCGCAATTTCATTGCCGCGCTGGAACGGCCCATCTGGGGGCTGATCGTCATGCTGGGCGCGATTCCGTTCAACGTGTTGATGGGCTGGGCGCTGATTTTCGGTCATCTGGGCTTTCCCTCGCTTGGCCTGTTCGGGGCTGGGCTGGCGAGCACGCTTTCCTCCTGCTTCCTCTTCTTCGGACTGCTTGCCGTCATCCTGATCGACCGGCGCTTCCGCCGCTATCGCCTGATGGGCCGCTTCTGGACCCGCGATCGCGAACGGCAGCGGCAGGTGTGGGCGCTGGGCCTGCCGATCGCAATCACGCTGGGGTTCGAAACCAGCGTGTTCAACGCGTCCGCCTTCCTGATGGGCCTTATCGACCGCGATTCGCTCGCGGCCCATGCCGTCGCCATTCAGATCGCAGCACTCGTCTTCATGGTGCCGATGGGCATCGGACAGGCAGCGACAATCCGGGTCGGCATCGCCTATGGTCGCCATGACCGCGCCGGCATCGGCCGGGCGGGCTGGCTGGCGCTGATCATCGGCACCGGTTTCGCCTGCTGTGCCGCCGCGCTGCTGATCTTCATGCCGCGCACGCTGGTTTCGGCTTTCCTCGACCTGTCAGACCCCGCCAATGCCCGCACCGCAACGCTGGCCGTCAGCTTCCTGGCGGTCGCCGCCCTGTTCCAGCTGGTCGATGCGGCGCAGGCGGTGGGCGCTGGCGTGCTGCGCGGCGTGCAGGATACGACCGTGCCGATGATCTTCGCGCTGATCGGCTATTGGGTCGTGGGCATCGGCGTCGGCACCCTGCTCGCCTTCCCATTGGGCATGGAGGGCCTGGGCATTTGGCTGGGCCTGGCGAGTGGCTTGGGCGCAGTCGCAGTGCTGCTCATCAGCCGTTGGACCCTGCGTGAAAGGCTGGGGCTGGTGCCAGCCTGACACAGCCTATCCCGTTGATTGCACGGGATGGACATGGTGCAGCGCACAAAGCAATTGAAAAAATCGGCCAAATCGGTAAGGAGTCGGGCATCATGCAAGCCCCGACCGAGATTTTTGAAGCGATCGCGCTCCAGAAGTGCCTGAAGGTGACCTATAACAAGATGGTCGTCACCCTCGCCCCGCACATCCTTTACACACGTCATGACGAATTGTTCATCGACGCGGTGACGACGGATCGCGACGGCCGCCCGCCGCGCGAATTGAAGCTCGGCACTTTCAAGCTGGTCGGCCTGTCCGACCTGGAAGTGCTCGATGAGCCGTTCGAGGCAATGTATGGCCTCTATAATGACGGCGACGACAAATATAAGGGCGTGACCCTGTTTGCCGTGACGCCGGAAAGCCAGGCCGCCTGATTCAATAGGACATCCACCGACGTCCGTTCGTTTCGAGCGTAGTCGAGAAATGGAAGCGCCGCGCTAGACGCTTCTCGACACGCTCGAAGCGAACGGAGATTGGGAATTTCTCTTCGCCTCTATTTCTTCAGCCGATATCCCGTGCGGAACATCCAACCGATCACGCCTATGCACAGGGCCAATATGCCGACGACGAACAGCAGGCTCAGCCCGATCGCGACGTCGCCCTTGCCAAAGAAGGTCCAGCGGAAGCCGGATATCAGATAGACGATCGGGTTGAACAGCGTGATCGTTTGCCAAGGTTCGGCCAGCATCTTGACCGAATAGAAGGCGCCGCCCAGGAAGGTCATGGGCATGATGAGCAGCAGCGGGATCACCTGCAACTGTTCGAAACTCTGCGCCCAAATCCCCAATATGAAGCCGAACAGGCAGAAGCTGATCGCGATCAGGATCATGAACCCCACCATCGCGAACGGGTGCGCCACCGGCACGTCGACGAACAGATGCGCGGTCAGGAAGATGATGCTCCCCACGATCAGCGACTTGGTCGCTGCCGCGCCGACATAGGCGATGATCGTCTCCGTCGCTGAGACAGGCGCGGACAATAGCTCGTATATGGTGCCGGTGAATTTGGGCATGTAGATGCCGAAACTGGCGTTGAAGATGCTTTCGGTGAACATCGCCATCATGATGAGGCCGGGCACGATGAAGGCGGCATAGGGGATGCCGTCCACCTCCGTCATGCGCGATCCGATCGCCCCGCCGAACACGACGAAATAGAGCGATGTGGTGATGACAGGCACCAGCAGGCCGGTCAGCAGCGTGCGGCGAAAGCGATGCAGTTCGAACGCATAGATGGACGCAATCGCGCGCAGATTCTGAAGGCTCATGCGGCCTTCTCCTGATGGACGAGGCTGACGAAGATGTCCTCCAGGCTGCTCTGGCGCGTATTCAGATCCTTGTAGCCGATGCCAAGATCGCCCAGCTTGCGCAGCAGCGACGACACGCCGGTCCGCTCCGCCTGGGTATCGAACACATAATCCAGTTCGTGGCCTTCGCCGCCCAGCGTGACGCCCCATTCGGCCAGGTCCGTGGGCACCGCCGCGATCGGCTCGGCCAGCACGACGGTCAGCGTCTTCTTGCCCAATTTCTTCATCAGCGCGGTCTTGTCCTCGACCAGCATCAATTCGCCCTTGTTGATGACGCCCACCCGGTCGGCCATTTCCTCGGCCTCCTCGATATAATGGGTCGTCAGGATGATGGTGACGCCCGTCTGGCGCAGTTCGCCGATCAGCTTCCACATGTCGCGGCGCAGTTCTACGTCAACGCCTGCGGTCGGCTCGTCCAGGAACAGCACGCGCGGTTCATGGGAGAGCGCCTTGGCGATCATCACCCGCCGCTTCATGCCGCCAGACAGTTCCAGTATCTTGGCATGGCGCTTGTCCCAGAGCGACAGGTCGCGCAGCACTTTCTCGATATGGGCGTCGTTGCGGGGCTTGCCGAACAAGCCTCGGCTGAAATTCACCGTGTCGATGACCCGTTCGAACTGGTCGGTGGACAATTCCTGCGGCACCAGGCCGATCGCGGTGCGCGCGCCACGATAGTCGCGCACGATGTCATGGCCCGCCACGGTCACGCTGCCGCCGGTGGCGCGCGCGATGCCGCAGATGATCGAAATCATCGTCGTCTTGCCCGCGCCGTTCGGCCCCAGCAGCGCGAAAATCTCACCTTCCTTGATGGTCAGGTCGACGCCCTTGAGCGCCTCGAAACCCGACGCATAGCGTTTCGTCAGGCCTTTAATCTCGATGATGGATGCCATGGATGGCTCTGCCCCTTTTGCGTTGCGGCAAAGATAGGAAGCCCATAGCCGAACGCAACCTAATCGCCGCGCCGCGAAAAGCGAAAGACGGTCGCAGGCGGGAAGTTGCGCACCGTCTGCCCGGCCCGCACCACATCCAGCCCCAGCGCGTCGATCACATCGCGGCTGACCGGCGGACGCATCGAATAGGTGAATTGTACGAAACTGCCGCCGGGGCGCAACATGCGGAATGATTCCGACAATATGTCATGGTGCATGTAGCGGTCCATCGCCAGCAGCGGCAGGCCGCTGACCACGGTCTGATAATCGCCCGGCGCCCCTGCGGTCGCGGTCGACACGATCTGCGCGGGTGTCTCCAGGATCGAGACGTGGGGGAAATGCCGCCGCAGCCCGCGCGCGAAGGCGGGATTGATTTCCACCACCTCTAGCTTTTCGGGCGGCAGGCCGGTTTCCAGGATCGCGCGGGTGAACACGCCGGTCCCGCCGCCCAGTTCCAGCACGCGACCATCGAGCGGATCGATCTGCGCCACCATCAGCCGGGCAAGATAGCGGCTGGAGGGCACTACGGATGCGGTCTGGCGCGGCTTTTTCACCCAGGCGGCCAGGAAATCGAGATATTCGGTGGCGCGGGCGCGAAATTCCCCGCTCGGCAGGGCGATCGCCCGGCTGCGCTTGGGCTTATGCTGCATAAGCGAAATGCGACCGCTTTATTTCCATCCCGACTCCCTTAGCGGGGACGAGGGGCGGCGTCGATTGTCTTTCGCGTGGATCAGGCCGGATCGCGCTGGCCCGACAGCATGTCCACCCGTTCCTGCAACCAGTCGGCGACCGCGCCGATCCGCGCCAGCTTTCGCAGGTCGCCATGCATGACCAGCCAGAAGCTGCGGGTGATCTCCACCTGCTCGGCCATCAGGGGGACAAGGCCGGGCGCGCGCCGCGCGATGAAGTCCGGCAGCACGCCGATCCCCGCCCCGTCCGCGATCATCCGCTGCTGCATGATGATGCTGGTCGATCGCAGCGTCGCCTCCAGCCCCGCCTCCACCTCGTCCAGATAATCCAGTTCGGGGGAGAAGATGAATTCCGGCACATAACCGACCAGCACATGGTCGCTCAGGTCCGCCGGGGTGAGCGGCGTACCGGCCCGCGCCAGATAGGCGGGCGACGCATAAAGATGCAGCCGATAATCGCCCAGCCGCCGCACCGTCAGCCGCCCGCGCTGCGGCCGCGCCAGCATCACCGCCATGTCCGCTTCGCGATTGGACGGGTTGAGGAAGCCCGACGCCGTCACCAGGTCCAGCCTTATCCCCGGATGCCGCCGGTTGAAATCGCCCATGCCAGGCGCCAAGACCCAGGTGCCGAACCCTTCGGCCACCGATAGGCGCACCTGGCCCGCCAGCCGATGCTCCTGCCCCTTCACATCCTCCAGTGCGGCGAGCGCGGCGCTTTCTGCGCCCTCGGCATGGTGCAGCAGCGCCTGCCCGCGTGCCGTCAGCGTCCGTTCCCCGGCAGCCAGTTCGAACAATTCGGCGTCCAGCGCCTTTTCGAGGCGCGCCAGCCGCCGCGCGATCGTGGTCGCGTCGATGCCCAGCGCGCGGGCGGCAGGCGCAACCTTGCGGGCACGGGCGACCGCCAGAAATACCCTGAGATCATCCCAGTCGAACATGCGCGCGCCCATCCTGCAAATTTGCAGCCTGTTAATGCACAACTTCGCCATTGCTTGCAATAACGCTGCATTGCTAGAAGCATGGCGACAAGCGATCCTGCGGCGCAGCGGCCATCATCGGCGCACCGGACAGGTTGGCGGAGGATGGAGAGCATGACCCAGTTCGACCTGACCGAGGACCAGCGCGCCATTCAGGAGATGGCGCAGCGCTTCACCGCCGACGCGATCACGCCCCATGCGGCGGAGTGGGACGAAAAGCATATCTTCCCCCGCGATACGATCCGCGCCGCCGCGGAGCTGGGCTTTGGCGGCATCTATGTGTCAGAGGAATCGGGCGGCATCGGGCTGGGCCGGCTGGAAGCCGCGCTCATCATGGAAGCCATGGCCTATGGCTGTCCCTCCACCAGCGCCTTCATCTCGATCCACAATATGGGCGCCTGGATGATCGACCGTTTCGGCGCGCAGGCGGTCAAGGACAAATATCTGCCCGACTTGGTGCCGATGGCCCGCATGGCCAGCTATTGCCTGACCGAGGCTGGCGCGGGATCGGACGCCGCGGCGCTCAAGACCAAGGCGGTCAGGGACGGCGACCATTATGTCGTGACCGGCTCCAAGCAGTTCATTTCCGGCGGCGGCGAGAATGAGGTCTACCTCGCCATGGTCCGCACCGGCGAGGATGGGCCGAAGGGCATCTCTTGCCTCGTCATCGAAAAGGACATGCCCGGCGTCAGCTTCGGCGCGCAGGAGCGCAAGCTGGGCTGGCATTCGCAGCCGACCGCGCAGGTGAATTTCGATGGCGTGCGCGTGCCGGTGGAAAATCTGGTCGGCGCGGAGGGCGAAGGCTTTCGCATTGCGATGATGGGGCTGGACGGCGGGCGGCTGAACATCGGCGCCTGCTCGCTGGGCGGCGCGCAGCGTTGCATCGATGAAAGCGTGCGCTACACCAAGGATCGCAAGCAGTTCGGCCAATCGATCGCCGATTTCCAGAATACCCAATTCACCCTGGCCGACATGCAGACCGAATTGGAGGCCGCCCGCACGCTGCTCTATGCCGCGGCGGTCAAGGTGAGCGACAATGCGCCCGACAAGACCCGCTTCGCCGCGATGGCCAAGCGCTTCGCCACTGACACCGGATCGTCGGTCGCCGACCGCGCGCTGCAATTGCATGGCGGATACGGCTATCTGATGGATTATCCGATTGAGCGCATCTGGCGCGACCTGCGGGTCCATTCCATTTTGGAAGGCACCAACCAGGTCATGCGGATGATCGTGGCGCGGGACATGTTGCGGTGAACCCGATCCTCTCCCCGTGGGGAGAGGATATGAAGCCTTGGCGCGGCACGCGCCTAGGCGAAGTTGGAGAGGGGCCGGCACGCAATCCCCCCTCTCCCAGCTCCGACTAGGCAGCAAGCTGCCAAGTCTTCGCATCCCTCTCCCCAAGGGGCGAGGAAGGAGATAAGAATGACCGACCAAGTCCTGACTATCATCGAAAAAGGCGTCGGCCGCATCCGCCTGAACCGGCCCAGGGCGATCCATGCCCTGACCCCGGAAATGTGCGACGCCATCAACGATGCGCTGCTGCGCTGGGCGCAGGACGATGCGGTCATCGCCGTCATGATCGACCATCTGCCCGCCCCCGATGGCGATCCCAAGCTGTCGCGCGGTTTCTGCGCGGGCGGCGACATTGCGCTGATCGCTAACAGCGCCAAGGCGGATTGCGTTGAAGCCGAACGCTTCTTCCACCTGGAATATCGGATGAACCATCTGCTGTTCGTCTATGGGAAGCCCATCGTCGCCTTCATGGACGGCATCGTCATGGGCGGCGGCGTGGGAATCTCCCTGCCCGCCCGCTTCCGCGTCGCGACCGAGCGCACCACTTTCGCCATGCCCGAAACCGGCATCGGCCTGTTCCCTGATGTCGGCGGCGGCTGGTATCTGCCGCGCCTGCCCGGCCGGGTCGGCGCCTGGCTCGCGGCGACGGGCGCGCGGATTGACGGGGCAGATTGCGCCGCGATCGGCATCGCCACCCATTATATCGCGTCGGACACGCTGGATGCGGTCAAGGCCCGCATCCTCGCCGACCCTCTGGGGCTGGTCGAGATATTAGCGGAAAATGCCGAAACCCCGCCCCCGTCCAAACTGGACGCGCACCGCGCCGACATCGACCGATTGTTCGCGTCAGACAAGGCGGAGGAGATCGTCGCAGCGCTGCAAGCCGACGGCGGCGCATGGGCGACCCAGCAATTGTCCGTGCTTGCCACCAAATCGCCCCAGACGATCAAGGTGGCGCTGCGCCAGTTGGCCGAGGGCGCGGCCAAGCCCGATTTTGCCGCCAATATGGCGATGGAATATGGCCTGGCCTGCGCGATCATCCGTCGGCCCGATTTCGTCGAGGGCGTGCGCGCGGTCATCTTCGACAAGGATAATGCGCCGCAATGGAACCCGGCCACGCTGGAAGGGGTGAGCGACGCGATGATCGATGCGATCTTTGCGCCGCTCCCGGCGGACAAACAATGGACGCCGCCGGGACTGGCGTGGACGGACTGATCCTGTCCTACAGGGCGGGCGCCTGCTATAGCTGCGCTTGCCTCTACCTGCCCTTTGCGCCCCGACTTTTCGATAGGATCGACAGGACGCAACATTATGTCGAAACCTGCGGGAAATAAGCGAAGTTAAGCGGAAGAGGATAAGATGATGACCCAGACGATCGCCTTCATCGGCCTTGGCAATATGGGCGGCGGGATGGCCGCCAACCTGCTCAAGAACGGCTATGCCGTGCGCGCCTTCGACCTGTCCGAAGAGGCTTTGGTCAAGGCGGAAAGCCATGGCGCCGTCCGGGCGGCCAGCGCCGCCGATGCGGTGACCGGGGCCGACGCGGTGGTGACGATGCTGCCTGCCGGCAAGCATGTGGAGAGCGTCTATAGCGAACAGGTGTTCGGCGTTGCCAAGCCCGGCGCGCTGTTCCTGGACTGCTCCACCATCGACGTCGCCACCGCCCGCCGCGTGATCGAGGCGGCGGTCGCCAAGGGGTTCGAGATGGTCGACGCGCCGGTCTCCGGCGGCATCGCGGCGGCCAATGGCGGCACGCTGACCTTCATGGTGGGCGGCGCGGATGATGCCTTCGCCAAGGCCAGGCCGATCCTGTCGGCCATGGGCAAGGCGGTGATCCATGCCGGCGGCGCAGGCAATGGCCAGGGCGCGAAAATCTGCAACAACATGCTGCTGGGCGCGACCATGGTCGCCACCTGCGAAAGTTTCGCGATGGCGAAGAAGCTCGGCCTCGACCCGCAGACATTCTATGACATCAGCAGCGTGTCGTCGGGCCAGAGCTGGTCGATGACCAGCTACTGCCCCGTCCCCGGCGTTGGCCCACAGACGCCGGCCGACAATGGCTATCAGGGCGGCTTTGCGGTCGGCCTGATGCTCAAGGATCTGAAGCTGGCGACTGAAGCGGCCGCGTCGGTGGGCGCGAGCGTGCCGATTGGCAATGCCGCCGAAGCGCTCTACCAGTTGCTCGCCAACCGGGGCGAGGCCGGGCGCGACTTTTCGTTGATGATCGAGATGTTAGAGGGGAAATAGGCAAACCCACTCCGTTCGCTTCGAGCGAAGTCGAGAAGCGGCTGGCTCAGCGCTTCCCGTTTCTCGACTTCGCTCGAAACGAACTGATGTTGTTATTTGCCTTTCCCCGCCTCCGCCGCTGCCAGCACGCGCAGGACGTTGCCGGACCAGATTTTCTGGATGTCGGCTTCGGTATAGCCAGCCTTGAGCAGCGCGTCGGTGATTTTGGGCAGGGCGACCACATCCTCCATACCCACGACGCCACCGCCGCCGTCCCAATCCAGGCCGATGCCGACATGATCCGGCCCCACGACCTTGAGCGCATGGAGCATATGCGCCATGAAGTCGTCAAAGGTCGGCTTGTCGGTGTCGGGATACAGCCTGTCGATCTCCTGTCGCCTGGCTAGCAGTTCGGTGCGCTTTACCGGTGAGATCTTCGCATCCTCGCGCATCTGGCCGTAGAGCGCCATCAGCGCCTTCTGCCGATCCGGGTTGGGCTTGGACGCGCGCAGATAGGCGCCATAGGCGTTCATCTGGATGACGCCGCCCTTGGCCGCCAGCGCCTTGAGATGATCGTCGTCAATGTTGCGCGGATGGTCATAGACCGCCTTGCAGCCCGAATGGGTCAGCAGCACCGGCGTGGTCGAGAGCGCCAGCAGGTCGTCCAGCACTTGGTCCGACGAGTGCGACCCGTCCGGCACGATGCCCAGGCGGTTCATTTCCGCCAGCAATTCCTTGCCCAGCGGGCTGAGGCCGCCATAGCGTGGCTTCTTCGACGGGTCGGTCGAACTGTCGGCAAACTGGTTATGCGCGAAATGGGCAAAGCCCGACACCCGCACCCCCATGTCGTAGAAGGTCTTGATAAGCGAGACATCCTCGCCCAGCGGATAGGCGTTCTCGATCGACATATAGACGATGCGCTTGCCCGCCGCGGCGATCGGGGCGGCGTCCTTCGCCTCCAGCGCGAGCTGGAAATTGGCGGGGTCGGCGGCCACCATGTTGCGGATCGACAGGCCGCGCAGGATCGCGAAGTCGCGCGCCTTGCGGAACCCCTCGACCGTCAGCGGTCCCTGCCCCGTATAGATCGCCCAGAAGCCGCCATCCAGGCCGCCCTTCTTCATGCGCGGCAGATCGACCTGGGTATAGTCGCTATGGACGCCATGTTCCTCGTCGATCGACCAGCCGGGTAGATCCAGCGAGGCCGGCGTATCGAGATGGCTGTCGAGGGTAATCAGCTTCTGGTGCAGCTGATACACTTTCTTCGGCACGTCCTGCGCCTGCGACGCGGGCGGGAGCAGCGCCGCAAGCGCCGCCCCCATCATCCAACTAGCCCGCATCAGATTTCACCCGAAATGGTGAACTGGAAGGTGCGCGGGGACAGCGGACGGAAATTGCCGTCGCCCGTCACCGCGGCGGTGATGAAGGACAGCGTATCCTTGTCGAAGATATTGTCGATGTTAAACCGCGCCTTCATGCCCTTGATCGGACCCAGGCTGAAACCGTCACCGATATCGACATAGGCGCTGAACACGGTGAAGCCCTTGACGCTGGAGCCGGCCGAATTGTCGAAGGTGGACCAGCGGCGCGAGGTATATTTGCCGGAGAAGTTACCGACCAGCCAGCTTGCCGGTTCGATGGTCACGCCGCCATTGACGATCCACTTGGCGCTGTCGGGGATATATTTGCCGTCGGTTTGGAAAGTGGTCGTGGCGGTGACGATATCGTCTTTGAACTTGGCGATATTATAGGTGGCGTTGAGGTTGAAATAAGCGAGGCCGTTGAGCGCCGACGGCTTGAACGTGCCGCTGAATTCCGCGCCATAGGCGCTGACCCGACCGACATTTTGGAAGAAGGTTTCGATGACGTTGGTGGTGCCGGGCAGGATCGACCCGATCGACTGGATGCGGTTCTTGAACTTGGTGTAATAACCCGCAAGCGAGGCGTAGAATTGCCCCTGGTTGGTGCGGATGCCCGCCTCGAAATTCTGCGACCGTTCGGGGGCGGGCGCGGGCACGCCGGCCGAACTGCTGTTGAGCGAGACGGAAAAGACATCGTCCAACCCTTTGGGCAGGGCCATATTTTCCGCATAGGACGCGAAAATCTGGGTCTGGTTGTTAATCTTGTAAAGCACGCCCGCCATCGGCAGGAAGCCGTCGCTATAGCTGGTGCGCAGCGTCTGCGGACCCCAGCCCGCGACCCAGATCGGCGCGGCGGTGGTGCCGGCATTGCGATAATAATCGTTGAAGTCGCGATAGCCGCTGTAGCGATAGTCGATGTTCAGCGCCTTGACGCCCAGGTCGAAGATCAGGCTGTCGTCCAGCAGCGCGATCCGGTCCTTGACGAAGGCCTGGGTCGTGTTGCGTTCCGACTGATAATTGCGGCGGACATAGACCAGATCGTCCAGGTCGGGTGCGCTGGCGGGCGATCCGTCGATGGTGTTGTAGCGCGCCTGGGTGCGGTTATAGGTATCGACTTCGGCCCACAGCCCGACTTCGATCGTCTGGACGCCCAATTCCCAATGCAGCTTGGTGGTCAGGCCATAGCGTTCGCCGCCCACGGTCGACAGGCCATATTGCGTGCCCTTGGGCGCGCTGAGCGCGATGCCAGCGGCCGTCTGCCGCTGATATTGCAGCAGGCTATTGGCATAGGTGTCGGGCGACACGCCATAACCGCCCTTATCTTCATAATAAGCGGTCGCTTCGGCCCAGACGCCGTCAGCGATTCCGGCGTGGACGGTGCCGCCATAGAGCTTGTCATCGCGCACGTTGATCGCCAGCGTGTTGGTATAGGCATAGTTGGCGTTGCTGAAGGCGGGGCCGCCCGCGACGGGCGCGAAGCCCGGCGTGGTGTTGGGCACGACCGAGATATAGCCGCGGTCCCGGCCGCTTTTGCCGCCGACGTCGGTGCCTGTCAGATATTGCGCGCGGGTCAGCGAGGGGGAGTCGAAATCGTTGAACTTGTTCGACACGAATTTGAACCGCGCCCAGCTGTCGCCGCCCAGATCGGCATGAACCATGGCTTCCCAATGTTCGCGATCGACCGTGCCGTCGCCGCGCCACAGGTCCGTGTCCAGCTTGGTGCGGCTGACATAGGCGCGGAACGGGCCGACCTGCCCCGTGCTGGCGCGGATGAAGGTGCGCTTCATGTCGAAATCGCCGAAGCTCTGGGACACGAACAGGCCCATCTCTTCCTGCGGCGCGATGCTGTTATATTGCACGACCGGGCCGAGCGTCGAGTAACTGGGCAGGCCGACATCGCCCGCGCCGACCGCGGCCTCCACCACGCCCAGATTTTCATTGTCGACATAGCGGAACACCGGGCTGCCGCCGAACGCGTCGCTGCGGCCCGTTGGAATGCCATCGACCACGAAACCGATCTGGTCGAGGTTGAAGGCGCGCGTCTGGACGCTGTTGCCAAATTCATAAAGGCCAAGCGCCCCGTCGGTCTGCACGTTGAAGCCGGGCAGTTGCTCCAGCATCTTGAGGCCCGAAATGCCAGACGGAGCGGATAGCAGCGCTTCGCGGGTCACGGCGACGACATTGCTGACCTTGTCCTCGCCGATCGCTTCGGCCGACTGGGAGATACGGCGGCCCGTGACAGTGATCGTCTCGTCGCCGTCTCCGACCGGTTCCTGCGCATGGGCGGCGCTCAGCGCGCCGGTGGCGCAGGCGAGCAGCAAGGCCGCGCGCGAGGAAAGACGGATGGACGAGATAACGGACATGCAAAGGCTCCCTGTTTCACAACGAGCCAATCAGGGGGCGCTTGAGCGCCGCACCCCTCCCCAAACAATAGCGGCGGATGCATGTCTGCATACGCCATCGTTTCTGCGTTTTCTTGTGAAACGAGACTGTCGGGAAACTCCACCATAGGCCAATGAGATTTTCTCGGCCTATGGCAGAACAATCAATATGTTACGGATAATTTCAAGGCGGGCTTGCGCTGCAATATTTCAGCGCCCCTGCCAGACGGCGGGGCGCTTTTCGACGAAGGCGGTCATGCCCTCCTTCTTGTCCTGCGTCGCCGTCAGTATCTGGAACAGGCGACGTTCGGTCAGCAGGCCCTGGGCCAGGCCGGTTTCGAAAGCGATGTTGACCATTTCCTTGTTCATCATCGTGGCCATCGGCGGCATCGCGGCGATCGCCGCAGCGGTCTTGAGCGCTTCGTCCAGAAGGTCAGCGGCGGGCACGATGCGGCTCACCAATCCCGATCGCTCGGCTTCGGCCGCGTCCATCATCCGGCCGGTCAGGCACATTTCCATCGCCTTGGCCTTCCCCACCGCGCGGGTCAGGCGCTGCGACCCGCCCATGCCCGGCGCAACGCCCAACTTGATTTCGGGCTGGCCGAATTTCGCGGTATCGCCCGCCAGGATGAAGTCGGCCATCATCGCCAGTTCGCACCCGCCGCCCAGCGCAAAGCCCTGCACCGCCGCGATCCAGGGTTTGCGGGTGGCGACGACGCCGGTCTGCCAGCCGGAAAAGAAATCCTCCAGGAAGAAGTCGGCGGCGTCCTTGTCGACCATTTCCTTGATGTCGGCCCCGGCGGCGAACGCCTTTTCGCCGCTGCCGGTCAGCACCGCGCAGCGCTGGGTCGGATCGGCGTCATAGGCGCCAAAGGCGGCGCTCAGTTCCCTCAACACCTGGCTGTTGAGCGCGTTCAAGGCCTGCGGCCGGTTGAGCGTGATCAGCGTCACCGCGTCGCGCTGTTCGACCAGGATGGTTTCATAGGTCATCGCCGTCTCCTTTAAGCTTTGAGACCGCTCTATTGGTATGGGCGGCGCTTCGCCAGCCCCCACCGCACCGCATTTGCGCCGAGCCTATCGGCACAGATGCATGAAATCGCGATCATAGCTTTTAAGATGCGCCCCGCCATCGACATAGAGCGTCTGCCCAGTCACGGCGGTCGCTTCGACCAGATAGAGAACCGCCTGCGCGATTTGCTCGGCCTGCGGCAGGCGGGCGAGCGGCATCATCTGCGCCAACCGCTCCATCTGTGCTTCGTCATAGTCGGGAGTGGCGATCGTCAGGCCCGGCGCGACGGCGTTCACCCGCACCTTGGGCGCGAGGCTGGCGGCGCTGGTGCGCGTGAGCCCGGCCAGCGCAAGCTTGGAGAGCGTATAGGCCAGTTGGTCGGCATGGGGATGGTCGATCCGCTGGTCGAGAATGTTGACGATGCAGCGATCGCCGACGCCCGCCGGTATGGTGGCGAACGCCTTGGTTAGCAAAGTGGGCGCGGCGCAGTTGACGGCATAATGGCGCATCAGGTCGTCGGCGGTGACCGTGTCGAGCCGGTCCTGCCCGAACAGGGCGGCGCTGTTGATCAATATGTCGGGCGGACGGCCGAAGCGTTCGGCCACCCTGGCCACCAGTTCCTCCGCCCCTTCGGGATCGGCGAAATCCACCACGAAGCCATCCCATTCGGTCCGCTCCTCCTCGAAGGTCAGCGCCAAATGGGAATCGAGCCGCGTGTCGTGGCTGCCATGGACGGCGAGTGAATGGCCCGCCTTTGCCAGCGCAGCGGCAATGATGCCGCCCAGCCGCCGATGCCCGCCAGTGACAAGCGCCAGCCGCTTGGGCGCCAGCGGTGCGCCGACCGGCGCCACGCTGCTAGGCGCCTTGCCCAGGGGACGATAGGCTGGTTCCTTGTCGTCGCTCATGAAGCGATGAGCTTCAGCACTTCCTCCCGCGACTTTTCACTGTCGCGGAACACGCCGAGCATACGGCTGGTCTTCATGACGACGCCCGGCGTGCGGACGCCGCGCCCGGTCATGCAGCCATGGGTCGCCTCTATCACAACAGCGACGCCCTGAGGCTTCAAATGCTCCCAGATGCAGTTGGCGACTTCGGACGTCAGCCGTTCCTGCACCTGCAACCGGTTGGCATAGGCGTGCAGGACGCGGGCCAGCTTGGAAATGCCGACCACATAATCGCCGGGCAGATAGGCGATATGCGCCTTGCCCACGATCGGCGCCATATGATGTTCGCAATGCGACTGAAACGGAATACCCTTGAGCAGCACGACATCGTCATAGCCGCCCACTTCGTGGAAGATACGCGAGAGATGATAGGCCGGGTCGTCGCCATAACCGCGGCAATATTCCTTCCAAGCGCGCGCCACCCGTTCGGGCGTTTCCAACAGACCTTCGCGTTCGGGGGCGTCGCCCGACCAGCGGATCAGGGTCCGGATCGCCTCGCTGACTTCGGCCGGGACCGGCACCTTGCCGTCGCCAACAATTTCCGTTTCGAGTTCACATGCCATGAACAGGGCCACTCCTTATGCTGTTGGCGTGGCATATGGCGGCTGGGGTCCGCGATGGCCAGTGTCTTTCGGGGATGCTGGACACAAGATCGCCGGGGTGGCAAGTCGGGGGATAATCGGGATCGCCACATCACAATGTCTCTGCCCTTCGTCTCCCATGCGCACTGAACGAATCGCCGCCGTCCTGCTGGCGGCCGGATCATCCACCCGCTTTGGCGACGATGACAAGCTGATGGCCGACCTGCGCGGCAAGCCGCTCGCCGCCCATGTGCTAGAAACGGTCGCGTCCATGGCCTTTGCCGAACTGGTCGCGGTCGTGCGCCCGATCGGGCAGGCCCCAGTCATCCATCGCAAGCTGGACCGGCGCGGCTATAGCATCATCGTGAACGACCGGCCCGAAGAGGGGATATCGGGCAGCATCGTGCGCGCGGTCGAACATGTCATGCCCAACATGAAGATACGCGGCATATTGATCTGCCTGGCCGACATGCCCGACGTGCCGCAGACCCATTATAACCGCATCTGCCTGGCCGCGGAGGATATAAGGTCCGTGGTCGCCTCCACCGACGGCTTCTCCTCCTCCCCGCCCGCTTTTATCGGCCGCAAGCATTTCCCCGAATTGCTAGCGTTGAAGGGCGACCAGGGCGCGCGCGCGCTGCTGAGCCATGGCCTACAGATCGAAACGAGCGGCAATGTGCTGCACGATATTGACACGCCGGAGGATCTGCCCGGCTGGCGGCCGGTGACGCCACAATAGGTCCAGAGCGGCTTTAGTTCGACCGGGTTGGATCGGTCATCGGATCGCCCATTTCACGGGGATCGGGGGCGCGGCTCATCGGCAGCGATCCGGTCTGCCGCTCCAACAGCCTATGCACCACCGGAGAGCCCGGCCCGGAATGCAACGCATGGATGGCCTGGCTGTTGTCGATGTCGGCCACGGTACGCCGCTGATTGTGGCGGACATAATCGAGCCAGGTCGAGACATGATAGCGCTCCACCCAAAGCGACGGATCGCCCAGGTCGCGCATCAGCGTCCAGCCATGGGCACCGTCACGCCGGCGGATGCGCCGCCGCTCGCTCATCGCGGAGAGGAAGGGCACGACCGAACCGGCCGGGATGCGATATTCGATGGTGACGACCACCGGCCCGCTGCGCGGCTCCACCGGCACCGCGGTGTCGGGTTCGCGCCAGCTGTTCTGGAGGTCGAGATTATCCTCGCCAGTCTGCGCCAGCGGACGAAGAAGGCCCAGCATGGCGGCCACGAGCTGCGCCGCGGCGGAGGCATAGAGCGCCTCGACAACGCCATGATGCTCGGCGATCCAGCCGAACATCCAGGCGCCGATCGCCATGCCGCCGAAAGCGGTCATCTGATAGAGCGACACTGCCCGCGCGACGACCCAGCGCGGCGCCGACATCTGGACCGACACGTTGAAGGTCGCCAGCGCCGTCACCCAGCCCATGCCCGCCAGCAGATAGCCGAGCAGGGCCAGCGCGAGCGAGGTGCTCGCGCCCGTGATCGCGGTGCCCAGCGCCAGGATCAGCGCGGCCGACCGCACCATCGTTTCCACCGAGAAGCGCGCGCGCAGACGGCGGGTGGACAGGGCGGCCAGCACCGCGCCGATGCCGAATGCGCCACTGGTAAGGCCGAACGTCAGCGCCCCGCCGCCCAGCACGTCGCGCGCGACCAGCGGCATCAGCGCCGACACCGCGCTCGCGCCGATGCCGAAGACCGCGGCGCGCAGCAGCACCAGCCGGATATTGGGCGACATGGCGACGTAGTTCAGCCCAGCCTGCATCGCCACGCCCAGACGTTCGCGCGGCAGCAGCTTGGGCGGCAGGTCAGGCCGCCAGCGAAACAGCACGGTCAGCAGCGCTATATAGCTGACCGCATTGGTCAGGAACGCCGCCGCCGCCCCCGCCACCGCGACGATCACGCCGCCCAGCGCCGGTCCGACGCTGCGCGCCAGGTTGAAGCCCATCGAATTCATTGCGACCGCGCTGGGCAGGATGGCGCGCGGCACCATGTCGCCGACCGACGCCTGCCAGGCAGGACCGTTGATCGCGGTGGCGCACCCCAGCAGGAAGGTGAAGCCCAGCAGCAGCCAGGGCGTGACGAGGCCAGCCCAGGCAGTGAGCGCCAGCGCGGTGGATATGACCAGCATCGACGCCTGACACGCGATCATGACCTTGCGCCGATCGAGATTGTCCGCGACCGCACCGGCCCACAGCGACAGCAGCATGATCGGCAAGGTGGTCGCGGCCGGAACCAGCGCGATCAGTTGGGGCGAGGCGGACAGCGACGTCATCATCCACGCCGCGCCCACCGACTGGATCAGGCCGCCGAAGTTGGACGCAAGGCTGGCGGTCCAGATCGCGCGAAAGATGGGGATGGAAAGCGGCGAAGGGTTTTGCTGATTCGAGGCGGGCGTCGCGCTGTCCATAGTGGCGGATATAAGCCGCAATGGCCGACGCGCAACGCTTCTAGACGCGCCCCGTCCGCAACGCGATCGCCCAGTCGGGGCGGCCGTGCGCTGCGGCTGCGCAAGCGGCGGCTTCCCAATCGTAGGCGATCGCGAGCAGTTCCACCCGCCACCCGTCCGCCATCACATCCGCTATCGCATAGCGGGCATGGGGCGATCCGGTCTCCACCTTGTGCGGGAATGGATGCTCGTCGGCATAGGCGGGCAGGCCGACGCTGCCGGGATTGACGATCATCCTGCCGCCGGGCCTATGGTGGATGCGCGGGATATGGGTGTGGCCGCACAGGATCAGCGGCGCGGCGACGCCCCCTGCCCGCGCCTCCACTTCCTGGGCCGTCGCAGGCCGCAATCCGGTGGGGTCGAGCGTTTCGAGCCAATAGCAAAGATCGTCGCCCGGCGCACCATGGACCATCAGCACATCGTCGGCGAGCCATAGGCTGTCGGGCAGCGACGCGATCCAGTCGCGATGACGGGATTGCAGGACCGCGTCGGTATAGCGGTCCGACGCGCCCATGCGGCCCGGACGCTGGGTCAGCAATTGCCTCTCATGATTGCCGCGGATCGTGGGCAGGTCGAGCGCCATCAGCCGGTCGGCCGTCTCGCATGGCCAGAGCGGGCCGGACAGGATGTCGCCCAGATTGACGATCGCATCCACGCCCCGCCCCTCGACATCGGCCAGCACGGCGTCCAGCGCGGCGATATTGCCGTGGATGTCGGAGAGGATGGCGATCCGCATCGCCCGTCAATGACACAGGGATTCGCACCGCGAAAGGGCGGCGTGCGACAGCGAGTTGGACAATATTGGCGATGTTTCGAGTAACTGCCCTGCCCTGCCGCTACGGCAGGGCGGGAAGGCATCAAGCCCGTGCATTTACACTTGCACTTTACGTAAACGTAAATACATTTCGCTTCACATCCAGTGCGCCCACAGGGCAGCCCACGGAGAGGGAAAGACATGGAAGCCTTTATTTACGACGCCGTAAGGACGCCCCGTGGCCGGGGCAAGGCCGACGGGTCGCTCCACGAAATCACGCCGATCCAGTTAGCGACGCAGGTGCTGGAAGCCGTGCGCGATCGTAGCCAGATCGACACGGCGGATGTCGATGACGTCATCCTGGGCTGCGTCAGCCCGGTGGGTGAACAGGGCGCGGACATCGCCCGCATCGCGGTGCTGAACGCCGATTATGCGCAGACCGTGCCGGGCGTGCAGATCAACCGCTTCTGCGCGTCGGGGCTGGAGGCGGTGAACATGGCTGCCGCGAAAGTCTATTCCGGCGAAGCGATGTTCGCGATCGGCGGCGGCGTCGAATCGATGAGCCGGGTGCCGATGGCGTCGGACGGCGGCGCGTGGGCGATGGACCCGTCGGTCGCCTACAAGACCTATTTTGCGCCGCAGGGCATCGGTGCGGACGTGATCGCCACCAAGTTCGGCATCAGCCGCGACGATGCAGACGCCTATGCCGTCGAGAGCCAAAAACGCGCCAAGATTGCCTGGGACGAAGGGCGGTTCGCCAAGTCGATCGTGCCGGTCAAGGATGTGATCGGCCGAGTCGTGCTGGACCATGACGAACATATGCGCCCCGATGCCACGATGCAGTCGCTGGGCGCTTTGAAGCCCAGTTTCGCTGCGCTGGGCGAGGACATGCCCGGCTTCGATACGGTGGCGCTGCTGCGCTATCCTGAACTAGAGAAGGTCAACCATGTCCACCACGCCGGCAACAGCAGCGGCATCGTGGATGGCGCGGCCGCCGTGCTGGTCGGCAACAAGGATATGGGCGACAAATTTGGGCTGAAGCCCCGCGCCCGCATCCGCGCCATGGCCTCGATCGGCTCGGAACCGCTGATTATGCTGACCGGGCCGGAGTTCGTCGCGGGCAAGCTGCTGAGCCGTGCGGGCATGACCACGGCCGACATCGATCTGTGGGAACTGAACGAGGCCTTCGCGTCGGTCGTGCTGCGCTACATGCAGGCGATGAACCTCGACCATTCGAAGATCAACGTGAATGGCGGCGCGATCGCCTTTGGCCATCCGCTGGGGGCTACCGGAGCGATGGTGCTGGGCACCGCGCTGGACGAGCTGGAGCGGACCGGCAAGGGCACCGCGCTCATCAACCTGTGCGTCGGCGCGGGCATGGGCACCGGCATCATCATTGAGCGTATCTAAAAATATAACATGAGCCCTTCGACATTCGAACGAGACAAGTGTCTCGTTCGAACAGGGCGAACGGCATTGAGAGGTAGCATCATCATGCAGACCATCGCATTTGACATCGACGCTGACGGCATCGCCACGCTGACCATTGACGTACCCGGCCAGACGATGAACGTCATCGGCCCGGACTTCATAGCGGACATGGACGCCGCAATCACGCGTATCGCGTCCGAAGAGGGCATCAAGGGCGCGGTCATCGCGTCGGGCAAGGATAGCGGCTTCATGGCCGGCATGGACCTGAAATTTTTCGGGTCGATGCTGGCGAAGGCGGGTGACGCCCCCGCGCCGGCCGCGCTGTATGACGATCTGTTCGTGCTGAACGCCCTGTTCCGCCGCCTGGAAACCAGCGGCAAGCCGGTCGCCTGCGCGGTCGAAGGCACCTGTGTCGGTGGCGGGTTCGAACTGGCGCTGGCCTGCCATCGCCGTTTCGTCGGCGACAGCTCCAAGACGCAATTGGGCCTGCCCGAAATCCTGATCGGCCTCTTCCCCGGCGGCGGCGGGTCGCAGCGCCTGCCGCGCATCATGGGGGTGCAGGCGGCATTGATGTATATGCTCCAGGGCAAGCTGTTCCGCCCGGCGGAAGCAGCGATGCTTAAGGTCGTGGATGCGGTCGTGCCGCAGGGCACGGCGGTCGAGGCGGCGCGGGACTGGGTGAAGGCCAATCCCAACGCCAACACCCAGCCGTGGGATGTTAAGGGCTATAAGGTGCCCGGCGGTGCCGGCGGCTTCAACCCTGCCTTCGTCCAGACCATGGCCGGCGCGCTGCCGATGACGCTCAAGCAGACCCAGCGCAACATGCACGCGCCGATCGCTTTGCTGTCGGCCGTCTATGAAGGCATCACCTTGCCGATGGACCGGGCGATCCAGATCGAAAGCAAATATTTCGCCAGGGTCGCCGCCGACCCGCAGGCGAGCAACATGATCCGCACCCTGTTCGTCAACAAGCAGGCCGCCGAACGCGGCGCGCGCCGTCCCAAGGATCAGCCCAAGGCGCCGACGCGTAAGCTGGCCATGCTGGGCGCTGGCATGATGGGCGCCGGCATTGCGACCGTCGCGGCGCAGGCGGGGATCGAGGTCGTGCTGTTCGATCGCGACCTGGCCTATGCGCAGAAGGGCAAGGCGCATGTCGAGGCGGTTCTCAAGAAGCGTCTGGGCAAGGGCATGACGCCGGAGAAGCTGGCGGAAACGCTGGCCCGCGTGACGCCGACCACCGACTATGCCGACTTGGCGCGGGCGGACTTCGTGATCGAGGCGGTGTTCGAGGATGTGAGCATCAAGGCGGAAGTCACGAAAAAGGTTGAGGAAGTGCTGGGCGCGGATACCATCTTCGGGTCCAACACCTCCACCCTGCCGATCACGAAGCTGGCGCAGGCCTGGACCAAGCCGGAGAATTTCATCGGCGTCCATTTCTTCTCGCCCGTCGAGAAGATGCCCCTGGTGGAGATCATCCTGGGCGAGAAGACCGGTCCCGCCGCCATCGCCAAGGCGCTGGATTTCGTGGCACAGATCAAGAAGACGCCGATCGTCGTGCATGACAGCCGCGGCTTCTACACCTCCCGCAGCTTCGGCACCTATGTGCAGGAAGGCGCGGAACTGGTCGGCCAAGGCGTCAATCCGGCGCTTATTGAAAATGCCGGCAAGCAATTGGGGATGCCCACCGGGCCGCTGGCCGTGAGCGACGAAGTTTCGATCGAACTGGGCTGGAAGATCATGAGCGCCGCGAAAAAGGAGCTGGGCGACGCCTATGTGCCGCAGGGGTCCGACGACATCATGGTCAAGATGGTCGAGGCGGGCCGGCTGGGCCGTAAGAATGGCAAGGGCTGGTACGACTATCCCGAAGGCGCGAAAAAGCATCTGTCGCCGGTTCTGGGCGAGATGTTCCCCCGCGCGGCCGAGCAGCCCGCTGTCGAGGCGGTGAAGGAGCGGCTGCTCTATCGCCAGTTGATCGAATGCGCCCGCTGTTTCGAGGAAGGCGTACTGGAGACGCCGGAGGATGGCGATATCGGCGCGATCTTCGGCTGGGGCTTTGCGCCCTATACCGGCGGGCCGTTCAGCCATATGGACACGGTCGGCATTGCCCATGTGGTGGCCGTACTGGACCGGCTGGCGGCGGCGCATGGCCCGCGCTTCGCGCCGACGGCGCAGTTGCGGGAGATGGCGGCGAGCGGGGCGACTTTCTATCGGCCGGTTCCGGCGAAAGCAGCGGCGTGACTTGTTGCTCTGCCTGCGCCGGGGAACACAGGCTCTATAAATTTTAACAACACTCGGCTAGGTCTCCCGGCAACAGGCTGGGAGACCTTTTTCTTATGAGCGACAAACCAACGGTCCTGGTCACGGGCGGCGCGGGCTATATCGGCAGCCATGCGGTGCTGGCGCTCAAGGATTCCGGCTATGGCGTCGTGGTGATCGACAATCTGGTCACTGGCTTCGATTGGGCGGTGCCGGATGGCGTAACATTGGTGCGCGGCGATATCGCCGATCAGCCGCTGGTGGAAGCCACGTTGCGCGACCACGACGTCAAGGCGATCATGCATTTCGCAGGGTCAGTCGTTGTGCCAGAGTCGGTCGAAAACCCTTTGAAATATTATCATAACAACAGCGCCAAGACCCGCGACCTGATCGAAAGCGCGGTGCGCGTGGGCGTGCCGCATTTCATTTTCTCGTCCACCGCCGCCACCTATGGCACGCCGGACGTTGAAGCGGTGCGGGAGGATACGCCGCAGCGGCCGATCAATCCCTATGGCATGTCCAAGCTGATGACCGAATATATGCTGCGCGACGTCGCCGCGGCGCACCCCATGAACTTCTGCGCGCTGCGATATTTCAACGTCGCGGGCGCGGACCCGCAGGGGCGGACGGGCCAATCGACGGCGGGGGCAACCCACCTGATCAAGGTCGCGGTCGAGGCGGCTTTGGGCAAGCGGGAGAGCGTGGCCGTGTTTGGCACGGATTTCGATACGCCCGACGGAACGGGCGTGCGCGACTATATCCATGTGACCGACCTGGCTGCCGCGCATCTGCTGGCGCTGGAGGCGTTGATGGCGGAGCCGGATCGCAACCATCTGCTCAACTGCGGCTATGGCCGGGGATTTTCGGTGATGGAAGTGCTGGACGCGGTCGATCGCGCGACCAATATGCCCGTCAAGCGCGTCATGGCCGGCCGCCGGGCGGGCGATCCGGGCAAGCTGATTTCCGATAATAGCGCCATTTTGAAGACCTTCCCCTGGGAGCCGCGCCATGCCGATCTGGACCAGATCGTCGCCCATGCGCTGGCATGGGAGCGCAAGCTGGGGGAGCGCGAAACAGGCGGGCGCGGATGAGCGAGGCGAGCGTCCGCGCCTTCTTCGCGACCCACGCGTCCGATGTGGCGATCATCGACCAGGGCGTCAGCACGGCAACGGTGCTGGAGGCCGCCGCAGCGCTGGGCGTCGAACCGGCGCGGATCGCCAAGACGCTGTCGCTGCGCGTGGGCGAGATGGTCGTGCTGGTATGCACGCGGGGCGATGCGCGGCTCAGCAATGGCAAGGCGAAGGCCGCGCTGGGCGCCAAGCCGCGGATGCTGGGCGGGGATGAGGTGGAGGCGATCACCGGCCATCCGGTCGGCGGCGTGTGCCCCTTTGGCCTCGCCTCTCCCCTGCCCGTCTATTGCGACGTGTCGCTCAGGGATTTCGCCACCGTCTTTCCGGCGGCCGGATCGCGCACCAGTTCGGTTGAACTGACGCCGGATCGGCTGGCGGCCTTGACGGGGGCGCAATGGGTGGACATTTGCACGCTGCCTGAGATTCCGGAGTAGCCCCATGCCGACCGAACATATTTTCGCCACCGGGGCGCAGGCCGCAGCCGGCATCGCCGCGCGCATCGCCACGATCCTGTCCGATGCGATCGCGCAGCGCGGCGTCGCCAGCATCGCGCTGTCCGGCGGCCGTTCGCCCCGGCCGGTGCTGGAAGCCCTGAGCCACGCTGATCTCGACTGGTGCAAGGTCGTGGTAACGCTGGTCGACGAACGCTGGGTCACCCCCGACAGCGCCGACAGCAATGAAAAGCTGGTGCGCGACACGCTGCTCAAGGGCGCGGCCGCGCAGGCGCGTTTCGTGCCGATGAAAACGCCAGCGACGGACGCATATGCGGGGCAACCGGCGATAGAGGCAGCTTTCGCCGACCTGCCCTGGCCGCTGGATATCATATTGCTCGGCATGGGCGACGACGGGCATACCGCCTCGCTGTTTCCTGAGGGCAAGGAACTGGCCGAGGGACTGGCGACCAAAGCGCTGACGATCGCGGCGACCCCGCCAGTCGCGCCGCACCAGCGCATGTCGCTGACGGCACATGGGATCTTGCAGAGCCGCCATATCTTCCTGCAAATCAGCGGGGCGGGCAAGAAGGCGGTTTATGATCGTGCGCTGGCGGGTGGTCCGGTCGAAGAACTGCCGATCCGCTTGGCGCTGTTGCAGGATGTCGTACCGGTCGAGGTCTGGATCGCGGAAATCTGATCCAAGAGCCGTTCGCCCTGAGCCCGTCGAAGGGCCCTTCTTTTCTTCCGATCTTCGAGAGGAAACAGAGGGCTTCGACAGGCTCAGCCCGAACGGAAGAGAAATGTGCGGATCAAGCCCAGATTGCGCTAATCCCGCACCTCATGTTTCGAAATCAGGTAGCGCCAGACGCCGACCGCGTTGATGACCAGCAGCGCGACATTCTGCCAGCCTATCCCCTCGCTGTTGTGATCGAGGAAACCCCAGGCGGTCAGCGCGATTGAGGATGTGACGAACAGTACGAATGCCCATCCGGTTATGCGTCGCCCCAGGTTCAGCGAAACGATCAGCGCCGCAAGTGTCGCAGCGCCAGCGCCATAATATTGCAGGGCGGTCAGGACGGTCTGGTTCATGCCGGCTAGAACGTAGCGGCCATGGACATGGTTGCCACGCCGCTTTACGCCACGCGGCATGATCGCCGACATATCCCCCTTCCACGCCATCGCCATCAGCCGCGAAGCCCATGCGCTCGAAGCGGCGGGCCGGTCCATCCTGCATATGGAATTTGGCCAGCCGTCCACCGGCGCGCCCGCCGACGCCATCGCCATGGCGCATCATGTGCTGGACACAGAGGCGATGGGCTATTGGGAAAGCACGCCGCTCAAGCAGCGGATCGCCCGCCATTATGGCGAGCGGCATGGCGTGGCGGTGGACCCCGAACAGATTTTGCTGACCTGCGGCGCGTCGCCCGGCTTGGTGCTGGCGCTGACCTGCCTGTTCGCGCCGGGCGCGCGGGTAGCGACGGCGCGGCCGGGCTATGTCGCCTATCGCAATAATTTGAAGGCGCTCTACCTGGAGCCGGTCGAGGTCGCGTGCGGCCCGGCCGAACGCTATCAGATCAGCCCCGACGCGCTGACGGCGATCGATCCCGCGCCCGATGGCCTGATCCTCGCCAGCCCGGCCAATCCCACGGGCACGATTATCCCGGCGGACGAACTGGCGCGGATCGCTGCAGTCTGCGATACACGCGGTATCCGCATCATTTCCGACGAAATCTATCACGGGTTGAGCTTTGGCGAACCGGCCCATTCGATGCTGGAATTCGCGCCCGACGCCGTGATCGTGAACAGCTTTTCCAAATATTATAGCATGGCCGGCTGGCGGCTGGGCTGGATCGTGGTGCCGCCCGCGCTGATCGACGCGGCGCGGGCGCGGATGGGCAATCTGTTCCTGACCCCGCCGGTGCTGGCGCAGCGCGCCGGGCTGACCGCGTTCGATTGCACCGACGAACTGGAGGGGCATGTCGAAAGCTATCGCCGTAACCGGCAATTGCTGCTGGACGCCCTGCCCGCTCTCGGCCTGGCCAGCATCGCGCCGCCCGACGGCGCTTTCTACATCTATGCCAACATCAGCCACCTGACCGATGACAGCCTGCGCTTCTGCCAGAAACTGCTGCGCGAAACCGGGGTCGCGACCGCGCCAGGGATCGATTTCGATCCCGTCGACGGCCACCGCTTCATCCGCTTCAGCTTCGCGGTGTCCACCGACCGGGTCGAGGATGCGATCGCGCGGATGGTGCCGTGGTTCCAAGCGCAGGGCGGGCGCTAGGGCGGTTGCGATAGGGGGTGGCGTCCTGCCATTGCGCTTTGCGCCTGACTTCGCTTTGACGACGACTCAAAAATCCCGTCACCCCAGCGACCCGAAGGGCGGCCGAAGGCCAACGCTGGGGTCTTGTGCGGGGGCACGCGGCGGTTCGGCTTGGCACTTACTTAATCGCATCGCGTCTTCGCCTGAGACCCCAGCCTACGCTGGGGTGACAGCAGTGAAGCAAAGGCTTGTCGGTCCTACAGACCGGTTACCGAAAATCTGCTTGTGGTCGTCGCCAAACACACCGCTTCGGCATATGCTCCCGTTATGGCTGCGGCAAGCGTGCCTTCATCGCGTCGATGCGGTCATTCTGCTGATCGACCAGCGCCAGCGCCGCGCTGCGAGCCGCGTCGATATCTTCCAGCCCGCCGGCCGCCTTGCCATCAGCGACGGCGTTGCTGCGCGTCACATAGAGCGTGTCGAGGCTGGCGAGCGCCGACACGCTGTCGTTGCGCGCAGATTCAAGCGAGCTGATCGCTACCTGCGCCGCGACCCAGGCGTCGCTGGACACGCCTGCACCCTTGGCCGCGCCGACGGCCCGGTCGGCGCGCGCATAGGCGGCGTCGAAGGCGGCAGCGCCCTTGTCGGCCTGGGCGACATGACGGCTGATTTCCGCCGACAGTGCCGCATCGGCCGGCACCGGCGCGGCGGGCGGCGCGATCTTCGCCACCGGGGCGCTTTCGATCGGCCGCTTGGCGAGCGAGGGATAGTTTTGCGGCGCCCCCGCACAACCGGACAGGAACAGGGCCAGGGCGGTGAGGAGGCGGCGCGGTGTCATGGCTTTCATCTAGGGCGGCACACGATCAGACGCAATGGCGGGCGCGCCTTCAGATGATACAGGATTCTACACTGTCGCCGTTCGCTTCGAGCCCAGTTGAGAAGCGGCCAGCAGGGTGCCAGCGTTTAGCTCCGGCGCGCAGCTCTGCCTCGTTTCTCGACTTCGCTCGAAACGAACGGACCGTAGGCAAGGGAATCAGATCAGCGCGGCAATGCCGCCGCTTCGCGCGCCAGTGCCTCGATCTTGGCTGCGTCCACCGGCCCCTTGGGCACGACCCAGCTGCCGCCGACGCATTTTATGAAGGGCTGGGCCAGCCATTCGGGTGCATTTTGCGGGGTGATGCCGCCGGTCGGGCAGAAGCGCGCCGTGTGCAGCGGCGCGGCCAAAGCCTTAAGCGCGGGCAGGCCGCCAGACGTTTCGGCCGGGAAGAATTTGAAGTGCGTGAGGCCCATGTCCATCCCGCGCATGATGTCGCCGGCCGTGGCCGTGCCAGGCAGGAAGGGGATTTTGGCCGCGATCGCTGCCTTGCCCAGCGGCTTGGTGAGGCCTGGGCTGACGATGAAGCGCGCGCCAGCCTCCATCGCGGCGTCGAGCTGCGCCGGGTTCAGCACTGTGCCCGCGCCAACCACCGCGCCCTCGACCTTGCTCATTTCGCGGATCACGTCCAGCGCAGCGGGGGTGCGCAGCGTCACTTCCAGCGCGGGCAGGCCGCCCGCGACCAAGGCGCGCGCGATCGTCAACGCGTCCTCCACCCTGTCCACCACCAGCACCGGGATCACCGGGGCCAGTTCCATCACTTGTTCGACGGTCAACTTGCTCATCTTATTTCTCCCGGAATGCGGCGGCGGCCCCGAACAGGCCGATTTCATCATGAATGGCCATGCGGATCGGCACGGTCGCCATCAGGCTTTCGAACCGGCCCTTGGCCTTGAAACGGGTATGGAAGCCGCTGTGCGGCAGGAAATCGCGCATCCGCTGGGTCAGGCCGCCGGCCAGCACGACGCCGTGCGGCCCATGGGCCAGCGCCAGGTCGCCCGCGATTGATCCATAGCAGAGGCAGAAACGCTCCAGCGCGGCGCGGGCGAACGGGTCGCTATCCTCCAGCGCCGCCTGCCACAATTCGGGGTCTTCCATCAGCACGACGCGATCATGACCGATCGTGCCCAACGCCTTGTAGATATAATTGAGGCCCGGCCCGGACACGATCCGCTCGGTCGATACGCGCAGGAATTTGTCGCGCAGATAGGAAAGGATTTTTTCCTCGATGGGGTCGAGCGGCGCGAAGTCGAGATGGCCGCCCTCCGTCGCGATGACATGGGGATGGCCTTGGTCATAGGCGATCAGTGCGACGCCCAGGCCCGTGCCCGGCCCCAGGATGGTGACGCCGCCATCGCTGGGAAAGGGCTTGTCCTCACCGAACAGCAGCGGGAGGTTTTCGTTCGGCAGGCGCGACACGGCATGGGCCACCGCCTCGAAATCATTGACCAGGCGCACCGTATCGACGCCGATGTCGGCGGCCAGCGTATCAGCGCGGATCACCCAACTGCTGTTGGTCAGCTTGATGACGTCGCGCCCGATCGCGGTGGCGAAGGCGATCGAGGCCGCCCTGGGCAGGTCGCCATCCCCTTCCTTCTTTTCGTCTTCGGCGAAGGCGGCCCAGCAGGCCTGGAGGCTGGGATAGTCGGCCACCTTATATTTGCGCACGGTGCCGAGCGTCGGCACCCCCTTCGCGTCCAGCGATGCGCGGGCGAAACGGGCGTTGGTCCCGCCGATATCGGCGGCGATGATGTCGGTCATATCACTCTCCGTCCGTTCGCCCTGAGCCTGTCGAGGGGCCACACTCCTCTTCAAACAAGAGAAGGGCTTCGACGGGTTCAGCCCGAACGGAATTAAATTAAACTTCGCTTTCCATCGCCGCCAGGATCGGCGACGCGCCTTGTTCGGCCAAGTCGCTATGATGGCGGAACAGCGCGAACAGCTCGCGACCGGTATCATAAGGCGGAGGCGGGGCGGCGGGGATGTCGCGCGCGTCCCATGTCGCCGCATCGACCAGCGCCTCGACCGTGCCGGTCTCCGCGCATACCCGCACGACATCGCCGTCGCGCAGCTTGCCGATCGGGCCGCCGCCCAGCGCTTCGGGCGACAAATGGATGGCGGCGGGCACCTTGCCGGACGCGCCGGACATGCGCCCGTCGGTAAGCAATGCGACCTTGAACCCGCGATCCTGCAAGACGCCCAACGCCGGGGTCAGCTTGTGCAGTTCGGGCATCCCGTTGGCTTTCGGCCCCTGGAAGCGGACCACGACGACAACGTCGCGCTCCAGTTCGCCCGCCTTGAACGCGCGCAGCACATCGTCCTGGTCCTGGAAGACGGCGGCAGGCGCTTCGATCGTCCAGCGCACCGGATCGACCGCGCTCACCTTCATGACGCAACGGCCGAGGTTGCCCTGGAGCAGCTTCATGCCGCCATCGGCGCTGAACGGATTGGACACGGGGCGCAGCATCGCATCGTCGCGCGCGGCAGGCACATCCTTCCAGGTCAGCGCTTCGTCCTCCAGCACCGGTTCCTTGCCATAATCGGTGAGGTCGGCGCGCGCGACCGTCATGATGTCCCGATGCAACAGGCCATTGTCCAGCAATTCCCGGATGATATAGGCCGTACCGCCCGCGGCGTGGAAATGGTTCACGTCGCCCGATCCATTGGGATAGACCCGCGCCAGCAGCGGCACGACGTCGGAAATCTCGGCAAAGTCGGTCCAGTCGACATGAATGCCCGCCGCCCGCGCGATGGCGGGAACATGGATCGCATGGTTGGTGGAGCCGCCCGTCGCCATCAGACCGATGATCGCGTTGACGATCGCCTTTTCATCGACGCAATGGCCGAGCGGCCTGTAGTCGTCGCCATCCCATCCAATGTCCGCCACCCGATGCGTCGCCGCGCGGGTCAGTTCGCTGCGCAGCTTCGTGCCCGGATTGACGAAGGCGGCGCCGGGCATGTGCAGGCCCATCATCTCCATCATCATCTGGTTGGAGTTGGCCGTGCCGTAGAAAGTGCAGGTGCCCGCGCCATGATAGGAGGCGCTTTCGGATTCCAGCAGCTCCTCGCGGCCCACTTTTCCTTCGGCATAGAGCTGGCGGATGCGGACCTTTTCCTTGTTGGCCAGGCCCGATGGCATCGGCCCGGCCGGGATCAGGATGGTGGGCAAATGGCCGAAACGCAGCGCGCCGATCAGCAGGCCGGGCACGATCTTGTCGCATATGCCCAGCAGCAACGTGCCCTCGAACATCGCGTGGCTGAGTGCGACGGCGGTGCCCAGGGCGATCGTGTCGCGGCTGAACAGCGACAGGTCCATGCCCGCCTGCCCCTGCGTCACGCCGTCGCACATGGCCGGCACGCCGCCCGCCACCTGCGCCGTCACCCCGATTTCGCGGGCGGCGATCTTGATCTGCTCGGGGTAGCGGCCATAGGGCTGATGCGCCGAGAGCATGTCGTTGTACGACGTCACGATGCCGATATTCATCGCGCGGCCGGTGCGGATCACGGCCTTGTCCTCCCCGCTCGCGGCAAAGCCATGGGCGAGGTTGCCGCAGGACAGTTGATCGCGGTTGGTGCCCGCGTCGCGGCCCCGCTCGATCAGGTCGAGATATTTCAGGCGCGACGCGGCGCTGCGCTGGACGATGCGCTCCGTGACCTTGGCGATTACGGGATGTAGGTCAGTCATGCCAGCTGGCTCCGTCACGTTCGATAAGGGCAATGGCCGAAGACGGCCCCCAGTTCCCGGACGAATAGGGCGACACCTTCATGTTCGCCTCCTTCCATCCATCGATGATCGAATCGATCCAGGCCCATTGCGCCTCTACCTCGTCGCGGCGCACGAACAAGGTCTGGTCACCGACCAGCAGGTCCAGGATCAGCCTTTCATAGGCGATGCGGCGGCGCTGTCCGGCGAAGGCAGCGGTCAGAGACACGTCCAGCGTCACCTCATCCAACTTCACCTGCCGTTCCAGCCCCGGCCTTTTGCTCATGATGGTCAGGCGGATATATTCCTCCGGCTGCAACCGGATGACCAGAGTGTTCGCCTCCAGACCCGAACCGCCGCCCGACGCCTGGCCATCACGGCCGAAGATCGAATGACGCACCGGCTTGAACCGGATCATGATTTCGGACTGGCGCGCCGGCATCCGCTTACCGGTGCGCAGGTAGAAGGGTACGCCCTGCCAGCGCCAATTGTCTACAAAGGCCTTCAAGGCCACGAACGTCTCGGTGTCCGATGGCTGGCCCAGTTCGTCGGCATAGCCGGTGACGATCTGCCCGCCGACCGCGCCCGGCGTATATTGGCCGCGCACGCTCAAATGCTTGACCGTTTCGGCGGTCATCGGGCGTAGCGATCGCAGCGCCTTCACCTTCTCGTCGCGCACCGCGGTCGGGTCCATGCGCGCGGGCGGTTCCATCGCGATGATCGACAGGATCTGGAGCATGTGATTCTGCACCATGTCGCGCAGCGCGCCGACCCCGTCATAATAGGAAACGCGGCCTTCCAGCCCCACCGTCTCGCCCACGGTGATCTGCACATGGTCGATCGCCGTCGTGTTCCACAGCGGTTCGAACATGACGTTGCCGAAGCGTAGCGCCAGCAGGTTCTGGACCGTTTCCTTGCCCAGATAATGATCGACGCGGAAAATCTGTTCTTCGGCGAACAGCGAGCCGATGCCGTCGTTTACGACCCTGGACGACGCCAGATCCTTGCCGATCGGCTTTTCCATCGCAATGCGCGTGCGCGGCGTGATGAGGCCGGCTTCGCTCAACCCCTGCGCGGTCGGTGCGAACAGCGATGGCGGGGTGGACAGATAGACCGACAGGCCGCGCTCCAGCCGGCCGTCGATGCGCTCGGCCAGTTTCGCGAACTGATCCGCATTGCCCGCATCGACAGGCTGATAACCGATCAGATTGAGGAAGCGCCCGGCCACATCCGCGTCATAGCGGTCGGCGGGCAGGAACTGCTGCAACGCGGCATCGACTTCCATGCGGAAGGCGTCATCGTCCATCTCCGACCGGCCGGACGCGACGATCAGGAAGTCGTCGGGCAGCAAACCGTCGGAGAGAAGATTGTAGAGCGATGGGAAGATCATGCGGCGGGCCAGGTCACCCGTGGCGCCAAATAACAGGAACGTAGCAGACGGCTCGGTCAAAGGATGGTCCTTCTCCGTTTGAAGTTGTCTATGTCTGCACGAAGCCGCCCTTATAGCGGTCGCGGATCGTTACGCAAGAAGGCTATCGTCCAACGCGCCGCGCGGCAACAAGATGACGCGAAAAGGCGAAAAAGTGGCGGGAACTTCCCCGGCCGTCGCGCGATTGAAGGGCTGTATATGCCGAAGGGGCAGATCACCCGACAGCATGATCGCTGCACGATGGGCAGGCCCAACGGCCTGCCGCCAACCTATCCCAACACATAAAAAATCAGGAGAATGTCTTATGGCCCAGGTCGCAACTCGCGATGGCGCTTCGCTGCACGTCAAGGATATGGGCGATGGCCCGCCGGTCGTGCTGATCCATGGCTGGCCGCTGACCGGCGACATGTGGGAATATCAGACGCTTGCACTGGTGGAGGCGGGCTATCGTGTCATCACCTATGACCGCCGCGGCTTTGGCCATAGCAGCCATCCTGCCACCGGCTATAACTATGATGTCTTCGCCGACGATCTTGCCGATGTGCTGGACCATCTCGACCTGCACCAGGCGGCGCTGGTCGGCTTTTCGATGGGTGGCGGCGAAATCGCCCGTTATCTGTCCCGCCATGGCGCCGGCCGGATCGCGCGGGTCGCGCTGATCGCGTCGGTCGTGCCCTATCTGCTCAAGGACGACAGCAACCCCGATGGTGTGGATATCGGCGTGCTGCAGGACATGAAGGACCAGGTGCGCAAGGATCGCTTCGCCTTCCTGCAGAGTTTCGCCAAGACCTTCTACGGCGTCGGCTGGGTCACCAGTCCGGTCAGCCAGGGCCTGCTCGACTGGAGCTTCATCCTGGGCGTGATGGCCAGCCCCAAGGCGACGATCGATTGCGTCGATGCGTTCGGCCAGACCGATTTCCGCGCCGATCTGGCCGCTTTCACCGTGCCCACGCTCATCGTCCACGGCACCGCCGACAAGACCGTGCCGATCGACCCGACCGGACGGGCGGCGGCAGCAGGCATCCCGCAGGCCACCTTCCTTGAATATGACGGCGAACCCCACGGTCTGTTCGCCACCGCGCCGGACCGGCTGAATAGCGATCTGATCGACTTTCTGGGCGGTTGATCCACGGCAATGACGGTGCGGACGCGCAAGGGATAATCCACTCCCGGCATAGATAGCGTGAGGCGGCGCGCCCAACCGCGGGCCGCTTCATCGACTATCAGCCGCGCCGCTGTCCGCGCCCGCGCCGCCAGTTGCGGATATGCGCGCCGGCCAGCAGCGCGCTGCCCGCTACGGTCCAGACCGCCTCGGCGATTTCGCCCGTTGCTATGAGCGCGCCGACAGCCATCAGCCCAAGCCCGGCGACGCCTAGTAGCATCGGGCCGGGCGCACCATAGCGCCGCCACCCCTGCCCCAGCGCGGACACACTGGTCGGCACCGCCAGCGCCAGCATGAGCAGATGGAAGGATTCGCCCGGATCGATGCGGCTGGCAAAGGCGGGAAGCAGCGCGAACAGCAAGGGCAGGCCCAGGCAGTGCAGCGTGCAGAGCGACGAGGCGCACAGCGCGAAGCCGTCGAGCCAGCCGGTCCGGGCTGGCAGGCATTTCCCGATTTTCCGCCGGTCGTCACAAGAAGTCATAATAATCCAATTATGATATAACATTACATTTACGAGTGCATCTGGTCTTGTCGGGGGGTGCTGTCAACCGGGACGGGATGACTTTTCCGTCTTTTGCCGATTTTCGGCTGGACGCCCGCGCCGGATTTTGTCATCTGGCCGTCACCAGCCGTGCGGGCGTGGTGAAACTGGTAGACGCGCCGGACTCAAAATCCGGTTCCGCAAGGAGTGTCGGTTCGATTCCGACCGCCCGCACCACTGGCCCTCCTAACAGAGCGCCCCTACTATCGCGAGCCGAACGCAGCCATGCTATGGCGGCGTCATGAAGGCTCGCCACATCCTGCCGCCCTTGCTGTTCGGGCTATTGGTGCTGATCGTCATCAGCGCGGGGGACGCCTTGTTCTGGAGCGTCGACCATGCGGTCGAAAACCTCCCCCCGCGCATACTGACAGTGGCCGTTTTCGTCGGCCTGTGGCTGGTGCGTCGATATAAGCGGACGGTGCGCTAACCCCTGCGTCGTTCATCTCCAGCAACGCCAACCTTACTCCGCCATCGCCCTGATCGCGCCCCTATGCGCCTTGGCGTTGTGGACATAGTGATCCACCCCCTCGCGCATGTCGATCAGCGCCGCGTCGGACAGGTCGCGCATATATTTGGCCGGCCGCCCCGCCCATAATTGGCGATGCAGCACCGTCTTGCCGGGCGACAGCAGCGCGCCCGCCGCCAGCATCGCGTCGCTTTCCACCGTGCATCCGCTCATCACGATCGCGCCCAGGCCCACAAAGGCCCGATCCTGCAACACGCAGCCATGGATCATCGCCATATGGCCGATCAGCACATCGTCGCCGATGATCGCGGGCCAGCCTTCGGCGGGGCGGCCATCGGCGCGGTCGCCGGGGCTGTCGCAATGGATGACCGTGCCATCCTGAACATTGCTTCGCGCGCCGATCCGCACCCGGTTCACATCGCCGCGAATGACGCAATTATACCAGATGCTGGCATCCTCGCCGATCTCCACATCGCCGATGATTCGGCACCCCGGCGCGATGAAGGCGCTGGGGTGGATGACCGGGGTTTTGCCGTTGAACGGGATAATGCTGGCGCCAGGATGAGCATCGGGATGGGCGGAGCCGGTCACGGCATCTCTCCTCTTATGGTTTGATCTTCAGCACCGGCAGGATGCTGGCATGGTCGTCGGTCCAGGCCGAAAAACCGGGCTTTGGCTTTAGGATATCCCATGGCTCGCCGCCCGACACGCGCGCCAGCCGGTCCAGTTGCGCCGGATTGCGCGACAGCGCGACCCAGATCGACGCGGCGTAGCGCCGCGCGGCATCCCGCTTGGCGGGCTTGTAATGGCGCAGCCGCGCGTGCCAGCCGCCGGCCACGGCATCGCCCGCCACCACCGGCCGCAGGTCGAGATAGCGGTTGGAGATGTGGATCAGCAGCAGCCCGCCCGGCGCCAGGCGGCGGCCATAGATCGCCATCGCTTCGCGCGTCAGCAAATGCATCGGGATGGAATCGGATGAAAAGGCGTCGATCACCAATATGTCCGCGCCGCCCGCCGGCTGCCGCGCCAGCGTCATGCGCGCGTCGCCGATGACGATGTCGGCGCGCGGCTGGCACCGCGCCAGGAAGCTGAAATCGGCCGGATCGCGCGCGATCGCCACCATGGCAGGATCGATCTCATAGAAACGCCAGGTTTGACCGGAGCGGGCATAGCAGGCGAGCGTCCCCGCCCCCAGCCCTACCACGTCGATCCGCGCCTTGCCCCCGAACAGGTCGAGCGCATGGCCCAGCGCCAGCCCGACGCCGGATTTGGGCGCATAGTAGCTGGTCGGGTCGCGCTCCCGGCCCGGCTCCAGATTCTGGACGCCGTGCAATGTCGTGCCATGGAACAGGATGCGTTCGGTCGGACTCTTGTTGGCGACGCCATAGACGCCGAAATAGCTGCGCGTCAGCATTCCGCTGGCTGACTGCGACAATTTCTCCCAACCGCTCAGGCACAGCATCAGATAGACCAGCATCGCCGCGGTCATGAACCGCTGGCCCAAAGTCAGGATGGCCATCGCGATGATCGCGCAGAAGCTGAGCGATTTGACCAGCGGCGGCGTATCATCGCCCAGCGCCAGCCCGCCGCCCAGCGTCGACAACGCCAGGCCCAGCAACAGCATGAGCGGCACCAGCCACACGCGGCGGCCCGTATCTTCCCACAACAGCCGCGGCAGGCGCAGCGTCGCTTCGCGCGCCGGCAGCAACAGTGCGGCGGCGATTAGCAGGATGGGATATTCATAGGTCCAGTCGAAGATCAACGGGGCCAGCAGCGCGCAGAACAGCCCGCCCACCATGCCGCCCACCGACATCAGCAGGTAGAAGCGGGTCAGATGGACCGGTTCGGGGCGCAGCTCGTAGAGGCGCGCATGGAGCGCGGTGGCGACGACGAACAGCACCGCCAGGATGCCCAGCGCGATGAAGACCGGGAAATGGATGCCGCCGGTAAAGGCGATGCACGCGCCGATCAGCAGCACCAACGGCGCGATCAGGATGCTAAGATCCGCCCCGCCGCGGCGCGCCGCAAAGGCGACCGAGAAGCTGAGCAGATAGAGGCCAAGCGGCAGCACCCAGAGCAACGGCATCGCGACGATGTCGGTGGTGAGGTAGAGGCTGGTCGACATCATCAGGCCCGATGGGACAGCCGCCAGCGTCATCCAGTGCAGCATCCTGCGGCGATCAGGCCGGGGCGCGTCGCTCGCCTGTGTCGTTGCCTCCGCAGCGCTGCCGGGCGGCAGGCGGCGGGCGCTGGCATAGACCAGAAAGAAGAGCGCGCCATAGCAGAGCGACCAAAGGATACTCTGCGCCTTCAATGTCAGCAGCGGCTCGACCAGCAAGGGATAGGCGATCAGCCCGGCGAAACTGCCCAAGTTGGACGCGGCGTAAAGCGGATAGGGATCGCTGCCGTCCGACAAGGCGAACCAGCGTTGCAGCAAGGGCGCCTGCGCCGCGACCACAAAGAACAGCGGCCCGATCGATGCCGCCAGCAGCCACAGCACCCAGAGCGCGGGCTCCATATCCTGCGGCGGTTGCCAGCCCATCAGGCCGATCGGCAGGAAGATGGCGGCGACCAGGAACAGGCCGAGGTGGATCAGCGCCTGCCGCCGCGCCGGGAACCGCCCCAGCATATGGGCATAGGCATAGCCGCCCAGCAGGAGCGCCTGATAGACCAGCATCGCCGAATTCCACACCGACGGCGCGCCGCCCAGACGCGGCAGCGCCATGCGGGCGATCATCGGCTGGACAAGGAAGAGCAGGAACGAGCCTGCGCAGATCGTGACGACGAAGCGCGCGCGCGTCCCGATCTGCATCAGGCCCCCAGCAGCCGCGCGGCGTGGAGGGCATGATAGGTCAGCACGCCGCTGCACCCCGCCCGCTTGAACGCCATCAATGTCTCCAAAATCAGCGCGTCGCGGTCGCCCGATCCGGCGGCTGCGGCATGTTCGATCATCGCATATTCCCCTGACACCTGATAGGCGAAGACCGGCACGGCGAAGCGGTCGCGCACCCGCGCGATGACATCCAGATAGGGCAGGCCCGGCTTCACCATCACGCTGTCCGCCCCCTCGGCCAGGTCCAGCGCGACCTCGCGCAGCGCTTCCTCGCCATTGGCGGGGTCCATCTGATAATTTTTCTTGTCGCCTTTGAGCAACCCGCGCGATCCCACCGCGTCACGGAACGGGCCATAGAAGGCGCTCGCATATTTGGCGGCATAGGCCATGATCTGGACATTGGGGTGCCCGCCCTGCTCCAGCGCCGCACGGATCGCGCCGACCCGGCCATCCATCATGTCGCTGGGCGCGATGATGTCCGCGCCCGCCGCCGCCTGGTTGAGCGACTGGCCGATCAGTATGTCGATCGTGGCGTCGTTCAGCACATAGCCCGTCTCGTCCAGCAGCCCGTCCTGGCCATGGGCGGTATAGGGGTCGAGCGCGACGTCGGTCAGGATGCCGATGTCGGGCACGGCATCCTTGATCGCGCGGATGGCGCGGCACATGAGGTTATCGGGATTGAGCGCTTCGGCCCCGTTGTCGCTGCGCCTTTCAGCTTGCGTGTTGGGGAACAGGGCGAGGCAGGGAATGCCCGCATTTCGCGCGTCCCTGGCCCGTTCCACCATTAGGTCCACCGACCAGCGCGACACGCCGGGCAGAGCCGCGATCGGCTCCTCCACGCCTTGCCCTTCGTTAACGAACAGCGGCCAGAGGAAATCGCTGGGCGACAGGCGGTTTTCGGCGTGCATCGTCCGGCTCCAGGCCGATGCGCGGGTGCGGCGCAGGCGCAGCGCCGGGTAGGGTGCGTAGGTCATCGCGCGGGTGTAGGCGGCGCGAGGCGAGGGATCAAGCGGGGCGCGTCGACCATGGCGAGCGGGCGACGGTGCCGATCCCTTAGACATTGGTCGAAGCCGCGGCATTCGATCATCTTTCATTAATCCCATCGGCGCATGCATTTACCCAGCGACCCATAGGAAAACCGTCATGATCAACGTCACATCGGACAAGAGCCGCAAGCTCGTCATCGCGCAAATGTCAGGATTTCTCGATCCTGCCGACGTCGATCGATTCAACGCGGACAAGGAAGCCGCGGTGACGGCTATGGGGCTGGGATCGGGCGAGTATGTCATGCTCATCAATACTGAAGGCTGCGTCATCCAGTCGCAGGAGGTCGTCGCCGCCTTCACCCGCGTCGTGCTGGACACGCGGTTCAAATCGAAAAAGCTGGCGGTGGTGCGGCACGACAATCTGACCCGATTGCAGACCCGCCGTATCCTGAGCGTACGCGACGACGCGGAGATATTCGCGTCGGTCGCGCAAGCCGAGGCCTGGCTGTTCGATGTCGGCGAACAACACCGCGTCGCCTGAACCAACCATCGATCGAAACCTGGCGGGCAGCGCATCCATCACCTATGAACCGCCGATGCGCGCCATCCACCACATCGCCCTCATCTGTTCAGACTATGACCGCTCGCGCGCCTTCTATCGCGACATATTGGGCCTGCCCGTCATTCGCGAAATGTGGCGCGCCGATCGGCAGTCGTGGAAGTGCGATCTTGACGCGGGCAACGTGCAGATCGAACTCTTCTCCTTCCCCGCGCCTCCGGCCCGGCCCAGCCGCCCGGAAGCCTGCGGCCTGCGTCACCTGGCCTTCACGGTCGCGGATATCGACGCGGAGGTGGCGCGGCTCGATACCGCAGGCGTTCCATGCGAACCGATCCGCATCGACGAATATACCGGCCAGCGGTTCACCTTCTTCACCGACCCCGACGGCCTGCCGCTAGAACTCTATGAGGCTGAGAAATAAACAAAGTTCCGTTCGCTTCGAGCGTGTCGAGAAGCGGATAGAGCCGCGCTTCCCGTTTCTCGACTTCGCTCGAAACGAACGGCATTGCTCGTTATTTTGCGAACCGCTTGAAGAAACTGTCCGCATTCCACGCCGGGCGCGCCTGCGCGTTGGCGACGCGCAGCGTGACCGCGGTCACATAATCGTTCAGCTTCGCGCTTTCCGCCGGCATCACCGGCTGGTTCAGATCGTCGAACGGCGAATGATAGAGGTTCGCCCGCCACGCCTTTTCCGTGTCCGCCTCCGGCGTGCCCGCCTTGAACCCATATTTGAAGAAGAGCGCGGGGATGCCTTCGCGGATGAAGGCATATTGGTCGGACCGGATGAAGACGTTGCGATCGGGGAAGGGATCGGGCGTGATCGGCAGGTTCATCTGCGCGCTCACCGCCGCCGCATCCTGGCCGAGCGAACTCTGGTCATAGCCGATCGGCGTCACGCTGGTCAGCGGGAAGATCGGCAGCGCCATGTCGAAATTCAGGTCCGCGACGATACTGGACTGCGGCACCGTTGGCCGCCGCGCGAAATATCGCGCGCCAAGCAACCCCTTCTCCTCCGCCGTGACGATCGCGAACAGGATCGACCGCTTCGGCTTTACCTTGCTGGCTTTCAGCGCCCTGGCGATCTCCAGCAAGCTGGCGACGCCCGACGCATTGTCGAACGCGCCATTATAGATGGCGTCGCCCTTGATCGGCGTGCCGACGCCATAGCCATCCAGATGCGCGGACAAAACGACATGCTCCGGCCGCAGCTTGGGGTCGCTGCCCGGCAGCACCGCGATCAGGTTGGGCGACGACAGGTCGCGGCGCTTGGCGGCCACCTGCGCCTTGAAACGCAGCGCGAGCGGGAAGCTGGCGATCGGAGTGGAAGCATCGGCCGCCGCGGCGATCGCGGCGAAATCCTTGTCCGTCCCGCCGAAGAACTGCGCTGACTTGGCCGGATCGAACTGCGCGCCGAGGAAGGGCATCTGCGTTTCGCGCAGCGTCGCGTCGGCATAATAAAGCGCGGGCGCACCCGCCAGCGCCACCCGGCGGACCCAGGGAATCTCCACCTGCTTGGGCGTCACCAGCGTAATGAGGCCCAGCGCGCCCTGCGCCGCCAGCCAATGCGCGCGTTCGGACCGCGCATGCGACTTGAGCGCACCGGAAATCGTGGACGGCCCGCCCGACAGCACGACCACGATCTTGCCCTTCAGGTCCAGCCCGGCAAAATCATCATGCCCCGCTTCGGGCAAATGCAGGCCATAGCCCGCGAACACCATCGGCGCGTCGATGCGTTCGGGCACCGGCCCGCCGCCGCCCGAAAAGATCAGGTCGTCCGGCACCGCCAGCGCCACCTCGCCCTGCGGCCCGACCAGCGATGCACTGCTTTGGTCGGCCAAGATCACCTGCTCGATAAAGGCGACCGGCTGCTTGTAACCGTCGATCCCCGCCGGTTTCAGGCCCAGCGCCTTGAACTGGGCGATCACATAGTCGGCCGCGCGATCATAGCCCGGCGTGCCGGTGCCGCGCCCCTCCATGCCGTCATTGGCCAGCGCCTGGACATGCGCCCACCAGCGCGCACCGGCATCGCCCTCCGGCGCGGCGCCGACGGGGGTTGCGGCGATCATCGCGATCAGGGGAAGAGCGAGCAGGGAAAGGCGCATGGGCGGGACACTCCGTAATTTCGGTCATCTATCATGCCTTAACCCGTCCGACGAACAAGAGGCTTGGAACCGCCACGGACAACGTGTATTGCTCATACAACACACATAGAGGAGATTGCGATGCCCCGCCCCCTTCCCCTGCTCGCCCTGGCCCTCACCGGCATGGCGCTGTCCACTACCGCCTGTTCGCGCACCGACGAATCGCCCGCCGCCGACGAACTGGCGCGCAGCACGCAGGATTGGGCGACGTTGAAGGATTTCACGCAGATCGACGCGACCGGGCCGGACAATGTCGCCGTTACCATCGGCAGCGGCTTTGCGGTTAAGGCGGATGGCGATGCCAAAGCGGTCGCCGACCTCGACATCCGGGTGAAGGATGGCAGACTGGTGATCGGCCGCAAGTCGAAGGGCGACTGGAACTGGGGCCGCAAGGATGGGGACAAGGGGGCGACCATCCATGTGACGATGCCCGCCATCGCCGCCGCCGCGCTGACCGGCGCAGGCGATTTCGACCTGGACAAGGCGCAGGGCGACCGACTGGAGCTGGCGCTGACCGGGGCTGGCGATTTCCGCATCGGCACGGTAGCGGTCAAGACGCTGAGCGCCGACATCACCGGCGCGGGATCGATCAAGATCGCGGGCACCGCCGACACCGCGAAACTGTCCATCACCGGCGTCGGCGACATCGACGCCGCCGCGCTGAAGGTCGGCAGCGCGGAGATCGATGTCCTGGGCGCGGGCGACATCGACATTGCCTCCGACGGCAGGGTCGCTATCAGCATCATGGGTCCGGGCGACGTAACGGTAAAGGGCAAGGCGCAATGCACGACAAGCGGAACGGGACCGGGCGAGGCGCGCTGCGCGCCCTGACGGCGACCGCGCTCTTCCTTGCCGCGCCCGCCGGTGCGGCGACGCGCGGCTACACCATCACCAGCTTCGACGCGATCCGCGTGGATGCCCCCGTCACCGTCATCCTGACCACCGGCGCGGGCGCATCGGCGCGGGCGGAGGGCGACCAGGGCGCGCTCGACCGGCTGAAGGTCGATGTCTCCGGCCGGCTGCTCACCATCGCCATGGAGCGAACGCGGCCGGGCGAAAAGAGCGGCGGCGCGGCGACGCTGCGCCTGTCCACCGCCATGGTGCAGCGGATCGTGCTGACCGGCGGCGGATCGGTGTCGATCGACCGGATGAAGGGCCAGTCGGGGCAGATCGTGCTGGGCGGCAATGGCGACGTCAGCGTGGGCACGGTCGACCTCGACCGGATCGACGTGGCGCTGGCGGGCGGCGGCCGGGTGACGATGGCGGGCCGCGCGGGCGTCGCCGCCATCCGCGTCAACGGCCCCGGCGCGCTGGCCGCCGAACCCCTGATCGCGCGCCAGGCCAGCGTCACCAACGAAGGACCGGGCAGCATCACCCTGACCGCCGACGTCACCGCGCGGGTCACGACAGCGGGATCGGGCGACGTCACCATCACCGGCAAAGCCGCCTGCACGGTCGACAATCGCGGCACCGGCCGCGTGCGCTGCGGGGGCGAGAGTTTTTAGGGGTGTTGGGGAGGGGTGGATGGCGGACGGTCAGGTTTGCCGGTGCAGGAGCCGTAGAGCGGATATAAATCCACCCTCACCCCAGCGAAGGCTGGGGTGAGGGTGAGGGAAACGGCCGCTTCTGGACAAAGGCACACCATGTTTTGAAGGCAAAAACTGGTCGCTTCCAGACATACCCCTCTAGTCATGCCGCGCTTGACCCTGCATCCCGCTTCTATCTGAGCACAGCCACCAAATCCTCGACTGCCTTACCGCTGCTTCTTCGCCGTGGTTGCGGTGAAATCGGGGTCTTTGTTCGCCACCCAATCGACGAATTTGCGCACATTGGGATGGGCCAGCAGGCCCTCGACATCGGTGCCGTGGCGTTGCAATTCGGAATTGGTGAAATTGGCGATCAGCGTCTGCTGGCAGATCCCATGCATGGGAACGACATCGCGCCCGCCCCGGCTCTTGGGAACGGGATGGTGCCAGACGATCGTCTTGCCGGTCGGCCGCCCGCACAGCCAGCAATCTATCACCGGCAGCGGCGCGTCTTCCTCGGCAGGCACGTCTTCATAGCGACCATGTTTCGAATGTTTGCGGGCCATCATCTACCTGAATGTCTTGGGAACTGCGCCTCCTCTAAAGGCAAGAGAGCGCCATTACCACCGCTCAACCTGTGAACCGGCTTTCGCTACCCGACGGCGGACAGACAAGCCAGCCGCCGGCCCATGAAAGCCTTTCAATGTAGGATTTTGTCTGGTCTATCCTTCTGGATGAACCCGCCGCCCCCTCCCCCCAGCCCTGCCATTGCGCGATCGGCGCATCGCTGTCGCGTGGGCGTCGCGCACCTGTCGCATGGGTGTGACCCATGTGGCGCGTCGGGGTGGCTTCACAGGGGCGTCGCGCTGGCCTCGCAGCGACTATCGGCCGATTTTGCCCGACGACGGTGTGAACTTCGGCCGTCGCGTCCTGCCGCGCCATCCTCCGCCTCCCTCGACCTTGCTTATCGAAAACTTTACCAGAGCGCCGCTAGACACAGCGGACGTCTCCACAGCCGGGTTTTGATGATGCGCCTTTCTTTCGCCCTGCCTCTTCTGACCGCCTTGGCGCTGCCGCAACCGGCCTGGGCGCAGGTCGCGGTGGCCGATAGCGGCGATACCGGCTGGATGATCCTGTGCGCGCTGCTGGTGCTGCTGGCCGCGTTGCCGGGGCTGATGCTGCGCCATGCGGGGCAGGTCAATGTGCGCAACGCCCTGTCAGTGACGGGGCAGGGGGCGGCGGTCGCGGCGGTCGCCGCGCTGACCTGGGCCATTGCGGGCTACAGCATCGCCTATGCGCCGGGCAGCGCCTGGCTGGGCGGCGGCGGAAACCTGCTGCTCGCCAATCTCGCCCAGTTGCGCGACGGGCTGACCGTTCCCGAATCGGCGTTCGTCCTCTTCCAACTGTCCATCGCCCTGCTCGCCGCCTGCCTGCTGGTGGGCGCGGTGGCGGAGCGGACGCGGATCGGCTGGTGGATCGCCTTCACCCCGCTCTGGCTGCTGCTGGTCTATGCCCCGGTCGCCCATGCGGTGTGGGGCGGCGGCTGGCTCGCGGACCTGGGCGTCATGGATTTCGCCGGCGGGTTGGTGCTGCACGGCGTGGCGGGCTTTTCCGCCCTCGCCCTCGCATTGATCGCAGGCGCGCGGCGCGAGCCGTCCGATCCCGGCCATGCTCCGTTGCTCAGCCTGGCGGGCGGCGGGCTGCTCTGGATCGGCCTGTCCGGCGTGGTTGGCGGCTGGGCGCTGGGCGCGACCGACGATGCCGCGACCGCGATCCTCAATCACCTCTTCGCCGCCTGCGCGGCGGCGCTGACCTGGGGGCTGCTCGACCGGATGTTGGGCGCCCGCACCAGCGCCACCGGCATAATCTCCGGCGCGCTGGCGGGCATCGCCGCCATATCGGCCAGCGCCGCGCTGGTCGGCACCGGCGGCGCGATGCTGATCGGCGTGATCGCCGCCTTTGTCGCCCGCATCGGTGGCGGCATCTTGTCCAGCCGGGTCGATGACGGCGCGGGTGTCTTTGCCATCCACGGGCTGGGCGGCCTGACGGGCGTGCTGCTGCTGCCGGTCTTCGTCCTGCCGCTGCTGGGCGGGGTCGGTTTCGACGCCAATATCAGCCTGCCCGGCGCGTTGACGTCGCAGGCCATCGGCCTGGTCGTGGTCGCCCTATGGGCGATGGTCGGCAGCGCGATCGCCGCGCTGATCGTGTCTGTCGTCATCCCCATGCGGGTGAGCGTACAGGAAGAGGCCGACGGCCTCGACGCCAGCCAGCATGGCCAGCAGGGCTGGGACTTCCGCTAACGCCATGCCGCCCCCCTCCTCTTACGCCGCCCCCTCTTCGGTCGCTGTCGCCATCTTCGCTCATCAGGAAGAACGTCGAATCGGCGCCTGCCTGGCGTCGCTACCGCTCGATCGCCCCGACACGTTCTTCCATGTGCTGGTCAACGGCACCACCGACGCCACTGTGGCGCGGGCGCGGGATGCGGCGGGCGGGCGGGCCAATGTCATCGTCCATGACATACGGGAGGGTGGCAAGTCGCGGACCTGGAACCATATGGTCCACGACCTGCTGACCGGGGCGGAGCAGGCGGTCATCTTCATGGATGGCGATGCGCAGATCGTGGCGGGGTCGATCGACGCGCTGGTCGCCGATCTGGTCGCCCATCCCCACGCCAATGCTGCGTCGGGCATGCCGATGAACGGCCGGATGGCGGCAACCTATCGCGGCACGCTGCACAGCGAAGGCGGGCTGTTCGGCGATCTCTACGCTCTGTCAGGGCGATTTCTGGCGGACATTCGCGCCCGCAAGCTGCGCCTGCCCGACGATTTGATCGGCGACGACGGGCTGGTGGCGTCCTGGGCGCATACCGGGTTGCAGAAGGATATCGCGTGGGATCTGGCGGGGGTCGTGCCCTGCGACGATGCGGGCTTTCTGTGCGAACAGGTCAGCCTGGCCCGACCCCAGACCTGGCATATGCACTATAAGCGGCTGATCAACTATTCGGTGCGTTTCTACCAGAACCGGATCGTGTCGGACATCATGACGCGCGAGGGGCCGGGCGGCCTCCCCGCGCGTCTCGCTACCCTCTATCCCGAATGGCTGGCCCGTTTCCGCCCGCGCCCCGGCCCGACCGTCTGGTTCGACCGCAAAGCGCTCAAGCGGATGCGCAGCGCAGTTTAATGGTCGCGGCCAGCCAGTTCCTTGTTCACGAACAGCGCCACCCCGGTCACCACCGCGCCCGACAGCAGATAGACGCCCGACGCGGCCAGGCCAAACTCGGCGGAGACCAGCAAGGCGACCAGTGGCGCAAAACCGGCGCCCACCAACCACGCCAAGTCCGACGTCAGCGCCGACCCGGTATAACGCGTCGCGGTGCGGAAGTTGGAAGCGACAATACCGGATGACTGGCCAAAGCTCAGGCCCAGCAGGATGAAGCCCAGCACCATGAAGGCGACTTCGCCCAGATCGCCGCCATCCAGCAACAGGGGCGCTGCAACCGCGAAGATGGCGATCCCCACGGCCGACCAGCCGATCAGGGTGCGGCGGCCCACCATGTCGGCGACGAAGCCCGACACGATAATCGCCAGCACGCCGACGAATGCGCCAATCACCTCGATCATCAGGAAGCGTTCCAGCGGCTGATCGGTATAGAGCGCGATCCACGACAGCGGGAACACGGTGACCATGTGGAACAGCGCGAAGCTGGCCATGGGCGCAAAAGCGCCGATGACGATGTTGCGCCCTTCGCTGCGGACGGTTTCGATGACCGGCGAGGGCTGGAGTTCGCGGGTTTCATAGAGCCGCGCAAACTCCTCTGTCACGACGATGCGCAGGCGCGCGAACAGGGCCACCACGTTGATCGCGAAGGCGACGAAGAAGGGATAGCGCCAGCCCCAGTCAAGGAAGTCGGCGGTGGACAGCGTATTGAGGAAGAAGGCGAACAGGCCCGCCGCCACCATCAGCGCTAGGGGCGCGCCCAGCTGCGGCATCATCGCATACCAGCCGCGCTTGTTCTTGGGCGCGTTGAGCGAGAGCAAGGAGGCCAAACCGTCCCAGGTGCCGCCAAGCGCGACGCCCTGCCCGGCGCGGAAAAGCGCCAGCAGCACGGCGGCCCAATGGCCGATCGTCTCATAACCCGGCAGGAAGGCGATGGCCGCCGTCGATCCGCCCAGCAGGAACAGCGCGATGGTGAGCTTGACCCCGCGGCCATAGGCGCGATCGACCACCATGAAGATGAACGACCCGATCGGACGGGTGATGAAGGCGAGCGCGAAGATGGCGAAGGACCAGAGCGTCCCCATCAACGGCGACATATAGGGGAAGATGTGCGCCGGGAAGACGATGCAGGATGCGATCGCATAAACGAAGAAGTCGAAAAATTCCGACGTGCGACCAATGATGACGCCGATCGCAATTTCGCCTGGCGCAACCTTCTTTTGCCCATGCGCGTGCAACTGGCGCACGTCGCGTTCCGCCTGGGTCGAATTGGGCGTGGTCGTCGCGGAAGTCATGGGGTAAAACGGACCTTCATGCTGCGGGAACGATCCGCGCCGCACTTCGTTGCGCGACGAATCATCCCTTTGGTTATTTACTCCATGCCCTATTTTGCAGATGCACAGGGATAGGACAAAAGGTCCAATGTCGCGCGCCGCTCATCCTGATAATGCGGGCCACATGATAGCCCGTCATTCCGCCACCAAGCGCGCATTTCTGCGCCGAATCGCGCCACTCCTGCTGCTGCCGCTGGGCGGATGCGACTGGGTGGTCATGTCCCCCGCCGGCGACGTTGCAATGCAGCAACGCAATCTGATCCTGATTTCGACCGCATTGATGCTGCTGATCATCATCCCCGTCATGGCGATGACGATCTGGTTTGCGTGGAAATATCGGGAAAAGGCCAAGGCGGAGGATTATGATCCTGACTGGGACCATTCGACCAGCCTGGAACTGCTGATCTGGTCCGCGCCGCTGCTCATCATCATCGCGCTGGGCGCGGTGACGTGGAGCAGCACCCACCTGCTCGACCCCTATCGCCCGCTCGATCGTGTCGATCATGCGCGCAAGATGGATCCGGCGACCAAGCGGTTGCAGGTCGAAGTGGTGGCGATGGACTGGAAATGGGTGTTCATCTACCCTGAACTGGGCATCGCGACGGTGAACGAACTGGCCGCGCCGGTCGATCAGCCGATCGAGTTCAAGATCACCTCCTCCACCATCATGAACAGCTTCTTCGTGCCCGCGCTGGCCGGCCAGATCTACGCCATGCCGGGCATGCAGACCACTTTGCACGCGGTCGCCAACAAGCCCGGCGCGTTCGATGGTTTGTCCGCCAACTATTCAGGCGCGGGCTTCTCCCACATGCGCTTCAAGTTCCACGCCCTTGACCAGCGCGGGTTCGCCCAATGGGTCGCCCGCGTGAAGGCCAGCGGCGCGACGCTGGACCGCGCCACCTACGTCAAGCTGGAACAGCCCAGCGAGAAGGTGCCGCCGATGTATTTCAGCGGTGTCGAACCCAAGCTGTTTCATGCCGCGCTCAACATGTGCGTGCAGCCGGGCAAGAAGTGCATGGACGCGGTGATGATGACCGACTCCATGGGCGGCGCGGGCAAGGAATCGGCGCATGACGTCGAAGGGCTGCGCCATGACGGCACGATCGACGTCGGCGGCTTCCATCCGGTCGAGCCGGGCAAGAAGGGCGAGATCGCCCAGCCCGCGGGCATGACCCCGGCGGCGAAACGCACTCCGGTCGCGCAGGGCAAGCAAGCCCCCGGCCAGCAGGATGGCGATGGGCATGGCGGTGGCCATGCCGGTCACGAAGGCATGTGATGCCCATGACCTGTCCCCGTTCTTTCATTTCTCTCTCGCCTGAAGGCTAGACGCCATGTCCCCCTCCCCCGCCTCTGAAAATAGCGGCATCTGGAAGCTGATCTTCGGTCGGCTCGACTGGAGTTCGCTGCCCCTGCACGAGCCGATCGTCGTCGGCACCTTCATCATGGTGATGCTCGGCGGCCTCGTCGTCGTCGCGGGCATCACCAAATATAAGCTGTGGGGCATGTTGTGGAACGACTGGTTCACCACCGTCGACCATAAGCGCATCGGGATCATGTACATGATCCTCGGCCTCATCATGTTCGTGCGCGGCTTTGCCGACGCGGTCATGATGCGCCTGCAGCAGGCGATGGCGTTCAACGGGTCGGAAGGCTATCTCAACGCCCATCATTACGACCAGATTTTCACGGCGCATGGCGTCATCATGATCTTCTTCGTCGCCATGCCGATGATCACCGGGATCATGAACTATATCGTCCCGCTCCAGATCGGCGCGCGCGACGTGTCCTTCCCCTTCCTCAACAATTTCAGCTTCTGGATGACCACGGCGGGCGCCGTGATCGTCATGATGTCGCTGTTCGTGGGGGAATTTGCGCGTACCGGCTGGCTGGCCTATCCGCCGCTGTCGGGCATCGCCTATTCGCCGGGCGTCGGCGTCGACTATTATATCTGGGGCCTGCAAATCGCGGGCATCGGCACGCTGTTGTCTGGCGTCAACCTGATCGCGACCATCGTCAAGATGCGCGCGCCGGGCATGACGATGATGAAGCTGCCCATCTTCACCTGGACCTCGCTCTGCGCCAACGTCCTGATCGTCGCGGCTTTTCCAGTGCTGACCGCCGTGCTGGCGCTGCTCAGCCTCGACCGTTATGTCGGCACCGCTTTCTTCACCAACGACATGGGCGGCAACCCCATGATGTATGTGAACCTGATCTGGATCTGGGGTCACCCGGAAGTCTATATCCTCATCCTGCCGCTGTTCGGCGTGTTCAGCGAGGTTACTGCGACCTTCTCGAACAAGCGCCTCTTCGGCTACAGCTCGATGGTCTATGCAACAATCGTCATCGCGCTGCTCAGCTATCTGGTCTGGCTGCACCATTTCTTCACCATGGGATCGGGCGCCAGCGTCAACAGCTTCTTTGGCATCACGACGATGGTCATTTCCATCCCGACCGGGGCCAAGCTCTTCAACTGGCTGTTCACCATGTATCGGGGGCGCATCCGTTTCGAGCTGCCGATGATGTGGACGGTAGCCTTCATGCTGACCTTCACGGTCGGCGGCATGACCGGCGTGCTGCTTGCCGTACCGCCTGCCGACTTCGTGCTGCACAACTCCCTGTTCCTGATCGCGCATTTCCATAACGTCATCATCGGCGGCGTATTGTTCGGCCTGTTCGCGGCAATCAACTACTGGTGGCCCAAGGCGTTCGGCTACAAGCTGGACACCGTATGGGGCAAGCGCAGCTTCTGGCTGTGGGTCGTTGGCTTCTGGTTCGCTTTCATGCCGCTTTACATCCTGGGCCTGATGGGCGTGACCCGCCGGATGCGCGTGTTCGACGATCCCAGCTTGCAAATCTGGTTCCAAATTGCCGCCTTCGGCGCGCTGATGATCGCGGCCGGCATCGCCTGCATGTTCGTCCAGTTCGCAGTCAGCATCATCAACCGTGACAAGTTGCGCGATACGACGGGTGATCCGTGGAACGGCCGTACGCTGGAATGGGCGACCAGCTCGCCCCCGCCAGACTATAATTTCGCCTTCACGCCCGTCATCCATGATGGTGACGCTTGGGCCGACATGAAAAAGCGCGGATATCAGCGTCCTTTGTCGGGGTATGAAGCGATCCACATGCCGTCTAACACGGGCACCGGCATCATCATCGCCGGGCTGTCCGTGGCCTTTTCGGTCGGCATGATCTGGTACATCTGGTGGCTCGCGAGCCTCAGCTTCGTCGGCATCCTAGCCGTCGCGATCGGCCATACCTTCAACTATAAGCGCGACTTCTACATCCCCAAGGATGTGGTGGAGCGCACCGAGGGCGAGCGCACCGCGCTGCTCGCAGCCAAGGGTTAAACCATCATGGCAAGCGCACCTACCATAGACCCCGCCTTCCTGGACAAGGATGGCAATCCGCTGTTCCACCTGGCCCACGAGCCGCATCATCCCGAAGGGTCCAGCACCATGCTGGGCTTCTGGATATATCTGATGAGCGATTGCCTCATCTTCGCCTGTCTGTTCGCCACCTATGCAGTGCTGGGCGGTAATTATGCGGCGGGACCGGGGCCACGGGATCTATTCGATCTGCCGCTGGTGGCGCTCAACACCGCCATGCTGCTCTTTTCCTCCATAACCTATGGCTTCGCCATGCTGGCGATGGAAAAGAACAGGATCGCCGCGACGCAGGGCTGGCTGGCGATCACCGGCCTGTTCGGCCTGGCGTTCCTCAGCATCGAAATGTACGAGTTCGCGCACCTCATCCATGAGGGCGCGACGCCGATGCGGTCGGGCTTCCTGTCGGCCTTCTTCACGCTGGTCGGCACCCACGGGCTGCACGTCACCTTTGGCTGCATCTGGCTGGTCACGCTCATGGTCCAGGTCGCCAGACATGGCCTGATCCCCGCCAACCAGCGCCGCCTGATGTGCCTGTCGATGTTCTGGCACTTCCTCGACGTCATCTGGATCGGCGTCTTCACCTTTGTCTATCTGATGGGAATGTTGCGATGAGCGATGCCGCCCACCCCAAGTCCGGCCATGACCACCCCGACGCCCATGCTGGCGCGCACGGGACGATGGGCAGCTACATGATCGGTTTCGGCCTGTCGGCGTTCCTGACGGCCATCCCCTTCTGGCTGGTTATGACGGGCTTCTTCGCCAATCCGCAGACGACCGCGATCATCATCATGGCCTTTGCCGTGGTGCAGATCGTCGTCCACATGATCTACTTCCTGCATATGAATACCCGATCCGAAGGTGGCTGGTCGATGATGGCGCTGATGTTCACGCTGGTGCTGGTCGTCATCACCCTGTCGGGATCGATGTGGGTCATGTATCACCTCAACCATAATATGATGCCCACCATGTCGCATGACATGAGTCAGATGCCGTGACACAGGCCGAACCCCGCCCCGCCCCCAAGGGCAAGCGGGCGGGGTTTTCGGTCGGCCTGACGCTGATCGCGCTGATCCTGTTTGTCGGCCTGTGCGCGCTGGGCGTCTGGCAAGTGGAGCGACTGGCGTGGAAGCGCGACCTGATCGCCCGCGTTGATGCCCGCATCCGTGCCGCGCCAGGGCCTGCACCGCTTAGCGCGACCAAGGCCGACGAATATCGCCGGGTCACCGCGACCGGCACCTTCCTGCATGACAAGGCTGTGCTGGTGCAGGCGGCCACGGTCCGCGGATCGGGCTATTGGGTGCTGACCCCGCTGCGGCAGCGCGATGGCGCGATCCTTCTTATCAACCGTGGCTTTGTGCCGCCAGACGCCAAGACTCGCTACCAGAGGCCGCAGGGCGTGGTGCGCGTCACCGGCCTGCTGCGCCTGACCGAACCGGGCGGCGGCTTCCTGCGCAGCAACGATCCCCTAGCCGACCGCTGGTATTCGCGCGACGTCGCCGCCATCGCCGCGGCGCGCCAGCTCAATCCGGTTGCGAACTATTTCGTCGATGCGCAGGCCAGCCCTTCGCCGGACGCTCTTCCGATCGGCGGGCTGACGGTCGTCACCTTCCCCAATAACCATCTGCAATATGCCATCACCTGGTTCATACTGGCGGCGATGGTTGCCGGGGGCTATAGCCTGGTCATGCGCCAATCGGGAAAAGATCGCCGGGGATGACGACAGCATCGTCCAAGCGCGTGCGCTGGCTGCCGGGCCTGTGGCCCGCCGACGCGGCCGGGCGGCGCAACATGGCGTTGCTGGTGCAACTGCGCTGGATCGCCATCGCCGGTCAGGTTGCGACCATCCTGTTCGTCCATTTCAGCATGGACATTCGCCTGCCGCTAGGCTCGATGCTGGTCGTGCCTTGCATCGCGGTCGCAATGAACATCGGCACCCTGATGGTGCTGCGCCGACGCACCGATATTACTCATGCCGAACTGTTCCTGGCGCTGCTGTTCGACGTGTTCGCCCTGACCGCGCAACTTTATCTGAGCGGCGGGGCGACCAATCCGTTCGTCTCACTCTACCTGTTGCAGGTCGCGCTGGGCGCAGTGCTGCTGCATCGCTGGAGCGTCTGGGGCATCGTGGCCGTATCGACGCTCTGCGCGGCGATGCTGGCCTTCTTCTACAGGCCGCTCGACCTTAGCGAGACGCTGGAGGGTCGCCTGTTCGACCTGCACATCATCGGCACCTGGATCTGCATCACCATGATCGCGGTGCTGTTGGTGCTGTTTATGACCCGCGTGAACCGCAACCTGCAGCAGCGGGAACATTATCTGGCGGAACTGCGGCAACAGGCGGTGGAGGAAGAGCATATCGTGCGCATGGGCCTGTTGGCGTCGGGCGCGGCGCATGAACTGGGCACGCCGCTGGCCCAGCTCGCCGTGGTGCTGGGCGACTGGCGGCACATGCCCGAAATCAAGGCGCATCCCGCGCTGGTCGAGGAGGTGGATGAGATGGAAGCGGCGGTCAAACGCTGCAAGACCATATTGACCGGCATCCTCATGTCCGCGGGCGAGGCGCGCGGGGAAGCCCCGCAAATCACCAACGTCCGCGATTTCATCGACATCATCGCGCGCGATTGGCGCCTCGCCAATCCCGGCATGCCGCTGCGCTGCGACTTTGGACCGCATGATTATCCGCGCATCATCGCCGATCCGGTGATCCGGCAGGCCGTCACTAACCTGCTCGACAATGCGCGGGAGGCCGACGCGACCTATATCAACATGATGGTTAGCCGCGACAGCCAATGGCTTCATATCGCCGTGCGCGACAATGGCCGCGGCTTCGATCCGGCAATGCTGGCCGATGTCGGCAAACCCTATCGGTCCAGCAAGGGCAAGCAGGGCGGCGGCCTCGGCCTGTTTCTGGTCGTCAATGTCGTACGCAAGCTGGGCGGACGGGTGGACGCCAGCAATGGCGCGGAGGGGGGCGCGATGATCCTGCTGCGCCTGCCGCTGGCTACGCTCGCGCTGGAGGAGGCGAATGATGACGGATGAACGGCAATTGCTGATCGTCGAGGATGACGAAGGCTTCGCCCGGACGCTCAAACGCTCGTTCGAGCGGCGCGGTTACCATGTTATGACGGCCGACAGCCTGGAATCGGTAACGGCGATATTGGCCGACAACCGCCCCGGCTTCGCCGTCGTCGATCTCAAGCTCGGCCCGCAATCGGGCCTTGCCTGCGTTCAGGCGCTCCACGCTCATGATCCCGCCATGCTGATCGTGGTGCTGACCGGCTTTGCCAGCATCGCCACCGCGGTCGAGGCGATCAAGCTAGGCGCGACCAACTATCTCGCCAAGCCCTCCAACACCGACGATATCGAGGCGGCCTTCGCCCGATCCGGCGGCAACCCCGCCGCGCCATTGGCGCCGCGCCCGACATCGATCAAGACGCTGGAATGGGAGCATATCCATGAGGTGCTAAAGGACAGCGAGTTCAACATATCCGAAGCCGCGCGACGCCTTGGCATGCATCGCCGCACGCTGGCGCGGAAACTGGCGAAGCGGCAGGTGGGTTAATTTTGGAGATTTGGAGCGGGTGAAGGGAATCGAACCCTCGTCACTTGCTTGGGAAGCAAAAGCTCTACCATTGAGCTACACCCGCGCGCCAATTCCCGCCCCATGGCGCAAGCCATGGGGGCCTGTCAACGGGGATCAGCCGTAAGGCGCATCTGCATCCCGCGCCGGGATCGCGCCGCGACGGCCGATATTCCAGCCAGCCAGCCGATGACCGGCCAACGCCGCCTCAACCGGACCTGCGCCAGCCAGCCGGGCGTGGAGATAGCCGCCGTTGAACGCGTCCCCCGCCCCGCTCGAATCGATGACGTCCAACCGGCGCGGGATCGGCACGATTTCGCCTGCGACCAGGCAACCGTCGCCGCCCAGCTTGACGACCACATCCTTGCCCCCGCCCGCGCCCCAGCGGGCGGCCGCGTCCCGCACGTCGTCGGCCTCGCCCATTTCTACCTCGTCCGCCAGGGTCGGCAGGCCGATGTCGCTGACCGCGATGGCCCGGTCGCGCCAGTGGCGCGCAGTCGCCGCATCGTCCCACAGCCGCGCACGATAATTGCCGTCGAAGGCGATCCGCCCCCCTTGCGCTCGCACCTGCGCGCACAAGTCCAGCAGCGCCTCCCGCCCGGCATCAGGCATGATCGCCAGGGTGATGAGCGAGAAATAAAGCAGGTCTGATTGCGCCGCCTGCGCCACCATGGCCGCGCTCTGCGGCAGGGCGAACATCCGCCGCGCCGCCGCCTCGCTGCGCCAATAATGGAAACTGCGCTCGCCGGCCGCATCCGTTTCGATGGCGTAGAGGCCCGGCAGCCTGCCCTCCGCTGCGATCACCAGTGATGTGTCGACGCCCTCCGCCTCCCATTGGGCGCACAACTGCGCGCTCATGGGATCGGCGCCCAATGCGCTGGCGAGCCGCACCCGGTCGCCCGCGCGTGCCAGATGAATCGCCGTATTGATGACGTCGCCGCCATAGCGCAGATTCCAGCTGTCGCCCTCGCCCCGGCTCAGTTCCAGCATCGCTTCGCCAATGACCGTGATCGTCACCTTCGTCGTCATGACCGCTCCCTGCTTGATGGAGCCGGCGTCGTGCGCAGCGCCGCGTTTCAAGTCAAGAGGGCGCACTGCGGGAGGATACGGAACGATCGGCTCTCAGCGCCGTTTTGCCGATGGCAAAGAGAGCACCGTCCACCGGCGCTTGGTCCGGGGACAGAATGACTACAGCATCGACCGACGAAACTGGCAATCGCTTCGAACTGATGGTTCAAAGCGTCACCGCCTATGCCATCTACATGCTCGACCCCATGGGCATCGTGGCCAGTTGGAACGCAGGCGCGCGCCGCTTCAAGGGGTATGAGGCGGACGAGATAATCGGCCAGCATTTTTCGCGCTTCTACACGCCGGAGGATCAGGCGAGCGACGTTCCCGCCATGGCGCTTTATGCCGCCGAGCATGAAGGCCGGTTCGAGGCGGAGGGCTGGCGCGTCCGCAAGGATGGCGGGCGTTTCTGGGCCAATGTCGTGATCGACCCGATCCGCGCGCCGGACGGGGAATTGCTGGGTTTCGCCAAGATCACCCGTGACCTGACCGAGCAGCGCGCCGCGCAGGATGCCTTGCGCGCCAGCGAGGACAGGTTTCGACTGCTGGTGCAGAGCGTGACTGATTACGCCATCTACATGCTCGATCCCGTCGGCACGGTGACGAGCTGGAACATGGGCGCGGAACGGTTCAAGGGCTATAAGACCGAAGAGATATTGGGCCAGAATTTCGCCCGTTTCTATAGCGATGAGGATCGTCTGGCCGGCCTGCCATCCCGCGCCCTTCATACCGCGCAAAGCGTGGGGCGGTTTGAGGCGGAAGGCTGGCGCATCCGCAAGGATGGATCGCGTTTCTGGGCCAATGTCGTGATCGACCCGATTCGCGCGCCCGACGGGGAATTGCTGGGTTTCGCCAAGATCACCCGTGACCTGACCGAACGGCGCGAGGCGCAACGCGCGCTGGACGAAGCGCGCGACGCCATCGTCCAGACGCAGAAGATGGATGCGATCGGTAAGCTGACCGGCGGGGTGGCGCATGATTTCAACAATCTGCTGGCGGTGATCGTGGGCAGCCTGGACCTCGCCCGGCAACGGCTGGCGACCGGCGGCGACATCAGCCGCTATCTCGACAACGCCATGACGGCGGCCGAGCGCGGCGCGACCCTGACGCAGCGGATGCTGGCCTTTGCGCGCAAGCAGGAATTAAAGCTGCAAAGCGTCGATTGCGTCGCGTTGGTGCAGGGGATGACCGAATTGTTCCGCACCACTTTGGGCGCGGCGGTAATGATTGAGATACGTTTTCCGCCGATGCTGGGCGCGGCCCATGCCGACCCGTCGCAGCTGGAACTGGCGCTGCTCAACCTGGCGGTCAACGCACGCGACGCCATGCCGGATGGCGGACGGATTATCGTGGAGGCGGCGCATATGATCGTCGCGGCGGGCGAACGGCCGGATCTGGGCGCGGGCGACTATATCCGCCTGTCGGTGATCGATGAAGGCCAGGGCATGGACATAGCGACGCTGGAGCGCGCGCGGGAGCCCTTTTTCACCACCAAGGGCGTGGGCAAAGGCACGGGCCTTGGCCTGTCGATGGTGCATGGCTTCGCCCAGCAATGCGGCGGGTCGCTGACGATCGCCAGTGAGCCTGGCATCGGCACCAACGTATCCTTGTGGTTGCCGATGACGGAGGCCGACGCGGATGCCCGCCACATCGCCATGGTGGTGGAGGAAATGCATGACCCCGACACCCCCCTGGTCATATTGGCGGTGGACGATGACGATCTGGTGCTGATGAACACCGCCGGCATGTTGGAGGATCTGGGCCATACCGTGTTCCAGGCGTCATCCGGCACCGACGCGCTGCGGTTGCTGGAGCGCGGCAGCGTCGACCTGGTCGTCACCGACCATGCCATGCCGGGCATGACCGGCGCGCAGCTGGCCGACGCGATCGAGCAGATGCAGCCGGGCCTGCCGGTCGTCATCGTCACCGGCTTTGCCGAATTGCCGCCGCACGCCACGCAGCGCCTTCGCCTCGACAAACCGTTCAAGCAGGCGGAGCTGGCCCGTATCGTCGCGACCGCGATGCGCGCCGCGCTGGCATCGGCGATCGTGGAGCGCGGACCCGACCTGTTACGTCCCGATTGTTGAACCGTTTTACCAAAACGCCTGCGGAAATATTGGAAAAGCGGCATTTTTCGTCGCTCTTTGCTTGCAACCTCGGCGCAGTTCGCCAATGGGGTCTGTATCTGTTCCCAGCCTGCAGGATCGCATGGACATCCCCACAGCGCCGACCCCGACTTCGCATTTCTTCACCTCGCTGCGGACCCGGCTCCATTATCTCGACTGGGGCAATACATCCGCGCCGACGTTGATCCTGGTGCATGGCGGCTTCGACCATGCCCGCAGCTGGGACTGGACGGCGCGGGCGCTGGCGCGGGATTATCATGTCATCGCCCCCGACCTGCGCGGCCATGGCGACAGCGACTGGTCGCCCGATGGCTCCTATATGATGGCCAATTTCGTCTATGACCTGGCGCAACTGGTCGACTTGCTCGACCGGTCGCCCGTGACGATCGTCGGCCATTCGCTGGGCGGCGCGATCAGCCTGCGCTATGCGGGCCTGTTCCCCGACAAGCTGCGCAAGCTCGTCGCGATCGAAGGGCTGGGCCTGTCGCCCCAACGCCTGAAGGAACAAGCCGAACAGTCGGCGCCCGACGTCTGGCGCGCATGGATCGATACGCGCCGCGCCAGCGCCCGGCGCACGCCGCGCCGTTATCCCACGATCGAAGCGGCGATCGGCCGGATGCGCGAGCGCAACGAGCATCTGACGGTAGAACAGGCGCTGCACCTGACCAGCCATGGCGTCAATCGCAACGAAGACAGCAGCTATGGCTGGAAATTCGACCCGTATCTTAAAGGCATGGCGCCCCAGGCGGGCACCGACGAGGAGCTTCCCCACTTCTGGAAGCGGATCAGTTGCCCCACCCTGCTCTGCCTGGGTAAGGACAGCTGGGCATCCAACCCGGAAAAGGACGGCCGCATCCGCCATTTCAGCGACGCCCGACTGATCGAGTTCGCCGATGCCGGCCACTGGCTGCACCATGACCAGTTCGACCGCTTCATCGGCGAACTGCGCGGCTTCCTAGACGGTGAGGCCAGCGACAGCCGCACGGTAGTCCGCCTTTAGGCCGGCGATAAAATCGGCGGCCGACTGCACCTTGCCGATCGCGCCGATGCCCTGGCCGCAGCCCCATACGTCGCGCCAGGCTTTCTTGTCGCCGCCGGTCATCGCCGCGAAATCCATGTCCTTCGCCTTGGGCAGCGCATCGGGGTCAAGCCCTGACGCGACGATGCTGGGGCGCAGATAATTGCCGTGGACGCCGGTGAACACGTCGGAATAGACGATGTCGGCGGCATGGCTATCGACGATCATCTGCTTGTAGGCCGGGTCGGCGTTTGCCTCCGCCGTGGCGATGAAGGGCGACCCCATATAGGCGAGGTCGGCTCCCATCATCCGCGCGGCGGCGATGGCGCGGCCGGTCGCGATGGAGCCCGACAGAGCGAGCGGCCCGTCAAACCACTGGCGGATTTCCTGAATGAGTGCGAACGGGGATAATGTGCCAGCATGGCCGCCCGCACCCGCGGCGACCGCGATCAGGCCATCGGCGCCCTTCTCGATCGCCTTGCGTGCGAAGCGGTCGTCGATGACATCGTGCAGGACGATGCCGCCATAGCTGTGGATCGCCGCGTTCACATCCTCGCGCGCGCCGAGCGAGGTGATGACCAGCGGCACGCGATATTGGACGCATAGCGCCAGATCCTCCTCCAGCCGCGCATTGCTGCGGTGGACGATCAGGTTGACGGCGAAGGGCGCGTCGGCGTCCGTCAGTTCCGCCTGCAATTGCTGCAACCACGCCTCGAACAGGCCGGAGGGCCGCGCATTGAGCGAAGGAAAGGCACCCACGATCCCCGCCCGGCATTGCGCCATGACCAGGGCCGGTTGCGAGATAATGAACATCGGCGATCCGATCAGCGGCAGCGACAGGCGGCCTTCCAGCAATGTCGGCAATGTCATGATCGATCGTCTCCTCTATTATCGGTCCTGCGCTAACACCGCTAGACCCCCGGAAAAAGGCCAAAATCAACTGTATTGATGTATTAATACAGCAATGCTAATATACCCTTCCCAGACAGGGTCGGGAGCAGGACGATGTATAGCGAGAGCGATTTACAGGATGCCGTAGCGGCCGGTGCTATTGCCCCGCAGGCGGCTCAGGCGTTGCGCGATCATGTCGCCGCGCAGCACGCCTCGCCGATGGTCGATGAAGAACATTTCCGGCTACTGACCGGCTTCAACGACATCTTCGTCGCGATCGCCAGCATCCTGCTGCTGCTGGCCGTCGGCTGGCTTGGCAACGGCCTGCGATTCGGCGCACCGGACCATCATCCCGCTTTCATGGCCGGCGTGCTGGTCGCTGCGGTCAGTTGGGGCCTGGCCGAATATTTCACCCGGCGCCGGCACATGGCGCTGCCCTCCATTCTTTTGCTGGGCGGGTTCGTCGGCGGCATCGCCTTTGCGGTCGGTGCGCTGGGCGCGCAGATCTTCCCCGATGCGGGCGACAGCCTCGCATCGATGATCCTGTGCGTCGCGGCTGGCGCGGGCGTGTTCGCGGCCTGGGCGCATTGGCGCCGCTTCATGGTGCCGATCACCGTGGCGGTCGGCGCGGCCGCGGCGGCGGGTGTGGGGGTGAGCCTTGTGATCGCCGCCATGCCCGGCAGCGCGACCCTGCCCTTCGCGCTGCTGCTCATCGCAGGTCTCGCCACCTTCGCGCTCGCCATGTGGTGGGACATGAGCGACCGCGCCCGCATCACGCGCCGGTCTGACGTCGCCTTCTGGCTGCACCTGGCCGCCGCGCCGATGATCGCACACTCCCTCTTTTACTTGCTGGGCGTGCTAAAAGGCGATGAGATCAGCGCCGGTCGCGCGGCGCTCGTGATCGCGCTGTATGTCGCCTTTGGCGTGGTGGCGCTGGCGATCGATCGGCGGGCGCTGCTCGTCTCCAGCCTCGCCTACGTCCTCTTCGCTCTCTACGGCCTGTTTCGCCAGGCCGGCGCGGTGGAGATGTCCTGGGCGCTCACCGCGCTGGTCATCGGTTCCGCGCTGCTGCTGCTGTCGGCGCTTTGGCACCATGCCCGCGCGCTAATCGTCGGCGTCCTGCCCCCGCGCCTTTCGGAGCGGCTGCCCTATCTGGATCGCGCCGTCGCATGAAAGCGACGGGTGATCCTCAATCCTCGACGATCCGCAGCAATTTACGCTCGACCGGGGCCAGCACGCCCTGCAATTCCTGGCCGCGCTTCAATATCTGGCCGCTTTCCCCGACCAGCGCCCACATGCCCTGCCGATGGCGCAGCGCCGGACGCTTTTCGATCCGATATTCCGGCCGTTCGGCGGAGCGGCGAAAGGCGCTGAAGATCGCAGCGTCCTGCCCCATATCCATCGCATAATCGCGCCAATGGCCGGCCGACACCATGCGGCCGTATAAATCCATAATCCGCTGCAGTTCCAGCCGCTCAAACCCGACCTGCCCGCCCTTTGGCAGCGGCCCCGCCCCTCGATGGGGAAACGGCGTTACATTACTCATCAGGCCCGGCCGCGCTCCTTGAACAATGGCGCATCGTCATCCAACACCGGGGTCTGGCGCTCCGCCATCAATGCCGCCAGACGTTTTTGCAACTGCTCGACCTCGCACTGGAGCATTTCCAGCTTCTGCTTTTCCGGGTCGAAACAGTCCGAACAGGGCGTGCCATAAGGCATGAAGTCGCGCTGATAGGCGGTCACGTCAACCAGCATCGCGCGCGCCGGGATGCCGACCATGGTCGCGCCATCGGCCACATCCTTGGTCACCACCGCGTTCGCCCCCACCCGCGCACGCGCGCCGACATTGATCGGTCCCAGCACCTGCGCACCCGACCCCACGATCACGCCGTCATGCAGCGTCGGGTGACGCTTGCCGGCGATGCCGTTGGCGGGATCGGTGCCGCCCAACGTCACATTCTGGTAGAGGGTGACGTCATCGCCGATCTCGGCCGTCTCGCCAATCACGGTAAAGCCATGGTCTATGAAGAAGCGCTTGCCGATTTTCGCGCCGGGATGGATGTCGTTGCCGGTGAGGAATCGCGAGAAATGATTCACCGCACGCGCGAGGAAGAACAGCCGCGCACGGTAGAGGCGATGGGCAACCCGATGGAATGCCAGCGACCAGACGCCGGGGTAAAGCAGGATTTCCGCGCGGGACCGCGGCGCCGGATCGCGGGATTTGATCGAATCCAGATAGGAAATGAGGCTGCTTACCATCCAGACGTCCCTGACCGATCCCAGACTGTTATGAGGATTCCATATAAGGGAGATTATGCGGCTTTTCCAGACGGCGTGCTAATCCCGCTTTTTCGCTGCAAATAGAAACTTGCTTGGCAACCCGCGATATTCCAATCATTGCGATAGACAATTCCAGGAAGGGTAGCGGATGATCGACACTTTTATCGCCCATTTCGGCGAAATCCTGCCGTTCATCCTCGTGGGCTTCGGCGCGCAGATCATCGACGGCGCGCTAGGCATGGCCTATGGCGTTATCTCCAGCACCCTGTTGCTGACCCTGGGCGTGCCGCCCAGCCGCGCGTCGGCCAGCGTCCATGTCGCCGAAACCTTCACGACCGGCGTGTCTGCGATCAGCCATATCCTGCACCGCAATGTCGATTGGAAACTCTTTGCGCGACTCATCATTCCCGGCGTGATCGGCGGCGTCAGCGGCGCCTATTTCCTGTCCAATATCGACGGCGCGGTCATCAAGCCCTTCGTCCTGGCCTATCTCGCCGCGATCGGCTTCTACCTTATCTGGCGCGGCTTCCATCTGCCGCCCAAACCGCGCGATCCCAAATGGGTCGGGCCGCTGGGTCTGATCGGCGGCTTCATGGATGCCAGCGGCGGTGGCGGCTGGGGGCCGATCGTGACATCGAACCTGCTGCTCCAGGGGTCCAGTCCGCGCCATACGATCGGCACCGTCAACACGGTCGAATTTATCCTCACCCTGTCGATCAGCCTGACCTTCCTCATCCATCTGGGCTGGGAAGCGTTCACCACCTATACGCTCGGCCTACTGATCGGCGGCGTGATTGCCGCCCCCTTTGGCGCAATGCTGGCGCGCCGGGTTGCGCCGCGCGTTCTTTTCTCGGCGGTGGGCGTGATCCTGACGATCACATCGCTGTTCGGGGTCGCCAAATATCTTGGATATATCGGCTAGGGCTCTTATACTCGGAGTTCTGATCGAGGAATCCGATATGTCCAGCTACCTGCCCACGCTCAAACAGCTGCAATATCTCGTCGCGCTGAAAGAGCAGGGCCATTTCGGCAAGGCCGCCGACAGTTGCTTCGTCACCCAGTCAACCCTGTCGGCGGGCATCCGCGAACTGGAATCGCTGATCGGCGTCACTTTGGTCGAGCGCACCCGGCGGGTAGTGCGCTTCACCGCGCTGGGCGATCGCATCGTGGACAAGGCGCATCGCGTGCTGCGCGAGGCGGAGGAACTGGTCGCCATCGCCGAAGCATCGGGCAAGCCGCTGACCGGCGAATTGCGGATGAGCGTGATCCCCACCATCGCCCCTTTCCTGCTGCCCCGGCTGCTCCCCCGCCTGCGCGCCGACCGGCCGGACCTCAAACTCTATCTGCGGGAGGAAACGACCCAGCCCGGCATCGAATCGCTGCGCCACGGCAATGTCGACTGCGTGCTCATGGCCCTACCCTTCGCGATGGGGGAGGTGGACAGCGAAATCCTGTTCCAGGACCGGCTCTACGTCGCCTTCCCGCATGACGAGCCGCGCGATCCGCCCGAATGGATCGGCCCGGACATGATCGACGAGAGCAAGTTGCTGCTGCTGGAGGACGGCCATTGTCTCAAGGACCATGCGCTGGCCGCCTGCAACCGGCCTGACCTGCGCGCCAGCGCGACGATGATGGGCACGTCGCTGCACACGCTGATCCAGATGGTCGACAATGGCCTGGGCATGACCATGATCCCGGAAATGGCGATCGCAAGCGGCATATTGGAGCATACGCGGATCGTGGCGCGGCCGTTGCAGTCAGAGCGGGCCTGGCGCGATATCGCGCTGGTGTGGCGCAAGAACAGCCCGCGCGAGAAGGAATTTCACCTGTTGGCCGGCATCCTGCGCGATGCCGCTGCGGTCAATTGCCGATTGCCCGAAGCGGCTTAGCGGTAAACAGCCGTTCGCTTCGAGCGAAGTCGAGAAGTGGATAGCGCTGTACCCACGTTTCTCGACTTCGCTAGAAACGAACGGAGATTGTTAGCTTTTCCAGCTCTGCGCCTTGGCCTCATCCTCGGCCCGCGCCTCGACCCACTGGGTCACGCCGTCGCCGAAATGCTCCTTCTTCCAGAAAGGCGCGTCCGACTTCATCCAGTCGATCAGGAAGGCGCAGCTTTCCAGTGCGGCGATGCGATGACGCGACGCGGTGCCGACGAATACGATGCGCGCGCCCGGCGCCAACCGCCCGAAACGATGGATGACGCTGACGCCCAGCAGCGGCCAGCGAGCGAGCGCTTCGTCCGCGATCCGATCGACCTGCAACTGCGTCATCGCCGGATAATGTTCCAACTCCAGCGCGATGAGGCCGCCATCCCCGCGCACCACCCCGGTAAAGCTTGCCACGCCGCCGCCGCCCAGCGTCTCCAGAGCGGCCAGTTCGGCGGCCACATCGAAATCCGCCGTCTGGATGAAAACCCGTTTCATCCGCCCGTCACCGGGGGAAACAACGCCACTTCGCGCGCATCACCGATCGGGCAGTCCAACGGCACGAAACGCTGGTCGATCGCCGCGCGCAACCGCGCCGGATCGCCCAAAGCCTGCGCATAGCCCCCACCCCGCGCAGCCAGCGTCGCCACTAAATCGGCCACGCTCGCGGTCGGCGCGGGCCGCGCGACCCGTTCCTCCTCACGGCCGATGGCTTCGCGCACCCAGGCGAAATAGACGATGGTCAGGTCCGCCATCGCCGCTCAGTCCATATGCTTGATGCCGACGCGCAGATAGTCCCAGCCGGTGACCAGCGTCAGCATCGCCGCGGCCCACAGGGTGATGATACCCACGGTCTGGACGAAAGGAAAATGCGGCACAGCCCCGGCCAGTATCAATGCGCCCAGCGCGATGATCTGGAAGGTCGTCTTCCACTTCGCCAGGCGCGACACCGGCATCGACACCTGTATCCCCGCCAGAAATTCGCGCAGCCCCGACACCGCGATCTCGCGCAGCAGGATGATCATCGCGGCGGCGATATGGATGCCTGCAATATCACGGGTCGCGGCCAGCATCAGGATGACGGCACCGACCATGATCTTGTCGGCGATCGGGTCCAGGAATACGCCCAGTTTCGATACCGTGCCCTGCGCGCGGGCCAGATAGCCGTCGAAATAATCGGTCACGCCCATCAGGCAATAGAGGGCGAAGGCCAGCGCATAGCCGGTCGTCCAGCGCGCGCCTTGCTCTGCCGGCCACAAGAGCGCGACCAGCAAGGGCACCGTCACGATCCGCGAAAGCGTCAGCAAATTGGGCAGCGTGAGCATCGCCGCGAACTGCCACAGTCCGACGCGGCATACAAGCAAAGCTGTATCATCACGCCCAACCCATTGGACACAGACGCCGGCAACCGCTAGACCCCGCCCCGGTCGCTCACGGAAAAGAAGACGCCCCTATCCATGCAAGCCTCTCTCAGGCTCTTGAACAAGCGCCGTTTTCTGCCGCTTTTCATCACCCAGCTGCTCGGTGCGTTCAACGACAATCTGTTCAAGAACGCGATGGTGCTGTTCGTCGTCTATCAGGTCTATAATGACGAACGGTCCGAAACCTGGTTCAGCGCGCTGGCGACCGGCGTCTTCATATTACCGTTTTTCCTGATGTCGGCGCTGTCGGGGCAATTGGCCGACCAGCGCGACAAGGCGGTCATCATCCGCTGGGTCAAGGCCGCGGAAATCGTAATCATGGGCGTCGGCGCGATCGGCCTTGGCCTGATCTGGAGCGGCATTGCGGTCCATACGCTGGCGATTCCGCTGCTGCTGATCGCACTGTTCGCCATGGGCATCCATTCGACCTTCTTCGGCCCGATCAAATATGCGATCCTGCCCCAGCATCTGCATGACGATGAAGTGCTGGGCGGCACCGGCCTCGTTGAAGCGGGCACTTATATCGCGATCCTGGCCGGCACGATCCTGGCCGGCCTGATCCCGGTGGAAGCCGCCGCCGTGTGCATCATCATCACCGCGCTGATCGGCTACGCCGCGGGGCGGAAGGTGCCTTCCGCGCCGTCCTTGCTGGACCAGCAGCCGATCGATTTCCACATTATCCGGTCGTCGGTCGCGCTGGTGCGCGGCACAATGCATATCCGCCGGCTCTTCCTGGCGATCATGGCGATCAGCCTGTTCTGGGCGGTCGGCTCCATCCTGTTCATCCAGTTTCCGCCGCTGGTGAAGAATGTCCTGACCGCCGACAAGCCGGTCGCCAGCCTGTTCCTGGCCATCTTCTCAATCGGCATCGCCATCGGATCGGTGGCGATCAACCGGCTGTTGCAGGGGCGTGTGTCGGCCAAATACGCCCCCGCTTCGGTGCTCGGCATGGGGCTGTGCATCGTCGCCTTCCACATCGTGTGCGACCTGTGGACGCCTTCGCCGGGCGGGCAGATGTTGTCCTTGACCGGCTTCCTCGCCCATCCGCTCGCCATTCCCCTGTCGCTCTGCCTGCTGGGCGTTGCGACCTTCGGCGGCATGTTCGTGGTGCCGCTCTACGCCTTCCTCACCACGACGGTCGAAAAATGCGAAGCGGCGCGGACGGTGGCGGCGAACAACATCGTCAATTCGGGCGCGATGGTGATCGGCTCGTTCTGCGCCATTGGCCTGAGCATCGCGGGCGTGTCGGTTGTGATGCAGCTGCTGCTCGTCGCCTTCCTGACGCTGCCCTGCGCCGCGATGGCGTGGAAGCTGCACAAGGCCTGCGATGGCCCTTTATGCCACTGACCGGACGCCCGGTCAGCCGTTCAGAAAATGAAGCTGTAAAAGGCGGTGAAGAAAGCCGCGAAACTCAGCCCGAACAGCTTCCAGTCGCTGTCGTCGTCGCTGATCCGCTTCTTGCGCGTGGGGCTTTCCTCCGCAACGCGCAGCACATGGGCGGGCAGCCGCTGGCGGAAAGGATGGCGGGCCGATTCGGTGGTGAGGACGAGGGGTCGGTTTCGCATGATGCGTGGTTAACGCAAAATTTACCATTTGGACCAGTGCTGATCCTGGCTAATTTCGGGCTGTCCCGGCGCGGGACAGGCTTGACTGTATGATATGAATAACACAGTATGACGGAAGACATGCCCGACTCCGCTCCACTCGATCCTTTCGCGCAGCCATCACGCGCGTTCGGCGCGGGTCCGCCCAGCGCCTTCGCGCCGCCCACGCCCTGGCGTCGCCGGCTCCAGATCGGCGGTTGGGTGATCGCGGCGGGCCTGGCCGTTCTGATGATCCTGGTCGCCTGGCTCGCAGTCACCGCGCCGCTCTCCCGTTCCTTGAAGCCCATCGCCCCGCCCAGCATCAGCCTGACGTCTGCCGACGGCCACTTGATCGCCCGGCGCGGCGCGGTGATCGACAAGCCGGTGACGATGGCGGACCTGCCCGCCCATGTGCCCCAAGCCTTCATGGCGATCGAGGATCGCCGCTTCATGTCGCATTGGGGCGTCGATCCGCGCGGCATCGCCCGCGCCATGTGGCATAATCTCTGGTCGGACGGATCGTCGCAGGGCGGCAGCACGATCACGCAGCAGCTGGCCAAGGGCGTGTTCCTGTCCAGCGACCGCACCTTCGGCCGCAAGGCGCGCGAAGCCTTGATCGCGCTCTGGCTGGAAGCCTGGCTGACCAAGGACCAGATCATGGAGAGATACCTCTCCAACGTCTATTTCGGCGACAATGTCTATGGTTTGCGCGCCGCGGCGCGCCATTATTTCAACCGCCCGCCCGAACGGCTGACCATCCCGCAGGCCGCGATGCTGGCCGGACTGTTGAAGGCGCCATCCCGCCTTGCACCCACCAGCAACCTGAAAGGCGCGCGTACCCGCGCAGCGCTGGTGACGCAGGCGATGGTCGACGCGGGCTATATCAGCCAGGCTGAGCGCAACGCCCTGCCCCCGGCCCGGCTGAACGTCCATGACACGCCCGACGCCACCACCGGCACCTATTTCGCCGACTGGGTGCTGCCCCAGGCGCGCGACCGTGCAGGCGCCGTCTATGGCGAGCAAAAGATCGAAACCACCCTCGACTGGCGCATCCAGCGCCTGGCTGAAGCCGCCATCCGCCGCGCGCCACTGGGCGGCGCGCAGGCCGCTTTGGTGGCGATGAAGCCCGACGGCAGCGTCGTCGCCATGGTCGGCGGCAAAAATTATGCCAAGAGCAGCTTCAACCGCGCCGTGCAGGCCAAGCGTCAACCCGGATCGACCTTCAAACTGTTCGTTTACCTCGCCGCCTTCCGTGCGGGCATGACGCCCGACGATATGATCGACGACACGCCGATCGCTACCGGCACCTATCGCCCCGCCAACCATGGCGGCAAATATCGCGGCCGCATCACCCTGCGCCAAGCCTTCGCCGCGTCGAGCAATGTCGCGGCCGTCCGCCTGACGCAGAAGGTCGGTGTCGACAATGTCATCAAGGTCGCCCGCGACTTGGGCGTCACCGCGCCATTGACGGAGGATCTCAGCCTCGCGCTCGGCACCTCGGAAATCCCGCTGGTCGAACTGGCCGAAGCCTATGCGGCGGTCGCAGCGGGCGCCTATCCGGTGCTCGCCCACGGCCTGCCGCCCGAAGAACAGGGCTGGTTCGAAAAGCTGATGCAGCGCCAGCGGCAATTCAGCCAGGATCAACTCGACATGATCCGCGACCTCCTCTCCTCCGCCGCCAATCGCGGCACCGGCAGCGCCGCGGCGCTGCGCACCAGCACCTTCGGGAAAACGGGGACGACCCAGGACAGCCGCGACGCTATTTTCGTGGGCTATGCCGGGGGCTTGGTGACGGCAGTATGGATCGGCAATGACGACAACGCCCCCCTACCTGGCGGCGCGGCCGGCGGCGGCGTCCCCGCGCGCATCTGGCGTAATTTCATGAGCGGCGCGATCAACGAGCCGGTCGAGGACGCGCCGGATGAGACGCAGGACGCGGACCTCGTCAACGCCATCGCCAATGTGACGGTCGAAACCGGCATCGGCAATGTCGGCGTCGGCGTGGACGAAGGCGGCATGACGGTGAATATCGGCGGCGGGCAGATCCGTTTGCCGGTGAATGAACCTGCCGCGCCGTCAGATGCGGCGCCGCCAACGGTAGCGCCAATACGCCCGAATGAGGATGAAAACGGCGAACCTTGATCGGTGGAAAGAGAATTTGGGCAAGTTGAGACCTGACGATCTATTTGCGCGGCCATATCGGCTATCCCCATCGATATGCTATTATTAAGGTATCAGGAGCATATTGTTCGGGAGCTTTCGAAATGATCCAGCGTCACCGCTAAAGCGGCAAGCCATTCCAGCGGAGCGATCCGCCGACTGGACTCTGTTTCGAGAGCATCATGCAAAGATTGAATAACAAAATATGCGTCGTCACGGGCGCGGCGCGTGGCATTGGCCGCGCCATCGCCGCCCGCTTTCATGACGAAGGCGCAACCGTGATCCTCACAGATATAGATGAGGATGCAGGCATGGCGGCCGCTGCAGATATCGGGTGCCGGTTCGAAAAGCTGGACGTCCGGGAAGAAGCCGATTGGTTGCGGCTGACCAGTATCGTTCCGGTAGCAGACGTGGTGGTGAACAACGCTGGTGTGACCGGATTTGAGCAGGGCATGACGCCCCATGATCCCGAACATGCCAGCCTGGCCGATTGGCGGGAAGTGCACCGGGTCAATCTCGATGGAACATTTCTGGGCTGTCGCTATGCGATCGCGGCGATGAAAAAGAGTGGCGCGGGATCGATCATCAACATTTCTTCGCGTTCAGGACTGGTCGGCATCCCGCTAGCGGGTGCCTACGCCTCGTCCAAAGCGGCCGTGAGGAACCATAGCAAGACGGTTGCGCTCTATTGCGCGCAGCAAGGCTGGAAAATCCGCTGCAACTCCATACATCCTGCCGCCATTCTTACGTCGATATGGGAACCGATGCTGGGGTCCGGTCTCGACCGCGACGTAAGGATGCAGGCCCTGGTCGCCGATACGCCTTTGAAACGCTTCGGGACGCCGGGAGAGGTCGCAGCGATTGCAGCTATGCTGGCATCGGACGAGGCAACCTACATAACGGGCACTGAAATAAACATCGATGGCGGACTGCTCGCAGGCTCAGCCGCATCTCCCGGATAAGGAAGGTGATGGATCGCCCTCCACCGTAGGATAACAGCCTGCAAGCCACGCTCGACCCATTGCCAAACCGTTCGCCCAAAAGAAAAAGGCCCCCGCGTTGCGGAGGCCTTTTTCTTTATCATCGAAGCCGACGAACCCGATCACATATGGATCGGCTTGCCCCGCACGGCCATGGCCGCTTCCTTGATCGCCTCGCTATGCGTGGGATGCGCGTGGCAGGTATAGGCAATATCCTCGCTCGACGCGCCAAATTCCATCGCCTGCGCCGCCTGCGCGATCATCGTGCCGGCGGGCGTTGCGATGATCCACACGCCCAGCACCTTGTCGGTCTCGGCGTCGGCGATGATCTTCACAAAGCCATCCGGCTCGTGATTGGTCTTCGCGCGGCTGTTGGCCATCATCGGGAATTTGCCGACCTTGATCGCGCCCTTGTCCCCCCCGGCCTTTTCAATCGCTGCCTCTTCGGTCAGGCCCACGCCCGCGATTTCCGGCTTCGTATAGACGACCGACGGGATCAGGTCATGATTCACGATGCCGGTCAGGCCCGCGATATTTTCCGCGACGGCAATGCCCTCGTCCTCGGCCTTGTGCGCCAGCATCGGGCCGGGGATCACGTCGCCGATCGCCCAGACGCCCGGAACCTTCGTGCCGAACTCATGGTCGGTTTCAATCTGCCCGCGCTGGTTCAGTTCCAGGCCGATCTTGTCGAGGCCCAGCCCTTCGGTATTGGGACGACGGCCGATCGACACGAGGACGACATCGGCCTCGATCGTCTCGGCCTCGCCACCTGCGGCCGGCTCGACCGTCAGCTTGACGCCGTCGCCAACGATCTGCGCGCCCGTCACCTTCGTGCCGAGCTTATATTCGAAGCCCTGCTTCTTGAAGATCTTGTTGGCTTCCTTGCGGACTTCGCCGTCCATGCCGGGCAGTATCTGGTCGAGATATTCGACCACGGTCACCTTGGCCCCCAGGCGCTTCCACACGCTGCCCATTTCCAGGCCGATGACGCCGCCACCGACGACCACCAGATGCCCCGGCACCTTGTCCAGTTCCAGCGCGCCGGTTGAATCGACGATCTTGCCGCCCGCATTGTCGACCTCGACACCCGGCAAGGGCGTAACCGACGACCCGGTGGCGATGACAATATTCTTCGCCGTCACCGTCTCGCCATTGATTTCGACGGTGTTCGCGCCTGTGAAGCTGGCCAGGCCCTTGAGCCAAGTCACCTTGTTCTTCTTGAACAGGAATTCGATGCCGCCGGTCAGGCCCTTGACCGCATCGACGCGCTGGCCCTGCATAGTGGACAGGTCCAGGCTCATCGCGTCGATCTTGACGCCCAACTTGGCGAGCGTACCATTGGCCGCTTCATTATAGAGTTCCGACGCATGGAGCATCGCCTTGGAAGGAATGCACCCGACATTGAGGCAGGTGCCGCCCAGCGTCTCGCGGCTTTCGGCGCAGGCGGTCTTGAGGCCCAGTTGCGCCGCGCGGATCGCGGCGACATAGCCACCGGGACCCGAACCGATCACCAGAACGTCATAATCGAAGTCACTCATTTTACGAATCTCCCACGCGACCCAGCTTGGTCAGATTGCAACTGGTGCCGCGACATTCCGCCAGACGGTCGGAAAGAAATTGGATACGGCTGCGCGTCGTGCTGAGCGCGCAGTCGATGTTGACGGCGTTAGAATTGCCTTCGCTGCGATAGCATTGCTGGTCCCGCGCGGCGATCCAGCCGCGCTGCCCATCACGCAACACCTGCTTTTGGGCAGGGTTCAACAGCTTCATCACCGCCACGTAATTTTCGTTCAACTGGCGATCCAGGTCCATATAGACCTTGGCGAAGCAATAGACGTTGTCGAACCCGTTCCGGGGCGCATCACAACTGGCGGCATAAGCGGAAACGGGCATCAAAAACGCAATCGCAGCGGCAATTCCAAATTTTCTCATACCGTCCTCCATCCTATGCCAACCCATGTCGCGACCTTTACAGATCGATCAACAGCCGGGTCGGGTCTTCGATCGCATTCTTCACCGCGACTAGGAACGTCACCGCTTCGCGACCGTCAACCATGCGATGGTCGTAGCTCAATGCCAGATACATCATCGGACGCGCTACGATCTGCCCGTTGCGGACGACCGGGCGTTCCTCGATGCGGTGCAGGCCCAGGACGGCCGACTGGGGCGGGTTGATGATCGGGCTGGACAGCAGCGAACCGAACACGCCGCCGTTGGAGATGGTGAAGGTGCCGCCCTTCATATCTTCCATCGTCAGCTTGCCTTCCTTGGCCTTCTTGCCAAAGCCGCCGATGGTCTTTTCGATATCCGCGACGTTCAGCGCTTCGGCGTTGCGGATCACCGGAACGACGAGGCCCGTGGGGGCCGACACCGCGACCGAGATGTCGCAGAAGTTGTTATAGACGATCTCGTCGCCTTCGATCTGCGCATTGACGCCCGGAATGTCGCGCAGCGCCATGCACACGGCCTTCGTGAAGAATCCCATGAAGCCCAGACGGACGCCATGCTTCTTCTCGAACAGGTCCTTATATTTCGCGCGCGCCTCGATGATGTTGGTCATGTCGACGTCGTTATAGGTCGTCAGCAGCGCGGCAGTGTTCTGCGCTTCCTTCAAACGCTTGGCTACCGTCTGGCGCAGGCGTGTCATCTTCACCCGTTCCTGCGCGCGGCTGGGACCAGCGGAGGGCGCTTCGGCGGCGGCGGGCGCTGCGGCCGGGGTCGACGCGGCCGCCTTAGCCGTGCCATCGGCGACGGCGGCGGTGACGTCGTCCTTGGTCAGGCGGCCGTCCTTGCCGGTACCCTTGATCTTGCTGGGGTCAAGGCCATGCTCCAACACCAGGCGGCGCACGGCGGGCGACAGCGTCAGGTTGCCACCTTCTTCGTCGTCCGAAGCGGCGGGAGCCGATGCGGCGGGCGCAGGCGCAGCGGCCTCGGCCTTGGCCGCAGGTGCCGGAGCGTCAGCCGCCGCCGGAGCAGGCGATGCGGCAGCAGGCGCTGCGGCGGCCGAACCACCTTCGTTCACATAGGCCAGCAACGCGCCGACATTGACCGTATCGCCTTCCTTGGCGACGATATCGCCCATGACACCGGCCACGGTCGATGGCACGTCCACGGCAACCTTGTCGGTTTCGAGGGACACGATCGGCTCGTCGACCTTCACGGCCTCACCGGGCTTCTTGAGCCACTGGCCCACGGTTGCTTCGGTAACGGATTCGCCCAGCGTTGGGACTTTGACTTCGGTAGCCATGAGCTTGATCAGCCTTTCTTCTGGCGACGGATTTCTTCACGGACGCTGTGACCCAGCGCATCGGCGACGAGGGCGCCCTGTTCGGACACATGGCGCGAGGCCAGGCCCGTCGCGGGCGAGGCGGACGCCTTGCGGCCGGCATAGCGGGCGCGCTTGGGCGCCTTGCCAGCCTTGACCAGGGCTTCCTCGATATAGGGTTCGACGAAGAACCACGCGCCATTGTTGCGCGGTTCTTCCTGGCACCAGACGATATCGTCCAGATTGGTCATGCGTTCGATACGCTTGGCCAATGCGTCGGTCGCGAACGGGTAGATCTGCTCCATGCGAACGATCTGCACGTCCTTGTCGCCGGCCGCGTCGCGGGCTTCCATCAGGTCGTAAAAGACCTTGCCGGAACACAGGACCAGCCGCTTGGTGTCCTTGTCGGCCGACCCGTTGGGGTCCGACAGGATGCGCTTGAACTGGGTTTCGCCCTGGAAATCCTCTGCCTTGCTGACCGCCAGCTTGTGCCGCAGCAGCGACTTGGGCGCCATGATGATGAGCGGCTTGCGGAAGGGCCGCAGCATCTGGCGACGCAGAGCGTGGAAGTAGTTGGCAGGCGTCGTGATGTTGGCGACCTGGATATTCCCTTCCGCGCACAGTTGCAGGAAGCGTTCCAGACGCGCCGAGCTATGCTCCGGCCCCTGCCCTTCATAGCCATGCGGCAACAGGCAGACCAGACCATTGGAGCGCAACCATTTGGTCTCCGACGAGGCGATATACTGGTCGAAAATGATCTGCGCGCCATTGGCGAAGTCGCCGAACTGCGCCTCCCAGATCACCAGGCTCTTCGGATCGGCCAGGGCATAGCCATATTCGAAGCCCAGGACGCCATATTCCGACAGCGGGCTGTCGAGCACGTCGAACCGGCCATGCGGCACGGTGGAGAGCGGGATATATTTATTCTCGCTATCCTGATCGGTCCACACCGCGTGACGCTGGCTGAACGTGCCGCGCCCCGAATCCTGTCCCGACAGACGCACGCCATAGCCTTCCGACAGCAGCGAGCCGAAGGCCAGGGCCTCGCCGGTCGCCCAGTCGAAATTCTCGCCCGACTTGAACATCTCCGCCTTGGCGGCCAGCACGCGGGTCAACGTCTTGTGGACGTTCAGCCCTTCAGGAACGGTGGTCAGCGTCTTGCCCAGGCTGTCGAACAGCTTGGTGCTGATCGCCGAATCCACACTCTGGCGCGATGTTTCGGCATCGGCCGGCTTGTGCAGGCCCGACCAGCGACCGGCGAACCAGTCGGCCTTGTTGGCCTTGTAGCTCTTGGACGCCTCGAACTCTTCCTCCAGATGATTGACGAAATCGCCAGTCACCTTGCCGACATAGTCGTCATCGACCACGCCTTCGCTCTTCAGCCGCGCCGAATAGACGTCGCTGACCGGCGGATGCTGGCGGATTTCCTTATACATCAGCGGCTGGGTAAAGCCCGGCTCGTCGCCTTCATTATGACCGAAGCGGCGATAGCACCACATATCGACGACCACATCGCGATGGAAGGTCTGGCGATATTCCATCGCCAGCTTCGTCGCGAAGGTCACGGCTTCGGGATCGTCGCCATTCACATGCAGGATCGGCGCCTGGACACCCTTCGCCACGTCGGACGGATAGGGCGATCCACGCGAAAATTGCGGACTGGTGGTGAAGCCGATCTGGTTGTTGATGATGAAGTGGACGCAACCACCAGTGTTGTAACCATGCACGCCGGAGAAGCCGAGGCATTCCCAGACGATGCCCTGCCCTGCGAACGCCGCGTCGCCGTGGATCAGCACGGGCAGAACCTGCTCATGCTTGCCCAGGTCATCGCGGAACGTCTGCTGCGCGCGGACCTTGCCCAGCACCACCGGATCGACGGTTTCCAGGTGCGAAGGGTTGGGAACAAGCGACATATGGACCTTGACGCCGTCGAACTCGCGATCGGTCGAGGTGCCCAGATGATATTTCACGTCGCCCGAACCGCCGACATCTTCAGGATTGGCGGTGCCGCCTGAAAATTCGTGGAAGATGACGCGAAAGCCCTTGGCCATCACATTGGCCAGCACATTCAGGCGGCCGCGATGGGCCATGCCGAACACGATCTCGCGCACGCCGGACTGGCCGCCATATTTGATGACCGCTTCCAGCGCCGGGATCATGGATTCGCCGCCGTCCAGGCCGAAACGCTTGGTGCCGACATATTTGCGGCCCAGAAACTTCTCATATTGCTCGCCCTGGATGACCTTGGCCAGGATCGCCTTCTTGCCCTCGGGCGTGAAGATGATTTCCTTATCCTTGCCTTCCAGCCGGTCCTGCAGGAAGCGACGCTCCTCCACGTCGGCGATGTGCATATATTCCAGGCCGACATTGCCGCAATAATTGGCGCGCAGGATCGCGACGATCTCCGCCACGGTCGCATATTGCAGGCCTAGCGTGCCGCCCAGATAGATCTTCTTGGCGGGGTCGGTCAGGCCGTGATATTCCGGCGTCAAATCAGCCGGCAGGTCACGCTTGGTCAGGCCCAGCGGATCGAGATTGGCGGCCAGATGCCCGCGCACCCGATAGGTGCGGATCAGCATCTGCGCGCGAATGGCATCGTCAGCGGCAGCGACGGCGTCGGCATCCGACACGGCCTTACCGGCGGACTTGGCGGCGGCCTTCACGGCGACCTGCATCTGCGTGGGGTCCATCGCCCCGGTCAGATCGTCGGTCTCGCTCAGCGGCCAGTTATCACGCGCCCAGCTTGGGCCGCGCTCTATCTCCGCAACCGCGTCAAAAACTTCCTGGTTCTCGTAACCCATTACCCTAGTCCCATCCCAGCCGCGTGCAGTCGCGAAGCGGGAAAATCAGCGGCCGGGGTGCAGCCCGGCCGCCTGCATATGCTGTATATGTAGGAGTTATTTTACCCCTTCAAGACCTCAACCAGCGTAGAGCCCAATTCGGACGGGCTGGCGGCGACCTTGATGCCGGCCGCTTCCATCGCCGCGATCTTGCTTTCCGCGTCGCCCTTGCCGCCCGACACGATCGCGCCGGCATGGCCCATGCGACGGCCAGGAGGCGCCGTGCGACCCGCGATAAAGCCGGCCATCGGCTTCTTGCGGCCACGCTTGGCCTCATCGATCAGGAACTGCGCCGCCTGTTCTTCCGCGTCGCCGCCGATTTCACCGATCATGATGATCGATTCCGTCGCGTCGTCGGCCAGGAACAGCTCCAGCACGTCGATGAAGTTGGTGCCATTGACCGGATCGCCGCCGATGCCGACGGCCGTGGTCTGGCCCAGGCCCGCATTGGTGGTCTGGAACACGGCTTCATAGGTCAGCGTGCCGGAGCGCGAGACGACGCCGACCGAACCCTTGGAGAAGATCGAACCGGGCATGATTCCGATCTTGCACTCGCCGGGCGTCAGGACGCCGGGGCAGTTCGGGCCGATCAGGCGCGACTTGCTGCCCGACAAGGCGCGCTTCACGCGGACCATGTCCAGAACCGGGATGCCTTCGGTGATCGCGACGATCAGCGGGATTTCCGCGTCGATCGCTTCCAGGATCGAATCAGCCGCAAATGGCGGCGGCACGTAGATGACCGAAGCGTCCGCGCCGGTCTTGCTCTTGGCTTCCGCGACGGTGTCATACATGGGCAGGCCGATATGGGTCGTGCCACCCTTGCCGGGGGTTACGCCGGCAACCATCTGCGTGCCATAGGCCAGGGCCTGTTCGGTGTGGAAGGTGCCGGTGGCACCGGTCATGCCTTGCGTAATGACCTTGGTGTTCTTGTTCACCAGAATAGACATATATCGTCCTCTTGTTCGGCTCGAACGGCTGTTAATAGGCTACGTAAATGTGCATGCTCTTTTCAGCGCCACTGGCCTGGGAGCGCGTGAATATCTCACCCCGGACGGGATGATTGTCCGACCCGACCTTCCCCGCATATTCAAAATAATGCACCAGATCGACACTCTTTGCGCCAATACCGAATGACTTGAAGGCGGCCTTCAAATCATCAGCATAGGGCAGCGCGCTCGCGACACCATCGACAACCAGAGCGCAAAGGTGGGGATAGCGGCGCTTTTCAGGAAAGCTGGCGATCACGAACTTCGCGGTACGGCCATCGACGCTGCCAGACCATTGCTCGACGGCCAGCGGCTTACTGAAATCATAATTTTTGCTGATCGCCCGTGAAATCGCCAGTGCAGGCACGTCGATTGTCACGGTCGCGTCCTTCACCCCGCCTGCGGCAGCCAACTTTGCCGCAGGCGCGGCGGGATCGACCCCACCGGCCAGGCAGACACGCTGGAACGCAGCGACCGCGCCAGGCACTTCCGCCACCGGCTCGGCAACGGCGATCGAAGGCGCAACGGCCACGATCGCCGCCGTCAGGAAGAGCGAAAACCGCATCATGCCAGCGAAGGATCGATGCCCTTGCACGCTTCCAGCAATTCCTTCACCGCGTCGACCGACACGGCAAGGTTCGCCTTGGCTTCCTCGTTCAGGGCGATCTCGACGATCTGCTCGACGCCATCCTTGCCGATGATGACAGGCACGCCGACATAGAGATTATCGATGCCATATTGGCCGGTCAGGTTGGCGGCGCAGGGCAGCAGGCGCTTCTTGTCGCCCAGATAGGCTTCGGCCATTGCGATCGCGCTGGTGGCCGGCGCATAGAAGGCCGAACCGGTCTTGAGCAGCGCGACGATCTCGCCCCCGCCCGAACGGGTGCGCTGCACGATGGCGTCGATACGCTCCTGAGTCGAACGGCCCTGCTTGATAAGGTCGGGAACGGGGATGCCCGCGACGGTCGAATATTCGATCACCGGGACCATCGTGTCGCCATGGCCGCCCAGGACGAAGCTGGTGACGTCCTTGGCCGACACGTTGAATTCTTCCGCCAGGAAATGGTTGAAGCGCGAGCTGTCCAGCACGCCGGCCATGCCGACGACCTTGTTATGCGGCAGGCCCGAAAATTCGCGCAGCGCCCACACCATCGCGTCGAGCGGGTTGGTGATGCAGATGACGAAAGCGTCGGGCGCGTTGGCGGCGATGCCCTCGCCCACGGCCTTCATGACTTTAAGGTTGATGCCCAGCAGGTCGTCGCGGCTCATGCCCGGCTTGCGGGCGACGCCGGCGGTAACGATGATGACGTCCGCGCCCGCGATGTCGGCATAATCATTGCTGCCCGTGATCTTGGCGTCGAAGCCTTCGACCGAAGCGCATTGCGACAGGTCGAGCGCCTTGCCCTGGGGCACACCCTCCGCCACGTCGAACAGGACGATGTCGCCCAGTTGCTTCAACGCCGCCAGGTGCGCCAGCGTGCCGCCGATATTGCCAGCGCCGATGAGCGCAATCTTCTTACGGGCCATATGCTTGTCATCCTCCAAGTCATGACTACTGGAATTGCTGGATCGCCTACGCCCTTCGGACGGGGGTTTCAACCTGCCAAAAGCCGTAAGTCCAAATTATCTTTGCAATTCATTCGCAATTGCATTAAAGCCGATTCACACCCTGTCGCTGCGGACTTCTACCCTGGTCCTCAGCCTTCCCTGCAGCGGTATCCTGCCGGGCGCCTTTCTCCTCAGGGGCGCCCGGTCCCTTTCTCACCTTAAGATTGCGGCCTGATGAACGGCCTGCGCGCGATCAGACGGGCGGATTCCTCCCGGCGACGAATGGACCAACGACAAGATGATTTATTTGGGGCCGTGACCCAGTTCGAGATAATCGTCCGACTGCATTTCCATCAGCCGCGATACGGTCCGCTCAAACTCAAACGCGCCGTCGCCTTGCGGATAGAGCCGCGACGGCTCGGCATCGGCCGAAGCCAGCAATTTCACCTTATACTCGTACAGGGAGTCGATCAGCGTGACGAAGCGCGCTGCTTCATTGCGGTTTTCCGGTCCCAATATGGGTATGCCCACGATGATGACCGTATGATATTTGCGCGCGATCGCCAGATAGTCGGGCGCCCCCCGCGCCTCGGCGCACAGCCGCTTGAAGGAAAAGACCGCGACCCCCTTCAGGCTCTTGGGCACATGCAGCGTTCGCCCGCCCTGCACGGCGATATCTTCCGAGGGCACATGGGCGCGGTCGGACGGCGGATAGTCGGTCAGGCGGAAAAAGGCGGTGCTCAGCGCCTGCGTTGCTGCGTCGCCATTGGGGCAATGCCATAGCGTCGCGTCGCCCAGCCGGTCGCGCCGATAATCGACCGGCCCGTTCAGCGTCATCACGTCCAGCTTCACCTTGATCAGGTCGATGAAGGGCAGGAAGAGTTGGCGGTTGAGCCCATCCTTGTACAGTTCGTCCGGCTCGCGATTGGACGTTGTGACGATCGTCACCCGCTTTTCCAGCAGGCCGGTGAATAGCCGGGACATGATCGCCGCGTCGGCCATATTGTTGACGACCATCTCGTCGAAGCACAGCAATCGCGCTTCGTCGGCCAGCGACTCGACCACCGGGGGGATCGGATCACCCGTTTCCGATTTGCGCGCTTCCGCCAGCCGCGCATGAACGTCGAGCATGAACTCGTGGAAATGGGCGCGTTTCTTGCGCTGGATGCGTATCGTGTCGAAGAACAGGTCCATCAACATCGATTTGCCGCGCCCGACGCCGCCCCACATGTAGAGGCCGCGCGGCGGTTCCGGCTGTTTGCGCAACAGCTTCCACAGCGTTGATCCGCGCGCCGGCACCGCTTCCAGTTCCTGCTGCAACCGGTCGAGTCGCGCCGCGGCCGCCCGCTGGTCGGGATCGGCCCGCAATTCCCCGGCCTGCACCAGGGCGTCATAACGGGCAAGAACGGTGGTCACCTTGTGGAGGGCGCCTTGCGGATCGTGGCGGTCGATGCCGCGACCGGCGCGCCATTCTGCGTCATCACCATCCGCAGGAACAGCATCCGCCCGGTTTCCCGCAGCAGTTCGACCTCGGCGATCAGGTCGGGGCCGACTTTGCCCGCGCCCAGATATTGCATTGTCAGGTCGATGGTCATGCCATTGACATGGTCCCGGTGGCCCATCGCCCAGAGCGCGCCGAAAAAGGCATGATCGGCAAAGGCCGCCAGGAAACCGCCGTGCAGCGTATCAATCCGATTGCGATGGCCAGGCCGCGTCTCCAGCCCGACCAGCGCCTTGCCGGGCGCGTCGCTGCGCATATAGCCGCGCCCGATGGCTTGCAAAAAGGTGTCGGGATGCGGCTCGGCCCAGCCGGACCAACCCGCCCATTTCCCGTCGGTCAGCGGGACGCCACCGGCAACGCCGTCACTGTTCAAGATCAGAGCTGCCGCTCGACCATCATCTTCTTGGTTTCGGCGATTGCCTTGGCCGGGCTCAGGCCCTTGGGGCAGACATTCGCGCAGTTCATGATCGTGTGGCAGCGATAAAGGCGGAAGGGATCTTCCAACTCGTCCAGCCGCTCGCCGGTATATTCGTCGCGGCTGTCCGCCAGCCAGCGATAGGCCTGGAGCAGGATCGCGGGGCCGAGGAACTTGTCGCTGTTCCACCAATAGGATGGGCAGCTGGTCGAGCAGCAGGCGCACAGGATGCACTCGTACAGACCGTCGAGCTTTTCGCGGTCGGCGGGCGACTGAAGCCGCTCCTTGCCCGACGGCGGCGGCGACACGGTCTTCAGCCAGGGCTGGATCGAATTATACTGGGCGTAGAAATGGGTGAAGTCGGGCACCAGATCCTTGATCACGTCCATGTGTGGCAGCGGCGTGATGCGCACATCCTTGCCACTGCACTCGTCGATCGCCGTGGTGCAGGCCAGGCCGTTCTTGCCGTTCATGTTCATCGAACAGCTGCCGCAAATGCCTTCACGGCACGAGCGGCGGAAGGTCAGCGTCGGATCATATTCATTCTTGATCTTCAGAAGCGCGTCCAGAACCATCGGGCCGCAGCTGTCCAGATCGATCTCGAACGTGTCGTAGCGCGGGTTCTGCCCGGAGTCGGGATCGTAGCGATAGACTTTGAAGCTGCGCACCTTGGTCGCGCCGGCGGGCGCGGGGTGGGTTACGCCCTTGCCGCTGATCTTGCTGTTCTTGGGCAACGCAAATTCGGCCATCGCTCGTCGAGCCTCTTCGAATATGTCTGTTAGGTTGGCGTTGCGCATAACAAAAATTGAGCAAAGGTCCAGCGCCTAAGCCATGTTTCTGCGCGGCCTGCCCATTTGGACACGCCATGAAGGCCGCGCCGTCTTGCGTCCTTCGCCCTGATCGTTAGGGCAGGATTGACCGTTTCGGGGACTTGCCTTCATTGCCGACTGATATCGCCTTTCTCGCCATCGCCGAAGCGCAGCAGCTCTATCATTGGCTGCCCGCCGCGCTCGAACTGGCCCGGCGCCCCGACTTGCGGGTCAGCATATTGTCGCCTTCGGACCAGCTATTGGCGCTGGTCGCCAGCTATGATCCGCAAGGGATTTTGAGACCGGTCCGGCTGCGCCGTCCGCCCTCGCGCCCCGACTCGCTGTTCCGCCAGCCCTCCCGACTTGCGACGCTGCTGCTCAACTATGCGACCATCGCCCGCTTTCCGACGCTGGTGACGACAGAAATCAGCAGCGCCTGGCTGCGCCGCGTGCCAGGCTTTTCATCGCGTCTCATCCTCATCAAACATGGCGCGGGCGACCGGGAGGGCGGTTACAAAAAGCGCCATGCCGATTTCGACCTGACCCTGGTCGCGGGCGAGAAAGACCGTCATCGCATGATCGAACGCGGCCTCTCCACGCCCGAAACCGTCGCCGTCGGCGGCTATCCCAAATTCGAGCTGAAGGCACCGCGCCAGCGTTATTTCTACAATGACGATCCGGTGCTGCTCTATAATCCGCATTTCGACCCGGCGCTCTCCTCCTGGGTCAGGCACGGCCCGCAGATGCTCGGCGCGCTGGAGTCGCTTGTCGGCTGGAACGTCATCATCGCGCCCCATACCAAGCTGGCGCGCACCGCCCCCCCGATCGTCAGCCACGCCCCCCATATCCGCGTCGACATGGGCAGCCGCCATTCGATCGACATGAGCTATACGATGAGCGCGGACGTGTATCTGGGCGACGTGTCGAGCCAGGTGTATGAATTTCTGCTCCACCCGCGCCCTTGCATTTTCCTCAACCTCGACCATCGCGACGGCGCGGGTGACGCCTTCGCCCATTGGCGCCTCGGCCAGGTGATCGAGTCTGCCGACATCCTCCCCGCCGCCCTTGCCCGCGCGCCCGACGTGCAACCCGGATTCCTCGCCGCGCAGGAAGCCGCGATGCAGCAATCGATCGAGCTGTCGCCGGTCCCCGCCTCACAACGCCAGGCCGACCTCATCCTGAACTTCGCGAAGAACCCATCATGAGCCAGACCCTCACCACCACCCTCGGCCCGATCCGCTTGCTGGGCGACAACCCCACCCCGATCTGGGGCATGACCAATGCCGAACGCAATCGCCGCATGGCGGAAAGCGCTGCGAAGAACGGCAGCCATCTGGCGGCAGGACATGAGCTGCTCTTCAACCTGACCTATGCCTTCGACCCGCTGTTGCTGCGGCTGGTGCTGGAAACGCCAGGCACCCTCTTCGCCTGGGGCCAGACGCCGATCGTGGGCCAAGTGCCACAAGGCAGCGATCCGCTCGCCGCGTCCCATGTCATCGACCTGTCGGACGGCCGCAAGCTCTACAACCGCCAGCTGCGCAAGCTGGAGCAGCCCATGGTGCGCGAACTCACCCCCGCGACCCGGCACGCGATCGAACGGCAAAGCTATTTCGGCGCCTATAAGGGCGTCACCGACATCCTCACCAAATATCTCTGGCCCGAACTGGCGCTGGTCCTGACCCGCATAGCCGCGCAGCTCAAAATGACGCCCAACATGGTGTCGGTGATCGGCGTCACCCTCTGCCTGCTCGCGACCTTCCTGTTTGCAGAGGGCATGTACTGGACCGGCTTCCTCTCCGGCTTCATCTTCATGGTGCTGGACACGGTGGACGGCAAACTCGCCCGCTGCACCATCACCTCGTCCAAATGGGGCAATGTGATCGACCATGGCGTCGATCTGGTTCACCCGCCCTTCTGGTGGTATTTCTGGGGCACCGGCCTTGCCTATTGGGGCCTGTCGCTTTCGACCCAGGCATTCACCCTGGTCATGGTCGCGGTGATCGCCGGCTATATCCTGCAACGGCTGATCGAGGGCATGTTCCTGAAAGACTTCAAGATGGACATCCACGTCTGGCGCCCCTTCGACAGCCAGTTCCGCCTCATCACCGCGCGCCGCAACCCGAACATGGTGATCCTGTTCGTCTCGCTGCTGTTCGGACGCCCGGATATCGGGCTGATCGCGCTCGCCTGGTGGACGATCATCTCGCTGGTCGTCCACGCCGTGCGGCTGGCGCAGGCCTATGCCGCCAAGCGGTCGGGCCGGCCGATCGTCAGTTGGATGGACGAGACGGAGGCAGCGCTATGAACGCCACCATCGCAAAATTCGGTTACCCCGCGACCCTGATTGCCGAGTTCGACCACTGGGTCGTCCTGCTCCGCGCCGCCCAGCCTACGCTCGGATCGCTGATACTGGCAGCCAAGAGCGACGCGACCGCCTTCGGCGACCTGCCAGTGGCGGCCCATACGGAGTTGAAGACCGTCACCGCGACGATCGAGGCGGCGCTGAGCCAAGCGGTGGACTATGCGAAGATTAACTATCTGATGCTGATGATGGTCGATCCCCATGTCCATTTCCACGTCATCCCCCGCTACGAAGGCGAACGGACCGGTGGCGGCGTGACTGTGCCCGACGCAGGCTGGCCGGGGCAGCCGGACCTGGGCAAAGCGGTCAAGCTGGACGGCGCGTTGGACGACGTGCGGGATTGGCTGAGGGGATTGTTCGACGGGGGAATGGCATAACGCCAACGCTCGTCACGCCTAGGCAGGCGGGTATGACGAAAAAGGGGTGGGGAGCGGACGCCTCGTTTCTATACCGTCATCCCCGCGGAGGCGGGTTCAGAAGAGGCACGTGACTCTTCTGAACATCTCCAGACTTTGCGCCGTGTCGAAAGGGAGGGAGATAGGTTCACGCCTTCGCGGGAATGACGAAGACAGGGTGTTGAGCGGACAGTCTTTGCGCGAGACTTCACGCGAAAGGCGACGTAAAAACCTCGTCACCCCAGCGAAGGCTGGGGTCTCGTGCGGGGGCACGCGACGGTTCGGCTTGGCACTTACCCATCCGCATCGCATCGTCGCCTGAGACCCCAGCCTTCGCTGGGGTGACGGTAATGGGGCATCAGCTTGTCGATCATGCAACCCGTCTGCTGATCGCCCGCTTCTGGTCGTCAGGAGCCGACCACCTCATAGGTTACGCCGACACCCGAAACGTGTTCATCCTGCTCAAAAAGTCGAGATTTTGGGGTGTAGCGAATAAGCAGGCGATCCGGGGATAGCCATTTCATCTCGGCCCATGGGCCACCCCAAGGGCCTGATCGGGCCGCGCCATGGTAATCATCAGCGCGAAAAGCATTGCCCATGCCTGAAAGCTCTTCGCCAGCTTTCAAAATTGAGATTTGCGTGGAGAAACCCGTTGTCGCACCGCAATCCCTCTGGAACATTACGGCGTCGCGCTGACCATCGGGAGAGGTTAACCGCAAGACGATATCAACTCCGCACGTATCGGAACACCCGGCAGGCATTATGCAAAGGATGGCCAGCGATAGGGCTTTGAACATAGCCATGTGTGTCTGCTTCTAGGGATCACTGCAAGCGGCATAGATGTCCAAAGTTGGTCGCTTCCCGTCCGCCCGCGTCTCCAACAGCCTTCCAATGTAGGATTTTGTCTGGTTTATCCTCAAGGATGAACCCGCTCCGCCTGCCCCATGACCGCAAGCAGCGTCCAGCCATCGCGCAGGCTGCGCGTCGCCGGCGCATAAGTGTAGCGTCCCTGTCGCGTCAGTGTGAACCGGATGGGGCTTCCCCGCTACCCAGTCGTGCCCCAAATGTGACTCCGCAGTGGCCTTACAGACGCTTCGCACGGGCTTCACCGCTACTATCGGCCGATTCCACCCGACAACGGTGTGAACTTCGGCCTGTCGCGTCACCGCGCCACCCGACGCACGCCCTATTTCCCGTAGCGCCCTTCCGCCACCCACTTCGCCGTCAGCGCCATCGCCGCTTCGACATCCTGGTGGAAATCGACCTCCTGCCACTCCAGCCCCTCGATGGAGGCCGTGCCGACGCGGTTGCCCTTGGCGATGATGTCGATGGCGCGCAGATACCAGCGCTCGACCCCTTCGGGTGTGCGCATCATCTGGTCGATCTGGTTGCGGAAGATCGCTGGGCCTTCGCCGGTAAAGGCCAGCATCCCGATCGATTCGGCATTGGTGTCGGGCGGCAACAACCGCTTGCCGATATGATGCAGTCGGCCGCTTTCGTCGCGGTTCACCTTCATGTCGTCATCGTCATAGTCGCCGTCCGCCTTGATATCGACGGTCACGGTGATGGCATCCTGCGCGCCCGCGATCAGGCGTGCGACGATCTCGTCCGATATGATGGTGTCGCCATTCAGGATGATGAAATCTCGGTCCATCTCCTCCCGCACGATCCAGCACGTCCCCAGATTGTCGGCGACCTGAAAGAAGGGATTGAACACGCAACGGATGCGCGCGCCGGTTTCGCGATAGAGTTGCAGCGCATGATCCTCGACCCGCTCGGTGCGGAACCCCGTGACCACCACGATATCGGTAACGCCATTGGCGACCAGCGCGGCGATCTGCCAGCTGATGAGGGTGCGCCCGTTAAACTCGATCATGCATTTGGGCACGTCGCGGGTCAGCGGAAGCAGGCGCGAGCCTTGGCCGGCGGACAGGATGATGGCTTTGGTGATCGTCATGACCGCGGCTTTAGAGAGGAATTTGGCCGAAAAAAAGGCGATGTTTGCACTGGATCGGACGCTCGCCTAAAGCGCAGCACGCTCCTGCGCAAATGAGGGACCAGTCACAGGTGATGTTCAAGCGCGGATCGGGCGCGGCGGGGGACGGTTTCGCCCGCATCCTGGCCAATACGGGCTGGCTGCTGGGCGGTAAGGGCGTGGGCGCGGTATTGAGCCTCGCTTATCTCGCCATCGTCACCCGCACGCTGGGCGTGGCCGATTTCGGCCGTTTCGCCCTGGTGCTGAGCGCCGCCAACGTCATCAAGACGCTGGTCAGCTTCGACAGCTGGCAGATCGTCGTGCGCTACGGTCAGCCGCATCTGATGGACGGGAATGGCGACGCGCTGAACCGCGTGCTGCGCTTCTGCATCCTGATCGACCTGGCTTCGGCGGTCGCGGGCGGCCTGATCGCCGCGGCCATCATCCTGCTCTTCGGCGACCTGCTGGGTATCGGACCGGACATGGGGTGGCAAGTCTGGGCCTTCTGCATGGTGATGATGGTCACCATCCGATCCAGCCCGACCGGCATCCTGCGCCTGTTCGACCGGTTCGATTCGGCCGCCTTTGCCGAAACCATGATCCCCGTGGGGCGAATGATCGGCGCGGCCGTGGCGCTGGCGGTCATGCCCAACATCAGCGGCTTCCTGGTCGCCTGGGCCTTTGCCGAACTGCTCTGCGCCATAAGCTACTGGTATCTTGCGCTGAAGGTCGGGCACGGGCGGATCGGCAATTGGCGCGCAGGCCGGGCACTGGATGCGCGCCGCGAAAATCCCGGCATCATCGGCTTCCTGACCGCCACCAATCTCCAGACCAGCCTGTCGTCCATCGGCCAGCAGGTCGCGGTGCTGATCGTGGGCGGCTTCGTGGGGCCAGCAGGCGCGGGCCTCTACCGGCTCGCCAATCAACTCGCCAATTCGCTGACCAAGATTTCCAGCCTGCTCTCGCGCAGCATCTTCGTCGAACTGTCCCGCACGAACAGCCATGGCAAGGAAGCGCTGTCCGCGCTGTTCCGCCGCACCAACCGGCTGGCGCTGGTGGCGGGCGCGGTCATCATCGCCCTGATCGTCACCATTGGCCATCCGCTGCTGGGCCTGATCGCGGGGCAGGATTTCCTGCCCGCCTATCCGCTGCTGCTGATGCTGGGCGTCGCCGCCTGCATCGACCTGATCGGGGTCAGCTACCGCCCGCTGCTGATGGCGACCGACCGGGCCGGGCTGTCGCTGCGCATCACCTTCGTGTCGACCCTGCTGCTGCTGGGCGCGCAGGCGGCGCTTTTGCCGCTCTACGGCACGAAGGGCGCGGCGATGGCCAATATCGCCGCTTCGCTTGCCGGCTTCGCGATGATGGGGCTGGCCAGCCGCCGCGCGATGCGGGGATGAATGTGCTAGCGAAACCGGGCCGGCGAATAGGCGCTCGGATCGAGGTTGGCGAACGGCGGCGCCTCTCCCCGGATCAGCGCGCTCGCCAGCAGCGCCGCGGCCGGGGCCGTCTGGATGCCAAAACCGCCCTGCCCGGCAAACCAGAAGAAGCCCGGCACATCGGGATCGAACCCATAAACGGGCGCGCGATCGGGTGCGAAGCTGCGCAGCCCCGCCCATTTCCGCTCGACCGCCGCGATCGGCCAATCCACCGCTTCCTCGAACCGAGCGATCGCCTGCGCCACCGCCAGTTCCTCTGGTGCGGCGTCACACGGCGGCGAAGGCGCTTCGTCATGGGGTGTGAGCCACAGCCGCCACTGCCCTTCGGGCTTGAAGTAAAAGCGTTCGGACAGGTCCATGACCAGCGGGAGGTCGATCGAAGGCATCGTGGGCACGCGCAATTGCACCACAGTCCGCCGCAGCGGCCGGATGCCAACCCGCGCGACGCCGCAGGCGACCGCGACATCATCGGCCCAGGCCCCCGCCGCGTCGATCAGCAAGCCGCACTGGATCGTCCCCTCGCTCGTCTCGATCCGCCAGCCACCTGCATGGGCCTTGGCAGCCACAAGGCGGACATTCAGGCGAAGCTCGCCACCCAATCGCCGGAACTGGCGCAGATAGGCCGCATGGAGCGCCGCCACGTCGATATCCTGGCAACTCGCCTCCAGCACGCCCAGCGTCCAGTCGGCCCGCAGGCCCGGCACCAGCGCAGCGGGATCGACGCATTGCAGGTCGACCTTCCCCGCAAACTGGGCGAGCAGAGCGTCGCGCTGCGCCTCATCCCCGGCCCGACCGATATGCAATGTTCGACGCGGCGACAGGAAAGCGCCGTCGTGAAAATCGGGATCAGGCGCGGTCAGGAACGACCCCGAAGCGGTCGTCAGCGGCTGCACCACCGGGCCGCCATAGGTCTCCTCCCAGAAGGCGACCGAACGACCGGTGGCGTGATAGCCCGCCTGACCCTCCATCTCCAGGATCAGCACATGCGCGTCCGCCGACAGCTGCGCGCCAAGGCTCGCCCCGGCAATGCCGCCGCCGATGATGACGATATCGGGATGGTTCAACGCGCGACCTCGTCCAGGAAGGCATCTATCCGGCGAAGCGCATCAAGCCGCACCGGGTCCGTTTCGCGCAATATTTCATGCGCCGCCTCCCGGCCATAAACATGCAGTCGCGCCCCCACAATCCGGTTTGCGACCTTGACGATGGCGGGTGTCGCCACCAACTGATCCGCCTTCGTCGCCAGGATCAGCAGCGGCGTGGCGATGCGGGCGATGGCATCTCCCTCCGCCAGCGCCTGCGTCGATTCCAGCGCCTGGAGCACCCAGTTCCAGCTCGGTGGGCCCAAGGCTATCTCACGACTATGATCGCGCCACCAGATTTCGTCGGCATAGCGATCGGGATCATGGGTCAGTCGCTTCTGCCGCATCCGCCGCTGTCGTTCCGACTGTTCCTTCTGCGTCCAGGCAGGCAGCGCGCCACGACCAGTGCGCACCATGAACCGGGCGATAGCCACCGCCAGCCAGCGGGGTAGCGGCGCGCTATGGACGCCCAGCATCGGCGCGACCACGGCGGCAGCATCGGGTGACGGCATCCCTTCGGCCAGTGCCCGCAACAGCATATGGCCGCCCATGCTATGCGCCACCATCGCGGTTGGCCCGTCGCCTTCCGACCGCCAGTCGGCCGCGAGTGCGTCCAGATCGGCAACCCAGTCGGCAAAGTTGTCTATATGACCACAAAGCGGATCATCGGTCAGTCGGCCCGATCCGCCCTGCCCGCGCCAGTCGAAACTGGTCACGGCCCAGCCGCGCCCCGCCCAATGATGGATGACCTCCAGATATTTTTCGATCATGTCGCCGCGGCCGCCCATCACCAACATCCGCCCGCGCGTGCCGGACCCCAGCCTATAGCGCCGGATCGGCCAGCCATCGGGCACCATCCAATAGTCCAGCCGCCCGCCCATCGGCCAGGCGCGCCGGTCGAAAGCGGCAACGGGGAAATCGGGTGAATCCATCTGTCCCATGGTTACGCTTTGGTAAGCCATATGGTCTAGGGGATAAGCCCCATGAACGGGGAAATTTTCCAATTGGCGCTGATAGGCGCCCTTGGCGCGCTGCTGATCGCGGCGGCGATCACGGATTTGCGATCCCGCATCATTTCCAACCGCTTGAACCTGGCGGTTGCGACGCTGGCCCCGCTGTGGTGGCTGGCCTGCGGCCTTGACCTATGGCCGGGCGTCGCCGTCCAACTGCTGGTCGCTGCGATCGTCTTTGCCCTCTTCGCCGCGCTCTTCGCGTTCGGCATGATGGGCGGCGGCGACGTCAAGCTGCTCGGCGCGCTGGCGCTGTGGTTTCCATGGCAGGCCGTGCTGTCGATGATCGTCCTGATGGCGATCCTGGGCGGCCTAGTCACCGTCGTCACGGTCATCCACCATCGGATGACCAAAAGGCTCGGACAGCCTGAAATACCGTACGGCGTCGCCATCTCGATCGCAGCCCTTTGGCTGCTTGGCGAACGATATTTTAACCATTTTGCGTGATGAGTGGGGCACTGGGGGCAGTGCACCCATTTGAGGGAGGCGAATTTCGTCATGGATGCTAAGAAGATCGTGCTGCTGGTGGGGGCGCTTATCATAGCGGTCACTACAGCCTTGCTTGCGCGCAGCATGTTGAGTTCGTCGAGCGCGCCACAAGTAAACGCTGCGTCGATGCCCAGCGATGCCGACCAGCCCCATGTGCTGGTGGCGACCAAGGCTCTGCCCGTGGGCACCATATTGGATGCGGAAAGCTTCCGCTTCCAGCCATGGCCCAAGGATCTGATCGAACAGGTCTATTATCTCAAGGGTCAGGCCGACCCCGCCAAGCTGGCCGGCAGCGTCGTGCGCTCCGCCATTACGGCCGGACAGCCGTTGACCCAGGGCGCCATCGTCAAGCCCGGCGATCGCGGCTTCCTTGCTGCGGCGCTTGGCCCTGGCATGCGCGCCGTGACGGTGCCGGTGTCGGCGCAAAGCTCGGTGGCAGGCTTCGTCTTCCCCGGCGACCGTATCGACCTCGTCCTGACGCAAAGCGTATCGGGCGGCGGCGACGGCGATCCGCTCAAAGTATCCGAGACCATCCTGCGCAACCTGCGGGTGCTCGCCACGGACCAGCGCATGGATGCGATGGGTGCAGACGGCAAGCCCGAAGTGCGCACCTATTCCAACGTGACCATCGAAGTGACGCCCAAGATCGCCGAGAAGATCGCGGTTTCGCAGACCATCGGGTCGCTGTCCATGTCGCTCCGGTCGATGGCCGATACAGCGTCTGACCTGGACGCCGCTATCGCCGGCACCGACGTTGATCTGCCCGACGGCAGCAATCCGAACGCCGAAAAGTCGATCATCGCGAAGCTCGCCTCGCGCCCGGTCGATCGCGGCTCCACCTATTCGACCGGCGCCGACGTATCGCGCTACCAGCGTAGCTCGGTCCCGGCCAAGGCCGACGCGCCCTTGCCGCCGATGGCCGTTGCCAATGGTGCGCCGATGGGCACCGTCGCCTTTAAGGGCCCGGTGATCCGCGTGGCCCGCGGCACCAACGTGACCGAAGTTCCGGTCGGGGGGAAGTAAGATGAAGAGCTTGCACAATCGCGCCCCGCGCCTTGCCGCTCCGGCAATCGCCCTGGGCCTGGCGGTCGCCATGGTCGTAACGCCAACCAGCGCCGTCAACGCCGCGCCTTCCAGCTATCAGGACAATGCGATCCTGATGTCGGTCGGTGGCAGCCGGGTGGTCAACCTGCCGTCCAAGATGTCGGATGTGGTGATCGGCAACCCTGATGTGGTGGACGTTCATGTCCGTTCGCAGAACCAGCTCTACCTGATCGCGAAGAAGGCTGGTGAAACCACCGTCTTTGCCACCGCGCCCAATGGCAAGGTGCTGTTTTCGGGCACCGTGCGGGTCGGCAACAACCTGACCAGCATCGACGATATGCTGCACCTGGCAATGCCGGGCGCGCAGATCGCGGTCAACAAGATGAACGGCATGGTCCTGCTGACCGGCACGATCCAGGCGCCCGAAGACGCAGCGGAGGCCGAACGGCTGACGCAGGCCTTCGTCGGCAAGGACGTCACCGTGGTCAGCCGCCTGCGGATGGCGACCCCGTTGCAGGTCATGTTGCAGGTTAAGATCGCCGAAGTCAGCAGGGATTTGGGCCACAAGATCGGCATGAACATAACCGGCCTTGGCACCGGTCGGGGCAGCTTCAGCGGCTACATCAATCGCGGAGACCGCAACTTCGTCACCGACAATGGCCCTGTGGCGGACGCACCCCAGAACACGACGCGTTCCTGGACTTTCAGCGGTTTGAACGATGGAACGACCTCGCTCGGGTTCATCGCAAAATTGTTCGGTATGGACGTAGCGGCTGCCCTGGACCTCGCCGAATCGAGCGGTCTGTCGACGACATTGGCGCAGCCGAACCTGACCGCCCTGTCGGGAGAAACCGCCAGCTTCCTGGCCGGCGGCGAATATCCCTACACGGTCAGCAACGGCACGCAGGGCAACAGCATCGAATTCAAGCAATATGGGGTCCAGTTGGCCTTCACGCCGACGGTGCTGGCCGATGGCCGCATCTCGCTGCGCGTGCGGCCGACGGTGTCCAGCCTGGACTTTACGATCAACACCAATGTGCCTGCGCTTAAGAGCCGCACCGCCGAAACGACGGTGGAGCTAGGATCGGGCCAGGCCTTCATGATCGCGGGCCTGCTCAATAGCGAAACCGGCAACACCATCAACAAGGTGCCCTTCCTGGGTGACGTGCCGATCTTGGGCAGCCTTTTCAAGTCGCGCTCCTTCCAGCGCAACGAAACCGAACTGGTCATCATCGTCACGCCTTATCTGGCGAAACCGATGAATGCGTCCGACGTGCGCCTGCCGACCGACGGCTTCCGCAACGCCACCCAGGCGCAGGGGCTGCTGTTGCAGCAGGGCAATGACGGCATCAGCGGCGCGCGCGGCCAAGGCCCGACCCGCGCACCCGGCGCCCCGACGCCCGTAGGCCCACAAGCCACGGCGCCCGTGCGCAGCGAAAACAAGGCGAAGTCCGGGGCCGTCGCGCCCGGCTTCAGCTTCTGACGGAAGGAATAAGACATGACCTCTCTGTCCATCAAAGCGTTCGTGACCATCGCGATCCTTGCGCTGCCCATGACGGCCCAGGCGCTACCCCGATCCAATCGCACCGTGGATTCCATCCACCAGCCGGTGGTGGGGCACAGCGCCTATACGTTCGACGTCCAGGCTGGGTCGAATGGCGGCCTGACTCCGAACGAAGCCATCCGGCTCAATGACTGGTTCACGTCGATCGCCCTTGGCTATGGCGACAATATCGCCGTCGTCTCCGATGGCGGCTATTTCAGCCCCGCCTTGCGGGACGATATCGACAATGTCGTTGCCCGCTATGGGCTGCTGGTCGCGACGGACAGTTCGGCCGAAGCGGGAGAGGCGCCTGCTGGCAGCGTCCGCCTGATCGTGCGCCGCGCCACGGCCAGCGTGCCCAGCTGCCCCGATTGGCATGAAAAGCAGGAAACCGACACGAACCTGGGCACCAGCTCCAATTTCGGCTGCGGCGTCAACAGCAACATGGCGGCCATGGTCGCCAACCCGGAAGATCTGGTCCGCGGTCAGGGCACCGACAGCGACATGCGCACCGTCACGTCGAACCGCGCCATTTCCACCTATCGCGACAAGGCGCCGACAGGCGCCGGCGAGCTCAAGCAGATGACGGCAGGAGGGCAATAAGATGAACGCACCCTGGAAGCCCGGCGCGGCCGGGCCACGTGATCCTTTCCATGCCTTCGTCTGCGACGATCACAGCTTTGACATGCTGCGCGGCGTCGCCGCCGAACTGGGATGGGCGCCGGAAAAGGTGAACAAGGGCGGCATGCGCAATGCGGTGCAGAGCCTGTCGATCACCGCATCGCCGCAAATCCTGTTCGTCGATATGTCCGAAAGCGGTGATCCGCTGAACGACATCAACAGCCTGGCGGAAGTTTGCGAGCCTGGCACGGTCGTGATCGCTGCGGGGCAGGTCAACGACGTGCGCCTCTATCGCGATCTGGTCGCCAGCGGCATCCAGGATTATCTGCTCAAACCCTTCGGCGCGGACCAGCTGCGCGACGCGCTGGCGCAGGCGCAGGCCGTGTTCATGGCCCCGCGCGACGTGGCGCCCGAACGCCCGCACGCCACGATCGCCGTGATCGGCACGCGCGGCGGCGTCGGCGCATCCAGCATTGCGACCTCGCTCGCCTGGATGCTGTCGGAAAAGAAGAAGCGCCCGACCGCGCTGCTCGACCTCGACGTGCATTTCGGCACCAACGCGCTGGCGATGGACCTGGAGCCGGGACGCGGCCTGACCGACGCGATCGAAAATCCCAGCCGCATCGACGGGCTGTTCATCGAACGCGCCATGGTGCGGGCGAGCGACACGCTGGCCATCCTGTCGGCCGAAGCGCCGATCAGCCAGCCGATGATGACGGATGGCGGGGCGTTCTACCAGTTGCTGGAAGAATTCCGTCTCGCCTTCGAATGTAGCGTCATCGACCTACCACGGAATATGCTGATCCAGCATCCGCACCTGATGACCGACGCTAATGTGACGCTGGTGGTGACCGAACTGACTTTGGCAGCGGCCCGCGATACCATCCGCATCCTGTCCTGGCTCAAGAGCAATGCGCCCCAGGCCCGTCCGCTGGTGATCGCCAACCGCGTCCATCCCGGTGCGCCTGAGATCAGCCGCAAGGATTTCGAGCAATCGATCGAGCGCAAGGTGGACATTATGATACCGTTCGACCTGCGCATCGCATCGCAGGCAGCGAAACTGGGAAAGACACTGGCCGAAACGGCCAAGGGCAGCAAGGTCGGCGCGGCTTGCGCCAGCCTGCTGGACGAAGTGCTGGGCGCCGCCGACCATAACCATACGGTCGAAGCGCCCAAGGGGCCGCGCAAGAAGGGCGACTCGCTGCTGGGCAAGATCGGCGAGTTCCGGTCGATGATGCCATCGCGCCGCAAGGACAAAGCGACGCTAGACAATTGATCGCATGCGCCGCCCCAAATGGGCGGCGCAGCATTACAAGACAGGCGACGAGATGGACGGCAATTTCATCCTGATAACGGTGCTGATCGCAACCCTGCTGGGGCTGGGCGTGGTCGCGTTCGCCGGTCCGTCGCCGGACAAGGCGCGCAAGCGGCGCGTCGCGATGATCCGCGGCCGCCACAGCGAGTCCGCCGAAGCGCTGCTGGAAGCGCGGATGCGCAAGGTCATTTCCAATCGGGCGACCGGCGTCGAAGCCAAGATGCTGGTGTCACTGATCCCCAACCCGGAAAATCTGACCAAGCGTCTCAAGATGACCGGCAAGAAATGGACGCTCAGCCAGTATATGACGGCCAGCGCCGGTATCTTCCTGCTGCTGTCGGCGTTGCTGATGATCCGCGGCTTCCCGTTCCTGTTCGCCATGATGGTCGGTCTGGCGGCCGGGCTTGGCCTGCCGCACTGGTGGGTCGGGCGGCTTATCAAGAAACGGGTCAACAAGTTCACGGCGAAATTTCCCGATGCGCTGGAACTGCTGACGCGCGGCTTGCGATCCGGCCTGCCGATCGCCGAAACGCTGGGCATCGTGTCCAGCGAAATCCCTGGACCGGTGGGCGAGGAATTCAAGCTGATAACCGAACGCATCAGGATCGGGCGGACCATGGAGCAGGCGCTGCAGGAAACGGCCGACCGGCTGGGGACGGCCGAATTCCAGTTCTTCGTCATCACCTTGTCGATCCAGCGGGAGACGGGCGGCAACCTGGCCGAAACCCTGTCCAACCTCGCCACCGTGCTGCGCCAGCGTGCGCAGATGAAGTTGAAGATCCGCGCCATGTCCTCGGAATCCAAAGCGTCCGCCTATATTATCGGTGCGCTGCCTCCGTTGGTGTTCGGCATGATCTGCTACATCAACTTCAATTACATGACCCCCTTCTTCACGCCGGACCCGGCCGGTTTGTTCGGGCTCAGCACCATGCAGGTGATCGGCATCGGCGGCATGTGCTGGATGGGCATCGGCGCCTTCATCATGGCCCAGATGGTCAACTTCGAAATCTGATCGGGAAGGGATAAAAGATATGGACGCCCCTACCCCAGCCGGCACGCTCTTTGGCCTGACTGCGACCGATGTCGGCACGCTGCTGGCCGCACTCGCCACGCTCGCCATATTGTTTGCGCTTTATGCGGTAATGACCGTGCGCGACCCAATGGCCAAGCGCGTCAAGGCGCTTAACGACCGGCGCGAACAGCTGAAGGCAGGCATCACCGCATCGACCGCCAAGCGCCGCGCCAAGCTGGTCACACGCAACCAGACGACCGACAATATGCGGTCCTTCCTGTCCAGCCTGAAGGTCTTGCAGGACGACCAGTTGAAGGACGCGCAGATCCGCCTGGCGCAGGCCGGCATCCGGTCCAAGGACTGGGCCGTCGCCGTGATCTTTGGCCGGATGATCCTGCCGATCATGATCGGCGGCTTTGCGGCGATCATGCTTTATGGCGTGGGCATCGAACCCGAATGGGGTCCGCTGAAACGCTTCTTCGCCTTCGCCGTGGCGTTGTTGCTTGCCTACAAGGCGCCCGACATCTATATCGACAACAAGGTGCAGAAGCGGTCGGCCGCGATCCGCAAGGGACTGCCGGACGCGCTCGACCTGCTGGTCATCTGCGCCGAGGCCGGCCTGACCGTCGATGCCGCCTTCAACCGCGTGTCCCGCGAACTGGGCAAGGCCTATCCCGAACTGGGCGACGAGTTCCAGTTGACCGCGATCGAGCTGAGCTTCCTGACCGAGCGCCGCATGGCGTTCGAAAATCTGGCGACGCGCGTGAAGCTGGACGCGGTCAAGGGCGTGGTCACGACCATGATCCAGACCGAGAAATACGGCACTCCGCTGGCGTCCGCGCTGCGCGTGCTGTCGGCCGAATTCCGCCATGAACGCATGATGCGCGCCGAGGAAAAGGCCGCGCGCCTGCCCGCGATCATGACGGTGCCGCTGATTCTGTTTATCCTGCCGACCCTGTTCGTCGTCATCCTGGGTCCGGCGGCCTGTTCGATCAGCACCGCTTTCTAAAAACTTTGGAGAGGGGGACAGGCGCTGCCGTAGCGTCGCCCGAAAGACCCGCCCGCTCCCCCAAAAAAGGCGGTGGCGGGCGTGGTTTTTCGTGGCTATCCTTGTATCAAACACAAGGAGTGGATCGCATGAAGCTGGCCGTTTTCGCCATTGCAACCCTGACCGCCGCCTTTGCCAGCCTGCCCGCGCAGGCGGCCCAGCCTGTCACCGGCCGCTGGGCGACCGTCGATGGCAAGGCGATCGTCCAGATTGCGCCATGCGGCAGGCATCTGTGCGGGAAGATCGAAAAGATCGTGAAACCGACGCCCGGTCGCCCGCAGACAGACATCAAGAACCCCGATGCCGCGCTGCGCTCGAAACCGCTCGTTGGCCTTGCCCTGCTCACCGGCTTCGAGGATGCGGGCGAACATTGGAAAGGGACGATCTACGATCCCGAAGGCGGAAAAAGCTATATGTCCAAGCTGACTCGCAACGGCAATGGCACGCTGAAGGTGCAGGGCTGCATCGCATCCTTCCTGTGCAAGACCCAGACCTGGACGCCGGTCCGCTAGATCTGGACCAAGTGCGCGACATCCTTCGCGCCTTCTTCGGCGATGCTGCCCTGGCGAATGATCCGGCCGTTCTGCATCGCACAGTATCGGTCGGCGAAGCGCCAGACGAAGTCGAGATATTGTTCGACCACCAGGACGGTCATGCCCAGTTCGTCGCGGACATGGACGAGCGCCGCCTCAATCTGTTGCACGACATTGGGTTGGATGCCCTCGGTCGGTTCGTCGAGCAGCAACAGGCTGGGCTCCCCGGCGAGCGCGCGACCAATGGCCAATTGCTGCTGCTCGCCGCCGGACAGGAAACCGGCGGCGCGGGCGCGGATATCGTACAGCTTGGGAAACAGGTCGAAGATATGTTGCGGCACTTTTGCCGCGCCTTTACCCCGGTCAGCGAGCGCGGACAGGCCCGTCTCCAGATTTTCCATGACGGTCAGTTGCGGGAAGACATGCCGTCCCTGCGGCACGAAGCCGATGCCGGCGCGCGACCGCTTGTGCGCGGGCAGCTTGGTAATATCCTGCCCATCGAAACGGATCGTACCGCCAACCGCCCGGCGCGTGTCCATGATCGCGGGCAGCAGCGTCGTCTTGCCGACGCCATTGCGGCCGATCAGCGCCATCACCTGGCCCCGCTCCAGGGTCAGATCGACGTCCCACAAAACCTGGCTCTGGCCATAGGCGCTCGACAGGGCAGCGATTTCGATCAACCGCGCGCTCACGCTGTGTGGCCCAGATAGACGGCGGCGACAGCGCACCCATCAGGTAGAGCCATAGTTCGGGGAAGGCGCTCGACACGGCATCGCGCGCAAGATTCACGAGCAGCGCGCCCACGATCGCCCCGGCCAGGCTGTATCGGCCACCGATCGCGACCCAGACGACCATCTCGATCGAGGGGACAACGCCGATCAAGGCTGGAGACACCACGCCCGCGTGGAGGGTGAAGAGCGCGCCCCCGATCCCAGCCAGCATCGCGGCGATGGCGAAAGCGACGACCTTGAAGGGCGTAGGGCTGTAGCCGAGAAAGCGCACGCGATTCTCGCCATCGCGCGCGGCGCGCAGCAATATGCGCGACGCTGACATCGACGAAAATCTGCGCGAGCGCCGCGAACAGGCCGAGGATGATGGCCGATGCCGTGGTGCCCACGATACTGCCAAGGCCGCCCATGACGACGACGAGGAAGGCCGGGATGATATAGCTTTGCCCGACATTGGGCGTGACCGGGCCAAGCAGCGCCAGCATGACGCCCGCCAGACCCGCGACGCCCGAACCGAGGCAAAAGACGGTGAGATCCACCCGCTTCACGTCGATGCCGGAGGCCGACGCCATCATCCGATCCTAGTTGACCGCGCGGACCAGCAGGCCGATCCGGGTCTTGAGCAGCAGCAGCGCCAGACCGCCCGGCACGAGGGCCGCGATCAGGATGATGAACAGCCGCGCCGACGGCAGGGTCACGCCAAAAGCCACGAAGCTGCCGGTCAGCCATTCGGGTGCCCGCACCTCCACGCCGACCGCGCCGAACAGGTCGCGTGCGCCCTGTTGCAGGATCAGGTTGACGCCCCAGGTCGCGAGCAGCGTGTCGAGCGGGCGGGCCGACAGGCGGCGGATCAGGGTGGACTGGATAAGGCCGCCCGTCGCCGCCGCGCCGATGAAAGCGACCGGAATGGCGAGGATGATCCCCAGCGCCCCCGGCACGACGAGCAGCGTCATCCACGCCAGATAGCCACCCAGCATCAGCATTTCGCCATGCGCCATATTGATGACGCGCATCAGCCCGAAGGAGAGGGCCAGGCCAAGCGCGGCAAGCAGATACAGCGACGCCAGCGATGCGCCGTTGAACAGCTGGTTGAGGAAAAGGGCGTCCATTATCCAACATCCGTTCGGGCTGAGCGCAGTCGAAGCCTTCCGTTGAGCGAAGCGAAATGTGCTTCGCCTCCGCTCTGCAAAGCCCTTCGACGTCGCTCAGGGTGAACGGAAGGCGGCGTGCCCCTCAAAGCCTGCAGGTCTTGCCGGGGAAGGCGAGCGCGTCATAGGGTTCGGGCGCGATGTCCTTGCGGCTGTCGGCGATGATCTCGAACTGGCCGTCGGCTTTCAGCTTGCCGATATAAGCCTTCTGCACCAGGCGCTGGTTGGCCGCGAAGCTGACCTTGCCCATCGGCGTGTCAAAGCCGCCCAGCGTCGCTGCCGCCTTGCGCACGGCGTCAGGGTCGAAGCTCTTGGCCTTCTCCACCGCCGCCTTCCAGGCATAGACGTCGAGATAGCTATGGATCATCGGATCGGTGATCGCCGCGTCCTTGCCGAACTTCGCCTTATAGGCCGCAATGAACTTGCTCTTGGCCTTGCCTGGCAGGCTCTGAAAATAATTCCAGGCGGCATAACTGCCCTCGACCAAGCCCGCGCCCATCCCCTGCGCTTCCTGCTTGCCGATGGAGAAGGACATGATCGGCATCGCCTTGGTATCGATGCCCGCCGCCTGCAACTGCTTAAAGAAGGCGACATTGCTGTCGCCGTTCAGCGTGTTGATGATCATCGCGGGCTTGGCCTGCGCGATCTTCGCGATCACGCCGGAAAAGTCGGTGCCGCCCAAGAGCACATAGGCTTCGCCCAGCACCTGCATCCCGCCCTTTTCGATATGCTTTTTCAGGATCAGGTTGGCGGTGCGGGGATAGACATAGTCGGAGCCGACGAGAAAGAAGCTCTTGTGCCTCTGCGACACGGCCCATTCCAGCGCGGGCAGCGCCTGCTGGTTGGGCTGCGCGCCCGAATACATGATGTTGGGCGAACATTTATTGCCCTCGAACTGCACCGGATACCCGAGCAGGTTCTTGGTCCGCTCGAACACCGGCAGCATCGAAGGCGAGGATTTCTGGCTGGGCCGAGTCTTTCCCCGCTATGGCGACTCCATGGTGCGCGGGATTTTCGGCCAGTCCTTCGTCGACACGCTCAAGACCGCGCCCGAAGGCCGGTGGATCGGCCCGATCCCATCCCCGCGTGGTTGGCATTTCGTGAAGAAGAGCGAGCGTATCGCATCCGCCATTATCCCCTTCCCCGCGATCAAGGACCAGGTGCGGCAGGATTATATGATCGCCCACAGCAATGCCGCCATTCAACAGGCGCTGGCCAGCCTGAAGGAGGAGTTCGATGTCGAGGAATAAGCTGTTCGCCCTGCTGCTGCTCGCGCTGGCGGCGCTGGCGCCAGGCACGGCGATGGCCGATATCTTCCTGTCCGCCAACTTTACCCTGACCCGCGGCGAAGACCCTAATACCTATGAAATTTACCGCCGCCGTCCCCGAAGCGGTGGGCCAGCCCGCACCGCTCGCCCTGCCCGACGGCTGCCGCCAGACCGGCATGACGCGCCAGACGGGCGGCGGGCGGGCGCAATATGCCTTTGAATTGGCGTGCGATCGGCCCTTTACCGCTGGCGATACCATCCAGACGCCGTGGAAGGCCGATGGTGGTCGCTTCGTCACCAATGTCATGGGCGCGCAGGTCGATCGCAGCCTGACCGGCGACGCGCAAGGCATCGCCGTGCCGGTCGGCGAAACCGCCGCAACGGCGCGCCCGATCGCCCAGATCGCCCCGGAATTTCTGGCGCAGGGCGTCTGGCATATCTGGCTGGGTTGGGATCACCTAGCCTTCGTCTTGTGCCTGGCGCTGCTGGCACGCGGGCGCGACCTGCTCTGGCTGGTGAGCGCCTTTACTGCCGGCCACTCCATCTCGCTCGCCATCGCCTTTTTCGAACTGGTGCGCGTGCCGGTGCCGCCGGTGGAAGCCGCAATCGCTTTGTCCATCGCCTTCATGGCGCGGGAAGCATTATTAGTGGGCAAGGGACAACAGGCTTTTGCGTTCCGGCGGCAGGCGATCGTCGTATCGCTATTCGGCCTGCTCCATGGCCTGGGCTTCGCGATGGCACTGGGCGAACTGGGCGTGCAGGCGGGCGAGAAGCTGCCGGCGCTGGTCTTCTTCAACATCGGCGTGGAGGCGGGACAGTTGAGCTTCGTCGGCGCGATCATCGCGGCGCTGGCGGGGTTGCGCGCGGTATCGCTGGCGACCCCGGTGCGGGTCGCGGCGCTCTATGCGGTGGGCGCGATCGGCTGCTTCTGGATGGTCGAGCGGGTCGTGGGGTTTGGCGTCGCCTGATCGCGATAGCCAGCGATCGCCGGTCGCCCGCCCCGCGCCACGATGCCGCTCATATTGGCGACAGCGAATGAGACACCATGGAGGTTGCGCCGCTGCGGCACGCCGGGGATCGGCCGGGGATGACCGGACGCGAAGATGATCCCGTCGCGCACGACATGCTCTTCGCGCGGGCAGTCCCAGTCGAGCGACACGCCTAGCACTTGGGCCAGGCTGCCCGGATAGCAGGGCGTCCCTTCCGCCTCCCGCGCGGCGACGATCAGCACGCCCGCCGCCACCGCCCGGTCGGCGACCGCCGCGAACATGTCGCGATGGGCTGGGTTCACCGTACCCAGACTGAGATTGATGATGTCCACCTGCGCCCCCACGGCCCAATCGATGGCGGTCACCAAGGCCCGCGCGGTGGTGCGAAGCGTATCGTGGAACACCCGGATCGGCAGGCATAGCGCTTCGGGCGCCTGCCCATGGATCGCGGCGGTGACGGCGGTGCCATGGCCAAGGGCGTCGATGGTGTCGCACTCGTTGATCGCGCCGTCGCCCGCTATGGCGATGCCGGGCAGCAGCCGGGCGGCGTCGATATGCGGATGATCGGGATGGGCGCCGCTATCGATGATGGCGATACGGATCGGATCAGGCATCGACCAGTGCGGCGCGCTGCGTGGTCGTCGCCCGTCCCTGATCCAATCTGACGATCATGTCGGCCATGCGCGCCAGTGCGGGCTTGTGGGTGATGACGATTATCGTGGCATGGGGCAGCGCATCGCGCAGGCGTCCCGCCACCAGTTGTTCGGTGTCGCCGTCCAGCGCCGATGTCGGTTCGTCAAGGATCAGGATGCTGGGCTGGCGCAGCAAGGCGCGGGCCAATACCACCCGTTGCCGCTCGCCCGCCGACAGCGCCATGCCGCGCTCACCCGCGCGCGTTTCATAGCCTTCGGGCAGTTTATCGATGAAGCCGTCCAGCCCGGCCGCATGGGCCGCCGCTGCTATCGCCTCTTGCGACACGTCCACCATGGCGAAACCAATATTGGCGGCGATCGTCTCGTTGAACAGATAGGGGGCCTGATCGACCAGTATGATCTCCCGCCGCAGATCGTCGAGGGCGTAGTCGCGCAGGTCGCGGCCATCGACCGTGATGCGGCCGCTGTCGGGATCGAGATAACGCACCATCAGATCGGCCATGGTCGATTTGCCGACGCCACTGGGGCCAAGGATGGCGCAGAGGCTTCCCGGCGGGATCGTCAGGTCGATATCGCGCAGCACGGCATCGCGATCATAACGCATCGCGACCTGCTCGAAACGCATCGCGCCCGCCCGTGCCATGGGCAGGGCCTCGTTGCGCTCTACGACTTCAGGCTTGGTATCGAACAGTTCGAAGATGCGCCCCAGCGACACCCGCGCCGACGCGAGGCCGGACGTCAGCCCCATCAGCGTCTGGATCGGTGAAAGCAGCCGCATATGATAGGTCATGAAGGCGACGAGCGTACCGATGCTCATCCCGTCATGAATGATCCGCCAGCCGCCATAGAGGATCACCGCAGAAGTCGCCGCCGTCATCAGCGTGCCGGGCAGCGCACCGGTCATGAAGGACGCGACCTGCATCCGCAGCATCGACGCGACGAAGGCGTCATTCTTGGTCTTGAACCGGCCCACCTCATGCTCACCCGCGCGGAGCGAGGCGATGACACGCATCCCCATCACCGTATCGACCAACAGGCTGCCCAGGTCCGCCCCCCGCTCCCGCATGTCGCGCGTCAGTGCGGTCAGGTGGCGTTGATAGTAGCTGAACGTCGCCAGGCTGGCCGGGACCAGCACGACACTCACCAGGAAGAGCCGCCAATCGAGCCAGAGCATCATCGCGACGCAGCCGACGAAGAACAGCAGATTGCTGACCACCGACAGCAAAGTGTCGGATGCGATGCGCTGCACTTCGCTGACGTCGCTGTTCATGCGGGACACGAGGTCACCCAGCCGAAAGCTGCCGTAGAAACGGGGCGACAGGGTCTGGAGATGGCGGAGCAGCGCGGCGCGAATGTCGTAGAGCATCGCGGCGGAAAGAGAGACATAGCGGTAGCTGGCGAGGATATTGACGGCGAAGCCCGCTATGGTGACGGCGACCATGATCGCGGCGATGTCGATCAGCGCCCCCGTGTCGCGCTTGAGCAGCGCCTGGTCGATCATCAGCTTGGAGAGATAGGGCTGGGCGAGACCTAACATGGTCGAGACGAGGCTGATCGCCAGCACGACCAGCAACGCGCCGGGATAAGGGCGCAGGAAGGGCGTGAGGCGTTTGTAGGTGCCCCAATCAGCGATAGGCGGCGCGGTCGAGGCGCTCACGCCGCCGCCTGCCGCGGCACCAGCCGGAAGCCGTCGAGCAGAAAGCGCGGTTCGGGCAGCCGGGCCAGCAGGCCGGTGCACATATGATGCCCCGCCATCAGCGCGTCATGCTGCGCGCGCCACCAGTCACCCTGCCCGCCATTGGCGTAAAATTGCGCGCAAAGCAGCAGGTGACGGCGCATCGCCGCGATCAGCATCGATTGATAATGGGTGAGCAGCGCGGCGCGATCCCCGCCATCGGCCATGGCCATCACGACGGCGGCCGCCAATATCGCCTCCCGCACCGACTGCGCCGTCCCGTCGCCGCAAATCGGGTCGAAGCCCGCAGCCGCCGTGCCGCAGGCCAGCCAGTCATCGGCATGAAGCGGCAATTGCAGGCGCGGCGCAGCCGGAAAGGGCGTGGATGTCGCCCCGACCGCGTCCACGACCGGCGCGATCAGCGCGCTCTGGCCCAGCAGCCTGTCCATCGAACCGCCCACGCCCAGCAGCCAGCCAAGGCCCGGTTCCGCTGGCACCAGATAAAGCCAGCCTGCGGCTACCGCTTCAATCCGCGCCTCTTCGATGCAGGCGGGGTCGCGCAATTGCACCTTGGCCGCGACGGCATGGCGTTCGCCAAAGATGTGCATGTCCCCCAACGGCATGGGCGGCGTGGCATGGATGGTGAAATCCACCGGGCCGGCCTGAGATGCCAGGATGGATGGTAAGGCTGCCTGGACCTCATCCTCCGACGCCAGCGCGGCGCTATGGGGCAGCATGACCGGCACCCCGCCCCAGGCGACCACGCGCCGCTTCACGCGCGGTTGGTCGGCAAACAGGTCCGGCCGATCGAACACGCCGCGGATCAGGCTTAGGGCCGGATCGCTCAGCATGATCGTCGGCACGGACAGGCGGCGGCGTTCTTCGATTGCGACCCGAACGCCCGCGCCAGCCAGTATATGCCCGCATCCTTTGGCGGCGATGCCGCTGCCCCGGATGGCGATGCTTGTCATCCAGCCTTCTGCCTCTTGTCTCGCGCGGGGTCGAGCGGCGGGCCGGGAAAGACCGTCATTCTACTACCAAAGTCGAAACAGATGCGGATTTTCATCATTCCACCGCGACCATACCCGCGCCGGTGGTGTCATTGCCCAGATCCCAGGTCGCTTCCAGCTTCAGCGTCCGGGCGTCATAGACTTCGACATCATAGCTGGCGCCGTAGATGTAGAGCTTCTTCCCATCCATCGACATGCCGAAGCGGAAGCGGGACCGGCACTGAAACTCCGCCTTGTCCACGACTACGTTGGTCTTCATGTCCATGTGCCAGAATTCGCAACGCTTGTTGCCCAGCTTCCCGTTGGTCACGACGGTATAGGCCTGGCTACCGTCGGATGTCATTTGCAGGCCGGCCATATTGTCCGGCGCGGGGCCGATCGGGGTGAAGTCGAACTGGCGGCTGTTCAGGTCGAAACGGGCGAGCCCGAACATCTTGTTGTGTATATAGGGGTCGGCCGCGTTGAACAGCGACACAAACTGGCCCGGCGTGCGGATCGTGTCGATCGCGCCGCCGAAGCCGACATTCTCCAGCCCCGTCCCTTCGGGCTTGGCCAGGTCGATGCGATCGATGACCTTCATGTCCGCGACAGTCAGGATCAGCACCTTGTCGCCGAAGATGTAGAGATATTTGCCGTCCTGCGACACTTTATAGGCCGCGCGATATCCCCCGCCCGCTTTCTCGTCCTCCTTGTCGATATCGACGGTGCGCACGACCTTTTGCAGCTTCAGGTCGATCACGCCGTACATCGGCTTGCTGACCTTATAGCGGTCGATTTCCTTGTCGAAACGACTGATGACCGTGTAGAAATAGCGGCCGGTAGGGTCTGCCGTCCCGCCCCAGAAGCGATAGCGGGTGGCGCCATCGTTCAGGCTGAACTTGTTGATCACCTTGCGCGTCGCGGTGTCGATCACCTCGATCCCGCTGGTGGTGATGGTGGTGACGTAGATGCGCTTGCCATCGTCGGACAGCAGCATCGACGTTGGCAGGCCGGTGTCGAGCTTGATCTTGCCCGTGACCGCCGCCTTGCCTTCGTCGAAGACCAGCAGTTCGTCGGGATAGGACCCCATGAACAGGGTGGCGGCGGACGCCGGAAGCGCGGTGAGCGCTGCAAGCCCCGCAGCGACGATGGTGCGGAATGTCGACATGGCGCGCCTCATGGAAAAACGAGATCGAGACTGCGCCAGTCCTTGGTGGCGGTGGCGCAGTTGCTGGCCCAGTCGGGCGAATAATTCACATGGTCAGGCACCTGAACGGGCCAGAAGCAGGTAACGTAGCAGTCGTAGATGTCGCGCTCTACCGGCTGGCACAGGCCCGCCGTGCCGCCGCCGGCATCGACTTCCCAGCCGGGCGAAAAGGACAGGGTGCAGCCCATCGGCACATGCGGGCGCGGTTGCTGCTGGAGGGCGACCACATCCTCTTCCATGTCTGCGGGTGTCCCGGCCGACGCGGCCTCAATCTCGGCCACTGCTTCGCCGATCGCGCGCGCCTTTTTATTGATGGCACGAAGATGCTTCATGACAGGCCCTTTCGTTCAGCGAAGCGTTCGAGGAAGCCGGGATTCTGCACCGCTAGAACGCCGTAGATGCGCAGGCAGGTGTCGGTCCATTGCCGTATCCAGTCGCAATAATGGAGGTTGGCGTGGCCGGTGTCGCCATAGCGCACGAACGCCTCATGATGGCATCCGCCTGCGCAAAGCGGCCGCGCCCAGCAGCTTTGGCAATCATATTTCGCTTCGACATGGCCCTTTTTCAGGAACGCGCCCTGTTTGGCGCGGTCGATGCCGGTGGAAACATGGCCCATGCTGTGCGTGTCGGCATCGGTGAAGCGATGGCAGGGCGACAGGTCGCCGGACGGGCTGACGCCCATCAGGCCCAGGCCCGCGCCGCAGGGATGCGATTTGTTGACGCCAGAGATCAGCTCGCTGATCGTCTCGCTGACATTGGTAAAGCCATGGGATTCGCCGCGCAGCGCATATTCCAGCCATTCGTCCGCCAGCAGGCTGAACTGCGCCAGCACGCTGTCCATGCCGTTACCGTCCAGCGAATAGGCGCGTTCCTCGCCCGTCGTCACCGGCGCGAAGCCGACTTCGTGGAAACCAAGGTCATCCTTCAAATGGCGGAAGATCCGCACGACGTCGGTGACGCCTTCGGTCAGCGTCACGCGCGCGGTAATGGCGCGGGTCTTGTGATGGGCGATTAGCGTGCGCAGGCGCGGTTCGATCACCGCATAGCTGCCCTTGCCATTTTTATAGACCCGATGCTTGTCCTGCATCTCCGGCGGGCCGTCCATCGATACGGTCACACCGATGCGGTTGTCGGACAGAAAGGCCACGATCTCCGGCGTCAGCAGCGTCGCGTTGGTGGTAAGGCTGTAGGTAATCCCCTTCCCCGCCGCAGCCGTGGCCGTGTTGGCATAGTCCACCACGTCGCGCAGCAGCTTGAAATTCATCAGCGTTTCGCCACCAAAGAAGGTGATATGCACCGCCTTGCGGCCCACCGCTTCCCTGATGAGCAGGTCGACCGAAGCCTGCGCCGTTTCCAGCGTCATATATTTGGGCTTGCCCGCCGGCGTCGCGATCTTGTCGGCGCCGAACTCGTAGCAATAGGTGCAGGCGAGATTGCACTGGTTGGTGACGTTCAGCACCAGCGCCTGGAGCGGAAAGTCGGCCGGCGGCGCTTGGGGCATGACCGGGGCGGCGGCGCCAAGCTGGATCAGCCGCGCCACGCGCAGTTCGCGCACCAGCGCTTCGGCTTCGGCCGGATCGCGGCCATCGCTCGCCAATTCGCGCACCAGAGCGGCATGGGTCAGTTCCTGGCCGTCGAGGCGCGTCAGCACCGCTCGCACATCCGCGTCGATTTCGAAGATCGCGCCGGCGCTCACAAGATAGACAAAGTGGCCTCCGCCCGCTTCGAACCCATGATATTCGGCCCGGCGATAGGCGGGCGCCTGCATGACGGTCATCGCGACACCTCCGGTTGATCCCATTTCTGATAGGCTGGCACGGTCACGACCATGTAGGATCGGGCGCTCAGCGGCTTGCCGAACTTGTCCTTTTCCGTCTTGGCGGTCGCAACGACCCAGACTTCGCCATAATTGTTGCGGCCGAAGCGACGGGCGGGGTTCGGCCCCTCCTCCGCAGGCGTGAAGAAGGCGGAGGGGCTAAGCGCGCCAACATATTTGGTGTCGTCGTCATAAAAGACCGACAGGAATTCCTGCATCGCCCAGTCGGCGGCGACCGGACCCACGGCGATGTCGTCGGGCGTATTGGGCTTGCCGTCGAGGCCATTTTCATAGCCGATCGCTTCGAACTGCTGATAGCCCTTGGGGAATTTGATGCCGCCCAGCCGCGACAGCGCGGTTTCGGGCGTCGCCTTGATATAATCGATCTTATGGAACACCGGGAAGGCCTGCTCCAGCACCGCGCCCGCTATGGCGACGTGGCGCTGACCGGACGATGCGCCGGGTGCGACATCGGCGGTCACGACCATCTCCTTGGGGCTGGCCGAAACGATCTTGGTAACGCTCACGCCAGCGCCTAGATCGACATCGGCGGCGCTGAGCGAGGCTGGCAAATTGTGGCCCAGGATACGCAGCTGCACGCCCTTCGTCCCCGCCTTGACTGGACCCGGCGTCACCGCCAAGATAGCGGGCGCGGCGGTGGCGCGGACCAGCTTCACGTCATATCCAAATTCCTGATAGTCGCCCCAGAACCATCGGCCCTGCGCGCTTTGCTGGTCGGGGGCGAACCATAGGGCTTCGCGCGCCGCGCTGGTCAGATCGTCGGGCTTGGCCGCGCCTGCGCCGGTGGACGACCCACGCCAGCTATAGCCCGCATAGACGATGCCGGTGCCAGTGCGGTTGACCGTATCGCCATCAGTGAGCGAGCGAAGGGTCGCGCGGGTCGTAAATTCGTCGGCTTGCCTGCCCGCAGCGATGCTGAGTTCGCCGACATAGCGGCCCTTGCCCGGCACCGAAGCGACCACCAGCCATTCACCGGCCAGGCGCGGATTGCGCTGGCGCGCGCTCCAGGCGGCCCATTCGGGGGTATGCAGCGGCGCAACCTTGGGCATATAAGTCAGCGCATAATCGCCGCGGGTCAGCTTGTCCTTGGGATCGCGGCCGGTTGGCTGTTCGCTGTCCTCGGCCGGGCGGCGATATTGGGCGTCGGCCTGCGAATAGAGGGCGACGTGCAAATCCTGCAACGTCTTCCATTCCAGCTTCGACCGGCGCCATGAGAGCGGCTGGGCATAGCTGTGGCAGCTGGCGCACGCGCCGCGCATGGTTTCGTTGGGGATGATGGTTTCGTCCAGCATCCGCTTTTCGGGCAGATACATGACCGGGCGGGCCTCTTCGGGCGCAAGGCCATGCGACGCGGAGAGCGACTTCACGATCGCCCGGCTTTCTTCCGGCGTGATCGCCAGACCGTTCAGGCGCACCATCCGTTTGATCGCCTGCGCCCAGCCCTCCGGCGTGGTGCGGACCCAGCTGATCCGCGACAAATTGCCCTTGGCGTCCGCGGTGTGGCAGGCGCTGCATTTTTCGGTGACCAGCGGATCGGTGACCGGGATGCCCGCCTCCGTTTCCTTCATCGTCGCGCCATCGGGGCCGCCATCCGTCTGCGCGAACACGACCGACGCGGAGAAAAGCGCCAACAGGCCCAATTTCGTGACGGGAAGCCGCTTCACCCTATATGTCCCCCTTGACGCCCGGCTATTTGCCCTGGGCGCATGTCGAAGCCTAAGCAGGCGCTCGAATGGCGCTATTGCCCAAATGACGTATGGCGGCTGCGCAATCCGCCATCAGAATCTTGACGAGTGTCAGGATTTCTTTTTCGGGGCGTAATAATTGTCCTGGCCATGCTCCGACGACACCGGGTTCCAGTAACGATCCGTGGGTGATCCAGTGAACGCCGTTGCGGCCGACATCATAATGGCTGTCGAAATGGACGACGCTGACATTGCCTTTCCCATGCACGTCTGCGGCAGCGGCGACATTGGGATATTCCAGGCTGTGGTCGCCGCCAATGACGATCGGGATTGCGCCGGTCTGCGCGATTTCACGGACCATCTCGCGGACATGGGCAACTGATCGTTCGGTGCTGTTCTGGTCGATGGCGATGTCGCCGTAATCGACGATCTCCAACGCGGAACTAGGGTTGATCATCGCATACATGTCGTTGCCGCCAGCCCCGCCCGTCATGCGCAGCGCCCGCGGCCCGTCGATCGCGTTGCGCCAGCCCGATCCCATATCCAGCGGTGCGCCGACGATCGCGACATCCACCTTGCCTGCCTTCAAATCTTCCGGCGTCATCGCGACGGGCGCGCCGGCAAAGGTCGCAAAACCCCCGCGCCGCCCGCCGATATAGCGGCCCAGGTCCATTGGCCCGGCATCGCGCTTGGGGTCCATCACCAGCGGGCGCTTGGCTTTCCAGGCGTTGACCCAGGCGGATCGGGTGTCGAGCGGGATCGTCTTGACGTCGCGCCCTTCCTTATATTCGACCTGCGCGTGGAGCGCTGCGATCGAGTCGATATAGGCAGTGAGTTCGCCGGCAGGCATGGTGCGGATGCTGTCGAACAGCGCATCCTTCTCGACATAGCGGCCGGTGCGCCTCTCCTTAATCAGCGCGACCTTTTCCGGCGCGATGCCCGTCAACTTTGCCGCGACATCGGCAGGCAGATCGATGGGCTTGGGTTCGCCCATAATATCTTCCTGCGGCAAAGGCGGCGGCGGGTTGGGCGTGTCGAAGCTGTTGCCTGCCACCACGGCGGATGCCGCCGCGGCCGCAGCCATGCCCCATCCGCTTATCGCATGGATCGATGGCATGGCGGTCCCCCCGGATTCAGTGCTTGGCGGTCTGGACCGGTGTCGCGCCCGTCTTGCGCATCGCGATGCCGCTAAGGCAGGCGTGCAAGATATAGTTAGCGCTCATCCGGCTGACATAGGTCGGGTCCAGGATCGGCGCGGCGTCGAGCAGGTCGAAGCCCACCACCTTGTTCTGGGCGCAGATCTGGCGCACCATCGGGATAGCTTCGCGCATGGTGATGCCGCCGGGCACCGGGCGACCGGATGCGGGCGCGTCGCCCGGATCGAGCACGCTCATATACGGTCGTGCTGGGCTGGACCACCACCTATACCGGCGGCATATACAGCCGCGCCGGCCTGCGTGGCGGTGGCCAGCGCATCCCGTCCTACACGATGAGCCGCGCGAACATCAGTTACAAGACCGACGCTTATGAAATCGGTGTGTTCGCCAACAACATCTTCGTCAAATATGCGATCACCGGCATCGGCAACGACCTGACCCGCTATGGCCAAGTCAATGACGGCGTCATCTATCGCGGCTACGCCCAATCGGTCGCGCAGCCGCGCGTGATCGGCGTGGAAAGCCGCCTGAAGTTCTGAACCGATAACAAATATGAAAAAAGGCGCTCTTCCGACAGGAAGGGCGCCTTTTTTATCATCCTCCCGGCAGTTGCGGCCTGCTGAAAGGCTTAGCGTTCCGACAGATAATAGCGATCCACCGCGCTCAGATCGTCCGCCAGTTCATAAACGATCGGCTGGCCGGTCGGGATTTCCAGATGGGTGATTTCATCGTCGGGAATGTTCGACAAATGCTTGACCAGCGCGCGCAGCGAATTGCCGTGCGCGGAAATCAGCACGCGCTTGCCCGCCTTCAGGTCGGGGGCAATCGTTGCCTCCCAATAGGGCAGAACGCGCGCGATCGTGTCCTTCAGGCTCTCGGTCGAGGGGATGGCGATGCCCGCATAGCGCCGGTCTTTCGACAGGTCGAATTCGCTGCCCGCTTCCAGCACCGGCGGCGGAATATCGAAGCTGCGGCGCCAGATCTTGACCTGGTCGTCGCCGTGCTTGGCGGCTGTCTCCGCCTTGTTGAGGCCGGTCAGGCCGCCATAATGGCGCTCGTTCAGGCGCCAGTCTTTCTCGACCGGCAGCCACAGCCGCCCCATTTCCTCCAGCGCCAAGTTCAGCGTTTTGATCGCGCGCGTCTGGAAGCTGGTATAGCATTGGTCGAAATCCAGCCCCTTTTCCGCCATCAGGCGACCGGCGGCGCGCGCTTCTTCCGCGCCCTTCTCGGTCACGTCCACGTCCCACCATCCGGTGAAGCGATTTTCCAGGTTCCACGACGACTGGCCATGACGGATGAGGACGAGAGTGGGCATAAGGCGCGTCTCCTGCACGATAACGGCGAATGATGGCCTCCCCATAACGCGCTAATTCATTGGCGCAAGGTTGTCGCCAAACGCGCGCGCCCCACATTGCAGTCGGCGCGTCGTTGCGATAGCTCCGACAGGGTTCAGCAACAGGAGCAGCAATTGGCATTTGTGAAGGGCGCCTGGCGCATATTGGTCGCGATCAAGGACGGCCTCGTCCTCCTCTTCCTGCTGCTCTTCTTCGGCGCGCTCTATGCCGCCCTCTCCTATTCACCAAAGCCCGGCAAGACCGTATCGTCGGGCGCGCTGCTGCTCGATCTGGATGGCAGCATCGTAGAACAGCCGGCTGAAATCGGCGCGATGGCCCTGCTCTCCGGCTCCGGCCCGGACGCCAAGGAATATCGCCTGTCCGACATCGTCGCCGCGCTCGACGCCGCGAGGAGCGACCCCAAGGTGAAGGCGGTCGTGCTGAACCTGGACGGTTTCGTTGGCGGTGGCCAGGTCGCGATGGCCCGCGTGGGCAAGGCGTTGGACGCGGTGCGCGCCGCGAAAAAGCCGGTGCTGGCCTATGCCACCCTCTACAGCGACGATGGCTATCAGATTGCCGCCCATGCCAGCGAAGTGTGGAGCGATCCGCTGGGCGGCGTCGCGATCATGGGGCGGGGCGGCTCCAACCTCTATTATAAGGGACTGATCGACAAATTGGGCGTCAACACCCATGTCTATCGGGTCGGCACATATAAGAGCTTTGTCGAACCCTTCACCCGCACCGAACAATCGCCTGAAGCCAAACAGGCTAATCAGGCGCTGGCCGGTTCGTTGTGGCAAAACTGGCAGGACGATGTGACGAAGGCCCGACCCAATGCGAAGATCGCCGCCTATGCCGCCAACCCGCTGGTTGCCGCGCAAGCGGTCGGGGGTGACATGGGCAAGGCCGGGCTCACCAACGGTCTGGTCGACAAGCTGGGCGACGAAGCGGCCTTTGGCGAGCGTGTCGCGCAGATCGCAGGCGAAGCGGCCAGCGACAAGGCGGGCAGTTTCGCCACGATTGACTTCGCCGCCTATGTTAAAGCGCACAAACCCGCCAATGACGGGCAGATCGGCGTGCTGACAGTCGCGGGCGACATCGTGGATGGCGAGGCCGGTCCCGGCACGGCGGCGGGCGACACCATCTCCGACCTGCTCCTGACCGCGCTGGATGAAAAGGATTTGAAGGCGCTGGTCGTCCGCGTCGATTCGCCCGGCGGCTCCGTCATGGCTTCGGAGAAGATCCGCGGCGCGATCGTGAAGGCGAAGGCCAAGGGCCTGCCCGTTGTCGTCTCCATGGCCAATGTCGCGGCCAGCGGAGGCTATTGGGTATCGACCCCGGCCGATATCATCTTCGCCGAACCGGACACGATCACCGGCTCCATCGGTGTATTCGGCATCCTGCCCAGTTTCGAAGGGACGCTGGCGAAGATGGGCATCACCACCGACGGGGTGCGCACCACGCCACTGTCCGGCCAGCCCGACGTCGCAGGTGGCACCACGCCGGAATTCAACCAGATCATGCAGTTGGGCGTCGAGGATATCTATCGCCGCTTCGTGGGCCTCGTCGCGCAATCACGCAAAAAGTCTCCGCAAGCGATCGACGCCATCGCGCAGGGCCGCGTTTGGGACGGAGGCACGGCGCGCCAGATCGGCCTCGTGGATCGCTTCGGCGGGCTGGAGGACGCCATTGCCGAAGCCGCGCGTCGCGCGAAACTCGATCCGGCCAAGGCGAAAGCCTATTATATCGAGAAGCAGCCCGACAGCTTCGCTGCCTTCGTCCAGTCGATCGCCGACCGCGAACAGGGCGACGCGAGCGCGCCCCGCGACATGCTGGCGCGCCAGGCGCTGATCCAGCGCGGCTGGGCGATGCAGGCCGTGTCGGACGTCAGGGCGCTGGTCATGGGCGCAGGCGTCCGCGCCGACTGTCTGGAATGTCGCGGCTATGGCGCGCCAAGGGCGGATAACGCCGCGGATGAGCACGGTTTGTTGGCGACGCTGGCGAGGTTATGGGGGTAAGATGCGAAAAACAGGCCCGAATATTATTTCAGTTTCCTGTTGAAACCCGATTTTGCTCAACCTATATCGGGGTTGTTCCGGTCTCTTTCCCCTCCCCCTATGAGGATCGGAACGCCCCCTCTGGAAGGCCCCGCGCGACGTCCCTTGGTCGCCGGGGCCTTTTTATTTCTCTATTCTTCCGTCCTGAACAGCACCGTTTCGCCGACCAGCAGGAACAGGAAGAACGGCGCCCAGGCGGCGAGCACCGGCGGATAGGCGCCAAGGCTCCCCATCGCGAGCGAGAAATTGTCGGCGACGAAATAAGCAAAGCCCAACGCCATGCCCAGCACCGCCCGCATGAACAGCTGACCCGATCGCGCGAGGCCGAACGCCGCGACAGACCCCAGGATCGGCATCAGCAGCGCAGACAGCGGCCCCGACAGCTTGTGCCACAGACTACCCTCCAACTCCGCGGTGGGACGGCCGGCGTCATGCAGGTCAGAGATCGCGGCCTCCAGTTCGCGAAAGGTGAGTGCGTCAGGATCGACCTTCGCCAGGGTGAACTGGTCCGGGCGGATGTCGCGGCCGAAGCGGACGGTGCCGACATTGCGGACGGTGCCGCGCGCCACATCGAACTGGCGCGCGCCTTCCAGCAGCCAGCTTTTGCTGACGGCGTCATAATGGCCCTTGGGCGCCTGGACGATGGTCGTCAGGCTATTGTTGATCCGATTGTAGATCTGCACCTTGCGCAGTTGCACTTCATTGCCGCGCCCGGCCACGATCGCTGCGTTGACCAGATTGTTGCCGTCGCGCACCCAGGGATTGCTCTTGACCCCACTGTCGCGCGGGATCGGGCCGTAATCGACCGCCTGCCACGCGCTGAGCGCCGCGGTCGATCTGGCGACGATCCGCTCGTTGAAGACGAAGCTGATGACCGATACGCCCAGCGCCGTTGCGATCAGCGGTGCCAATATCTGGTGCGCGGACAGGCCCGCCGCCTTCATCGAGATGATTTCGCTATTCTGGTTGAGCGTCGCCAGCATGACGAGTGTACCCAGCAGCACCGAGAATGGCAGGAACCGCGCGACGATCTGCGGTGCGCGCAGGCCGACATAATGCCACAATTCCGGATCGCCATTGCCCGGATAGGACAATACGTCGCCCGAATTGCCCAGCAGGTCGAGCGTCTGGAGGACGACCACCAGCAGCATCAATACAGCAAAGGTCCGGGTCAGGAACAGGCGCGCCATATACCAGCTGATCTGGCGCGAGGGGAAGAAATTGAACTGCATGGGTCAGGCCGCTCCTTCCGCGACAGGACGTCGCCGCCCGAAGCGCAACAGCCGGACGATCTGCTTGCCAAGCTTCGAGAAGGCTACTTCCAGCGCGCCGATCGGCTGCCCGCCGGGTCGGTTGGCGATCACATGATACATCCACAGCACCAGGCCGGAGGCGAGCAGGAACGGTCCCCATAGCGCGATGATAGGATCGACCTTCCCCAGTGCGCCGACGCCTTCGCCATATTGGTTCACCTTATGATAGGTGACGATGAACACGATCGAGAGGAAAACGCCGAGCGCCGAGGTCGATCGCTTGGGCGGGATGGCGAAGGCCAGCGCGGCAAGCGGCAGCAGGAACATGAACACCACCTCGACCATGCGGAAATGGAAGTTGGCGCGCACTTCATCCTTCAACTTCGGCGGCGTTCCGGGATTTTTGCCGATCACCATCAGTTCGGGAATCGTCTTTTCCCTGTCGACGTCGCGACCGCGGAAATTCTCGATCTGCGGCAGGTCGATCGGCAGGTCATGGCTGGAGAAGGAGAGGATGCGCGGCGTCTTGTACTTGGGCGCATCGTTCACCAGCACGCCGTCGCGCAGGCGAAAGATGATGACGTCGGGATCGTCGGTGGCCAGGAACGTGCCTTGCGCCGCGGTGACCGCGACCGACTGGCCATCGCGGCTGACCGCGCGGACGAAAATGCCCTGAAGGTTGCGGCCTTCATCCTTGCTGCGCTCGATCCGCAGGGTCATCCGCTTGCCCAAGTTGGTGAACTCGCCGACCTTGATCGACGCGCCAAGCGCACCCGATCGCAGTTCGAATCGCAGCGCTTCATAGGCGTGGCGCGACAAAGGCTGGACGAAGCCGACGATCCCGAAATTGAGCAGCGCCAGGGCGATCGCATACATATAGGGCACGCGCAGCAGCCGGCCGTAGGACAGGCCGACCGCGCGCATCACATCCAGTTCCGACGACAAAGCGAGCTTGCGGAAGGCCAGCAGGATGCCGAGCATCAGGCCGATCGGGATGCCGAGCGAGAGATATTCAGGCAGCATATTGGCGAGCATCCGCCACACGACGCTGACCGGCCCCCCTTCCGCCGCGACGAAATCGAACAGGCTGAGCATCTTGTCGAGGACAAGCAGCATCGCGGCGATCACGAGCGTACCCAGCATGGGCACCGCGATCAGGCGGGCGAGATAACGATCGGTGGCGGTCAGCATTCTCTAAGTCGTCGTCCCATCACCATGTTTTGGCCGCAAACCCCGCCCATATGCGAGTCAGTATAAAAGCGGGGCGAACAGGGGCCTGCCGTCCGGTTCATATCGGCGGCTATAGCTTCCAGGAGTCTGATGGTCATGGTAAAAGTTGCAATGGGTCTGATGTCGGTGGCAGCGATGATCGCTGCGGTCCCGGCCCTGGCCCATGGCGAGGAAATCGCGAACGATCTGGGGCGGTGCGAGAGCAGCGCCAAAGGCCCGGCCGTGCTGGTCGATGTGCGCGGTTTCACCGCCGCAACCGGCAAGGTGCGCGTTCAATCCTATCCCGCCACCAAGGCCGCTTGGCTGGCTAAGGGTGAGTGGATCAACAGGATCGATACGACGGTCCGGCCGGCCAATGGCGCGATGCGCTTTTGCGTACCGGTGCCCAAGGCCGGTGACTATGGCATCGCCGTGCGGCACGACCGCGACGGCAATGGCAAGACCGATATTTCGCGGGACGGCGGCGGATTTTCCAATAATCCGGCGATCAGCATCTTCAATCTGGGCAAGCCGGGCGTGGAGAAAGCGGCCTTTCATGCTGGGCCGGGCGTAACGAAAATCACGATCAACCTCAAATATATGTGATCCCAAACCATGGTCTGCGTCGCGCTCCTGTCCAATCCAAAGTCCACGGGCAACCGGCAGACACTTCCGCTCGTGCGTAGCTATTGCGCCAGCAATCCCGACATCTTCCATTATGAAGTGGAGCAGGTCGACCAGATCGGCCGGGCGTTCCAGACCATCGCCCGCGTCGATCCCGTCGTCATCGTCATCAATGGCGGCGACGGGACGGTGCAGGCGTCGCTGACCGAATTGTATCAGGGCGAGCATTTCAAGGGCCGGGTGCCGCCGATCGCGGTGCTGCCCAATGGCAAGACCAACCTCATTGCCCTTGACCTTGGCATCCATGGCGATCCGATCAAGGCGCTGGAGCGGATTGTGGCCATCGCCAAGGCGGGGGTGGACGACCATGTCGTCGCGCGCGAATTGATCGCCCTGTCCGACGGCGCGGTCGGTAGCCGCCCGGTGCTGGGCATGTTTCTGGGCGGCGCTGGCCTGGCCGATTACATGCTCTATTGCCGCAACCAGATTTATCCGCTGGGCCTGTCCAATGGCCTGAGCCATGTCATCACCGCAATCGCGGTAGTGTTTTCGCTGCTGTTCGGCATCCGCGCCAAATTCCTGCCGCCTTCCGGCAATCCGGTGCGGATTTCCCTGATTCGCGACGGGCAGCTGGTCGGGCGCTTCGCCGTTCTGATCGTCACCACGCTGGAACGGTTGTTGCTGGGCGTCGATCCTGGCGATAGCCGACGCGGCAATATGAAGCTGATGGCGGTGGACCAGAATCTGCCCGCCCTGCTGCGGCTGGTATGGGCCAGCCTGTTCAAGCGGGTGGGCAAGCACAAGATGCATGGCATCCACCTGGAGCAGGGCGACACGATCCGTATCGAGGGCGACCGCAGCAGTGTGATCCTGGACGGCGAATTGTTCGAAGCGTCGGAGGGCAAGCCGATCGTCCTGCGATCGACCCAGCCGGTGCCGTTTTTGCGACTGGCGGCTTAAGAGCGCACCATAATGACTCTGGCTTAACAGGCCGTTCCCCGGCGAAGGCAGGGGTCCAGTTCAGAGCGTGGGACTGGACCCCGGCCTTCTCCGGGGAACCCAACTCTGTCAATCGAACGCCGGTCCCGCCAGCTCGCGCGCGTGGTCCCGGATGCCCGATGGCCAGTCCTGAGACAGCGAGTTGAACAGTTGTTCGTCCTTCGCATAGAGCGCCCGGATCGCCGCTTCATAGCCCGGTCGGTCTCCCGCCATCGCCGTCATGAAATGATAGGCCGCGTCCATGGCGGCGCGCGGGCTGGGCTTGTCCGCATCGGCCTTGCGCGCTGCGTCCACCAATCGCCGCACGGTGGCAGATGCGCCACCTGATTGGGTGGCAAGCCAGTCCCAATGGCGCGGCAGCAATGTGATTTCGCGGGGCTGTACGCCCAGTTTCGGACGCCCCCTGCCTCGCGGCGCCTCCGTCGTTCCGGCCCGCAGGTCGATGTCGACCTGACGGCCGGTGCAGTCATCGAACAGGAGCACGGCCTGCGCATCGTCCCCCATGGCGCGTAAAGCCTCCCGCACCTCCGCTTCGTCGCCAGTGGCGATCCACAGATCACCTGCGAAAGCCGTCAAAGTGCGCTCCATACCGAATCTCCTTCGGCACGGCCATTATTACCCGGATTTAATTGAGTCAATATTATCCGGGTAATTATTCGGCGCGCAATTCGACCCATGTCGGCGCATGGTCGCTGGCCTTTTCCCGGCCGCGAAATTCTTTGTCGACCTGCGCATCGACCAAACGATCGGCGGCGGCGGGGCTGAGGAGCAGATGGTCGATGCGGAACCCCGCGTCGCGCGGCCAGCTATTCGCCTGATAGTCCCAGAAGGTCCATACGCCGCCGGCGGGATGGCGGGTCAGCAGCGCATCGGTCCAGCCGTCGCCCAGCAGCCGGCGATAGGCCTCGCGGCTTTCCGGCTGCATCAGCGCATCGTCCTGCATCGCCCTGACCGAGAAGGTGTCCACGTCGCGCGGGATCACATTATAGTCGCCCGCCAGGATCGCGGGCACTTCCTCCGCCCAGATTTCTGCCGCGCGGTCGCGCAGTCGCTTCATCCAGCGCAGTTTATAATCGAATTTGGGGCCGGGCTGCGGATTGCCGTTGGGCAGGTAGATGGACGCGACGCGCACGCCCTTCACATCGGCTTCCAGATAGCGACTATGCTCGTCTTCCGGCTCGCCCTCCAGGCCGCGCCGCACCTCGACCGGGGTTTCGCCTCGCGCCAGGATGGCGACGCCGTTGAACCCCTTCTGCCCGTGCCAGATCACGCCATAGCCGGCCGCCTCGATATCCCTGACCGGGAAGGTCTCGTCGCTGGTCTTGATTTCCTGAAGGCAGGCGATGTCGGGCTGCGTTTCGTCCAGCCATTCCAGCAGGCGCGGCAGACGCGCCTTGATGCCGTTGATGTTGAAGGTGGCGATGCGCATGGCTGGCAATCCGTTCAATCTTTGCGTGCTCCTACGCAGGCAGGAGCCCAGTTCCAAGGTTTGGTCTGGGCTCCTGCCTACGCAGGAGCACGCGGATTTTCAAACGGAAGGATTCAGACCGAGAAACTGGTCCCGCAGCCGCAGCCGGCGGTCGCGTTGGGATTGGTGACCTTGAAAGCCTGCCCGCCCAAGTCGGATACGAAATCGACCGCCGATCCGCGCACCAGGTCCAGACTAACGTCATCGACCACCAGGGTCACGCCATCGCGCTCGACCGACAGGTCTTCAGCTTCCACCGCATCGGCCAGACCGAAACGATATTGGAAGCCGGAACAGCCGCCCCCCTCCACCGCCAGCCGCAGAATCGCAGGCTTACCCTGCTTTGCGGCGATCGCCGCAACACGCGCGGCGGCGGAGGGAGTAAGATCGATGTCGGCCATGCTGCCTAGATAGGGTCAAGCAAAAGGCCCGGCAACCCATAGGGCGCCGAGCCTTGTACGAATGTTGATGAAACGGACCTTAGTCAGCCGCTTTTTCCTGCGCCTTGGTCGGGCCGCCCATGGCGAGCGGCGGCTTGGTGTTCATCGCGACCAGATAGTCGGGGCCGGCGACGAAGGGCAGCGGGTTGATCGCGGCGCCGTCGACGCGGACTTCATAATGGAGATGGCTGCCGGTGGAGCGGCCGGTGGAACCCATCAGACCGATGATCTGGCCGCGCTTCACATAGGAGTTTTCAGCGACCAGCAGCTTCGACATATGGCCGTAGCGCGTTTCCATGCCACTACCGTGCGAGATCTGGACCAGGTTACCGTAACCGCTGGCCCAACCGGCGCGGCTGATGATGCCATCGGCCGTCGCGTGGATCGGGGTGCCGATCGGGCCTGGAATATCGATGCCCTTGTGCATCCGGGCGGCGCGGTTGAACGGGTCGGAACGGACCCCGAAGTTCGACGTCAGGACCAGCTTTTCGACCGGGCGGCCCGACGGGATATAGGCCGCGGTCTTGGCGTTGCCGTCCAGCCGCTGCAGGCTGGAGAAGAGGTTGGAAAAGCCGACATCGGACGGGCCGAGGGCGCTGGTGTTGATTTCCGAAGCGTCGCCATAGGGGTCGTCGCTTTCGTTGGCCTGGGCCGGGGCGGTTGCGCAAAGCGCACCGACAATCCCGATACTGGCAAAAATCGTCTTAACCTTGCTCGTTTGGAACCAACGCGACCCACGAGCATTAACCGAATGAAGAACCGACATGCAGACCCCGACTATGTCACCGGAGGCTTATGCCACTCGGTGCTTCCCGTGTTAAACTTATTGGCGACCTGGATCGCCCCCGCCGGACATAGACTGCAAATCGCCGCTCATGTTGCAAGCGCAGCGTAGAATTCTTCCGTCAGACCGGCCTGTCGACGCGCCGAGTCGTTGAACGGTGGCTTAACGCTGCCCCGGAAGTGGCGTTTCACAAGCATTTGATAATGATCGGCAGGGTTCACGCGCAATCGGTTCGTCGCCGCGACGAACCATGTCGTCCCCGCGGCGACATGGCGAATCTCGTCCGTCATGATGCGCCGCAACATCCGCGCGGACGCCATGTCGCCCACCGCTTCGAACCGTTCGATCGTGGCCGGCGTGATGTCCAGCGCCCGCGCCTCCAGCACCATTGGTACGATGGCGAGCCGGGCCAGCGCATCGCCTGCCGTTTCCTCCGCCGCCTGCCACAGGCCGTCATGGGCAGGCAGCGCGCCATAATGGCTGCCCATCTGGCGCAAACGGCGCTCCAGCAACGCGAAATGCATCGCCTCCTCCGCGCCGACCTGCATCCATTCGTCGGTAAAAGCAGTAGGGAACTGCTCGCCAAACCGGCCGATCAGATCGAAGGCGAGGTTGATCGCGACATATTCGATATGGGCGATGGCATGGAGCATGGCGATCCGCGCGCGGTCCGACCCGATCTTGCCACGCCGGGGCATCTGGGCGGGCGGCAACAATATAGGCGCGGCGGGCCGCGCCGGGCGATCGGGCAGCGCAACGTCGAACCGATGCGCCAGCCGCCCTTGCCGCCATGCCCGCGCGACTGCACGCGCCGTTATTACCTTAGCGTGTGGATCAGGCGTCAGCAGGACGCGGGCGCAACCCGCGCCCACGCTGGTCACAGCGTCGGGCAGCGTCAAAGCGCCTGCACCGCCTCCAGCACCTCTGCGGCGTGGCCCTTGACCTTCACCTTGGGCCAGACCCGCCGAATCGCGCCGTCCGCCCCGATGAGGAAGGTCGCGCGCTCGATCCCCATATATTGGCGGCCATAGAGCGACTTTTCGACCCAGGTACCGAACGCCTCGCACGCTGCGCCCGATTCGTCGGACGCCAGGATGACGCGCAGGCCATATTTGTCGGCGAATTTCTTGAGCTTGGCCGGCTTGTCCTTGCAAATACCGACAATCGGCACGCCGGCGGCGGCGAAATCATCCGCCAGCGCGGCGAAATCCTTCGCCTCGTTGGTGCAACCGGGCGTGTCCGCCTTGGGATAGAAATAGACGACCAGTGGCTTGCCCTGATAGGCGTCCAGCGCGAAATCCACGCCATCAGCATCGGTGAGCGTCACGGCGGGGACGGACATACCCTGTTCCAGCATCATCTTTCCTCCTGATAGGGCGCGGCGAGCGCGGCCCAGGCCTCCCCCACGCATTGCCGCGCCTTGGCGTAGCTTGCAAGCAGCCCTTCCCAATCGTGCATGCCGCAGGCGCGCGCGACCAGCGGCCGGGTGGCCTCGGCCGGCTCGGTCGATTTGGGCGACACCAAACGGGACACCACCAGATAGCGGGTGATGAGGTCATGCGCGGCGATCAGCTCTTCGGGCAGATGGCCGGCCGCGACCAGTTCGGCCAGCGCCTGGCCCAGATCCGGGTCGAAGGCCATGCGATAATGGAACTGGTTCACATGGATCAGAAATTCCAGGTCGACCAGGCCACCCGGCGCGAGTTTGACGTCGAGATCGCTGGCGGGCGGCTTATGTTTGGCGATGTCGCCGCGCATCTTCACCGCTTCCCGCGCCAGATCGTCGAAGTCGCGCGGACGCTGGAGGGTTTCGGTCAGCACCGCGTCGATCGCGGCGCGCGCATCGGGCGATCCGAAGACAGGCCGGGCGCGGGTCAGCGCCAGATGCTCCCAGGTCCAGGCGTCCTCCCGCTGATATTTGGCGAAACTGTCCAGGCTGACCGCCAGCAGGCCCTGCGCCCCGGACGGGCGCAACCGGGTGTCGACCTCATAGAGCGGGCCGGACGCGGTGGCGACCGACAGGGCATTGGTGATGCGCTGCGCCAGGCGGTTGAAATATTGGGTCGCGCCCAGCGGCTTGCGCCCATCCGATTCGGTAGAAAAATCGCCTGTAAAAAGATAGACAAGGTCGAGGTCGGAGGCGTGGGTCAGCACGCCGCCGCCCATGCGGCCCAGCGCCAGGATCACCATCTCGCCGCCGGGCACCTTGCCATGGGCGATTTCAAATTCCGCCACTGTGGCCGTCGCCAGCGCCTCGATCGCGGCCTGCGCCACGCGGCCATAGCCCCGTCCCACCTCCAGCGGATCGCCGCCGCGGATGATCTGCGCGCCCAGCGCGAAACGACGATCGCCTACCCGCTGGCGCACCCTGTCAAGCAGCGCCTGATAATCCTCGCCCGGCTCCAGCGCACCCAATTGCCGCGCCAGTTGCGGCACAGCCGGCGGCGAATCGAAGGCGGTGGCGTCGATCAGGCCGTCGATCAGTTCCGCGCGGCGTCCCAGCGCATCGGCCAGAGTCGGGGCGTGGCTCAAAATCTCGGCCAGCAGTTCGACCAAGGCAGGGCGCGCGGCGAGCAGTTTGAAGAAGTTGATCGCACTGGGCAGGCGGCCGATCATGTCGTCCAGCCGGTTAAGCGCGCGGCTGGGATCGGGCGCCTTGGCCAGCGCGCGCATCAGGCCGGGCATCAATGCCTCCAGCGCATCGCGCGACGCCGCGCTGCGCAGCGCCCGGACCGTGCCGCCGCGCCAGTGGGCGATGCGGGCGATCGGCGTTTCTGGGTCGGCGAAACCGATCTCGATGAGTTGCGCCTTCAATCGGTCCTCGTCCTGAGAGAGCCCCGCATCGTCCTTTGGTGGGCTCAGGCGATCATAGTTGCGGCCGACCCAATCCACATGCGGGCGCAACAGGTCGAGCAGCGCCGCCGCGTCCGGCAAGCCATGCAAGCGAGCGACATTGTCGAGGCTGGCGGGGTTTTTGGGCAGTTCATGGGTCTGGTGATCGTCCACCATCTGGAGCCGATGTTCGATGGTGCGGAAGAGGATATAGGCCTGGTCAAGCCGCGCGGCGACGTCGCCTTCGATCACGTTCGCCGCGGCGAGCGCCGCCAGCGCCTTGCGCGTATTGCCCGATCGCAGCGACGGGTCGCGGCCGCCATGGATCAGCTGGTGAACCTGGGCGAAAAATTCGACCTCACGGATGCCGCCGCGTCCGCGTTTCAGATCATAGCCCGGCCCAAACGCCTGGCCCTGCGCATAATGGTCGCGGATACGGCGGCTGATGTCGACGATCGCGTCGATCGCGCCGAAATCCAGGCTGCGCCGCCAGACGAATGGGCGGATCTGGCGCATGAAATAATTGCCGAGCGCGATGTCGCCCGCGGCAGGACGCGCGCGGATGAAGGCGGCCTGCTCCCATCCCATCGCGGTCGATTCATAATAGCCGATCGCCGCCTCCACCGGCAGCGCAATCGGCGTGGCTTCGGGCGAGGGTCGCAGGCGCAGATCAACGCGAAAGACATAGCCATCGCCATCGCGGGCGCTGAGCAATTCGCTCATCCGGCGGCCGATACGCACAGCGGCGTCGGCCACATCTTCCCGCTCGCGATGCGGCAGGGTGGCGGGGTCGTAAAGCAGGATCGGGTCGATATCCGACGAGTAATTCAGCTCGCGACTGCCATGCTTGCCCAGCGCGAGGACGACGAAACCGCGATGTTCGGCATCGGGATAGCGTTCCTGCATCGCCGCGGCGAGCGCTTCGTCCAGCGCCTGGTCGGCAAAGTCGGACAGGGTGCGGGTGACACGATCCATGTCCCAGACGCCCGCCAGGTCAGCGGCGGCCACCGCCAGCGCGATCGCCCCGCGACGGCGGCGCAGCGATCGGGCGACGCCATCCTCCGGGCACCCTGCCGCCTGCGCCGCGGCCAGCGCGCCGTCATGGTCGCCGACGGCCAACTTTTCGGTCACGGCAGGGAAACGATCCAGTGCACGCGCCAGAAAGGGCGAATGGCCCCTGATCCGGGCTTGGGTTTCCAGCCAGTCGGTCACGTCTGCTCTCCCTGATGTTCGGGGGCTATCGCTTGGGCTTGCGACGAATGCCAGAAACTTTTGGCCTCTCCGCCCGTTCAGCCTACATGGACATCCAGCGCAAAGCCTATGGCCGATCGGCACCGGGACGCGATGGCGGCGGCAGCCGCATCGTGACTGTCGTCTTGCCGGAGCCTTATGAAGGCGTTGGCAACGCATTGCGCTCTACCTATGCGCCAGGGCGCGATGGTGTGCCTGACGACATGATGGCGTTGCTGGCAAAGCTCGACCGCCACTGATTCGCGCCGATGGCGACGCCCGGTTGAGGCCCGCCCGATATATGTGCGCCGCCGATGACCGGCGGGATGGTCCCCGGCTTTTCACCGCAAGACGCGCCCGCCGGATCACCCGCCGATCAAGCAGGGTCAGATCACGCCCTGGAACGTGTCGCACTGCGCCGGGTCACCGCTATCCAATCCCTTGCGCAGCCATTCCATGCGTTGCGCGCTGGTGCCATGCGTGAAACTTTCCGGCACGGGCCGCCGCCCGGCCGATTTCTGGAGCGTGTCGTCGCCGATCGCCTGCGCCGCGCGCATCCCTTCCTCCAGGTCGCCCGCTTCCATCAAATTGGTGTCGCGCGCGGCCCACACGCCGGCATAGCAGTCCGCCTGCAACTCCATCTTCACCTGGAGCGCATTGCCGTCGGCTTCGCTGGCGCCCTGCTGCGCCTTGCGGATTTTGTCCGCTTCGCCGGTGATCGTCTGGATATGATGGCCGACCTCATGCGCGATGATATAGCCTATCGGGAAATCGCCCGGCGCATTGAAGCGGCTCTCCATCTCGTTGAAGAAATCGGTGTCGATATAGATGCGCTGATCTGCCGGGCAGTAGAAAGGCCCCATCGCCGATTGCGCCGCGCCACAGCCCGACTGGCCATTCTGGCTGTAGAAGACCAGGGTCGGCGGTGCATATTGCTGCCCCTCCGCCTTGAAGATGTCGGTCCAGCGCCTTTCGGTCGATCCCAGCACCTTAAGGGAGGTGCGCTGAATAGCGCTCAATTCTGCCGTCGCGGGCCGTTCGGTCTGGACCTGCTGTCCGCCGCCACCGCCACCGATCAGGCTGAGCGGGTTCATGCCCATCACGACCATGATGACCAGCACCACGACGATCCCGCCGCAGCCGAAGCGGCTGCCGATCAGGGGCAGCAACATGCCAAGGCCGCCGCCAAGGCCCCCGCCGCCAAATCCACCGCCGCCGCGGCCGTCCTGCACCTCGTAATGGCCGCTTTCCTGTTCGTCGTCGAGCCGCATCGCGCCCTCCCTTTCTCGATATCCTCGCCTACGCGATTCAAGGCGTTCGGGGAACCGTCCGCCGCAGCGAAGGTTGCGGCGACCCGTGATTTGTTACGAGACATTAAGTTGGAATCATGACGCCAAAGCCTATATTGCACTGCGACATGGCAGATATGGAACCCAAGGCGCAGGAAGCCAAACCGCTTCGCCGCGCCCGTACACCCCTCCCCCTCCCCCGCGAAGTCGCGTTGCTGTTGCAGGGCGGCGGTGCGCTGGGATCATTCCAGTCCGGGGCCTATGAACGGCTGGACGAGCTGGGCGTCGATGTCAGCTGGGTCGCAGGCATATCGATCGGCGCGATCAACGCGGCGATCATCGCGGGCAATCTGCCCCATCGCCGGATCAGCCGCCTCAGGAAATTCTGGTACACCGTGTCGGGCGGCATGCCCAATATCCTGCTGCCCGACATCGACCATGTGCGCGAAGCGGTGCATCTGGCGGCGGCAGGCACGGTAGCGACCTTTGGCGTGCCCGGGATGTTCCGCCCACGGCTGTGGCCCGCCATGATGATGCCCGAAGGCACACCGGGCGCGATCAGCTTCTATGACAGCGAGCCGCTCAAGACCACGCTCGACGCCTGCGTCGACTGGGATCTGCTGAACGACGGGCCGGTCCGCCTGTCGGTCGGCGCGGTCGATGTCGAAACGGGCAATTTCGAATATTGGGATACGCGCGGCCCCGGCGGCAATACCCGGATCGATGCGCGCCATATCATGGCGTCGGGCGCCCTCCCCCCTGGACTGCCGCCGGTCGAAATTGACGGGCGCTGGTATTGGGACGGTGGCCTGGTGTCCAACACACCTCTGTCCCACGTGCTCAACCACCAAACCGAAGATATGCTGGTGTTCCAGGTGGATCTGTTCCCGGCCGAAGGGCCGATGCCGCGGCAGATGACCGATGTCTATTCGCGCATGAAGGATGTGCAATATAGCAGCCGCACCCGGCAGGTGACGGACCAATATCTGCGCCTGCGCCGTGAGCATGGCGCGATCAAGGCGCTGCTCGACAAGCTGCCGCCCGACATGCAGGACGGGAGCGAAGCGCAGGCCTTGCGGCAGTGCCTGGATCAAGGTTCGGTCAACATCGTCCACCTGATCTATCGATCGCGCGCCTGGGAAAGCGGGGCGAAGGATTTCGAATTTTCCCGCTCGACGATGCTGGATCATTGGAGCCAGGGCCGCGATGCGGTGGAGGAAGTGATGCACAAGGGCGACCTGATCGCGCGCAACATCCTGGACGGCAAGAGCGCGACCTTCGACCTCGATTCCCCCGATCATCTCAAGGAGAAAAAGGCATGAGCAAGAGCTTGTCAGGCAAGACCGCGCTGATCACCGGGTCCACATCCGGCATTGGCCTCGCTTATGCCAAGGCGTTGGCCGGCGAAGGCGCCAATATCGTCATCAATGGCTTTGGCGATGCCGATGGAATCGAGAAGGAGCGGGTCGGGCTGGAGGCGCTCAGCGGCGCCAAGGCGCTCTATTCGAGCCACGACCTGACCAAGGTCGATCAGATCGAAGCCATGATGCGCGAGGCCGCCGACACATTCGGCGGGGTCGACATCCTCATCAACAATGCCGGGATGCAGCATGTTGCGCCGGTCGAAGACTTCCCGATCGACAAATGGGATCTCATCATCGCGCTCAATTTGAACGCCGCCTTCCACACCAGCCGGCTGGCCATCCCTTATATGAAATCCAAGAAATGGGGGCGCATCATCCAGACCGCGTCCGCCCATTCGCTGGTCGCATCCCCGTTCAAGAGCGCTTATGTCACCGCCAAGCACGGGCTGGCGGGCTTCACCAAAACGGTGGCGCTGGAAGTGGCGACCGACGGCATCACCGCCAACTGCATTTCGCCGGGCTATGTCTGGACGCCGCTGGTGGAAAACCAGATCCCCGACACGATGAAAGCGCGCAACATGACGCGCGACCAGGTGATGAACGATGTGCTGCTGGCGGGCCAGCCGACCAAGGAATTCGTCACCGCCGAGCAGGTTGCGGCGACCGCCTTGTTCCTGTGCAGCGATGCCGCGGCCAATATCACTGGCGGCAACCTCAGCATCGATGGCGGCTGGACCGCACAGTAACGGTTCGCCCAATGAAAAGACCCACCGTCCCGCAACGGGCCGGTGGGTCTTTTCATTTAAGGGGGCAGATGTCAGGCGACGGGTGGCGTCAGCACGCGCAGCACCGATTGCAGCCCGTCCTCGCTGGTCGTCGCCAGCGCCAGCGGACGATCGGCCAGTCCGTCATGCTGGCTGTTGAGAAACAGGATGGCGTCCGATGCGCCCAGCGTCTCTATCGCCATACGCGTGATGCGGCCCTGCCGTTCGGCGGCATCGGGGGCCAGGCGTACGGCATTGCGCGGGGTAAAGCGGCGCCCGGACATGCTGCGTCCGCCGGTGGAGGGAGCCGGGGTCTGCTCGGCAGGTGTTTCGTCTGTCATGCTCAGCTTTTCAACGTCACGATGCCGACGACACCCGGTTTGGAGGAGGGGTTGGACGCATTGCCCTTGGGCGGCTTTTCCGCCTTGGGCTTACGCACTTCGCGATTCGATTTCTTCTGGCTCTTGGCCATGATCAGTCCTTCCTGAAAATCAGCTAATGTCAGCGCGCCGCGAGCAGAGCAGCGTCTTCGGCACGAAATTCGGCGACGATCGCTTCATCTTCGGACAGGACCGCGCGGGTGGCGCGGCGGCGCTCGGCGCCCGCGGCTAGTTCCGCTTCCCGTCCCCAGGCATTGGCCGCCCGCTGCGCGATCTGGCGCGTATTCGGCAGGGTTTCGGACGACGCGCGCGCCTGATGCAACGATTGCTGCGCAAGGCAGAATGCGGATGTCTGGGCCATGGAACAGGCTCCTTTTTCGAGCGGGGATTAGAAACGGAGCGGCGGCAGGGAGGCGGGCAACGATCGATGCAGATGCAGCCATGGCGCAACTAGGGCGGACAACCATAAAGACGCACGACACGCCAGATTGTTCCTTTCACTTGCGAAATAGTGCCGCGGCGGCCAATTTGCAAGGACGCGCCATGCCGTCGCTACGCAACCGCGGTCCTATTGGGGCTACTGCACCGCGTCGTCGGTGAAACTCCCCCCTTTAACAGTCCTAAAATCCCCTTATGCTTTGCCGCAGCAAGGGAGATTATCAACATGCGCCACGCGCTCACGGCCGTTCTGGCCGCCGCCAGCCTTTCGTCCATCGCCACCGCCCAGACCGCGCCTGCCCCGCCCACGCCGCCCGCTCCGCCCACACAAAGCGCCATCGGGGCGGCGGTCGCCAAGGACATGGACGCGCTGATGACGCTCTATCGCGACCTGCACGCCAATCCCGAATTGTCGTTGCAGGAAGTCAACACCGCGGCCAAACTGGCCAAGCGCCTCAAGGCACTCAAGTTCGACGTGACCGAAAAGGTCGGCGGCACCGGCGTCGTCGCGGTCATGAAGAACGGGTCCGGCCCCACGCTGCTGATCCGCGCCGACATGGACGGGTTGCCGGTGGTCGAGCAGACCGGCCTCGCCTTCGCGTCCAAGGTCCGCACCAAAACGCCCGAAGGCGTCGAGACCGGCGTCATGCACGCCTGCGGCCATGACACCCACATGACGGCCTTTATCGAGACCGCCAAGCTGCTTGCCGCCCGCAAGGACGAATGGAAGGGCACGCTGGTCATGATCCTGCAACCGGCCGAAGAAGTGGGCAAGGGCGCGCGGATGATGCTGGAGGACGGGCTTTACACCCGCTTCCCCAAGCCGACCCATGCCATCGCCTTCCACGACGCAGCCAATATCGTGGCGGGACAGATCGGCTACACCCCCGGCTATGCGCTGGCCAATGTCGACAGCGTCGACATTTTGGTGAAGGGTGTGGGCGGTCACGGCGCCTATCCGCAAACGACCCGCGACCCGATCGTGCTGGCGTCGCGCATCGTCACCTCCTTGCAGACCCTCGTCAGCCGCGAACAAGATCCGCAAGATCCCGCCGTCGTAACCGTCGGCAGCTTCCAGGCCGGGGCCAAGCATAATATCATTCCCGACGAGGCGAAGCTGCTGCTGACCATCCGCAGCTATTCGGACGAGACGCGCGAAAAGCTGATCGACGGGATCAGGCGGATCAGCCGCGGCGAGGCGATCGCGGCGGGCGTGCCTGAGGATAAGATGCCGGTGGTGAGCGTGAAGGACGAATTCACCCCCTCCACCTTCAACCCGCCCGAATTTGCCGAACAGATGGCCGGCCTGCTTAAAAGCCATTTCCCCGACGGCCGAGTCATCAAGACAAGCGCAGTAATGGGCGGCGAGGATTTCAGCCGCTTCTATCGCGCCGACAAGAGCATCAACAGCTTCATCTTCTGGGTCGGCGGCGTGCCGGCCGACAAGCTGGCGGCGGCGCAGGCCGGCCAGACAAGCCTGCCGTCGCTACACAGTCCTTTCTGGGCGCCGGAAGCCGACAAGGTGATCGCCACCGCCAGCGAAGCCATGACTGTGCTGGCACTGGACATATTGAAGAAACAATGAATCGAAGACAAACGATCGCGGAAGACATTTCCGCGATCGTCTTGCGAAAGTCATTTGCTAATGCAACGCGCTACGTCTTATATTCATAGGATGATTGCATGCGAACTGGACGATCCTGACGGGATCATCTTCGTACACGCCACCGGCGTATGGACGATTGCCGATGTCGATCGTCATTATGGCCATCTCACCCTCATATTGGACGACCGGCGTCGCAACGGGTTGCCGATCCGCATCCTGTCCGACGTGACGGAGGCGGAACGGCAAACGCACGATATCGAGGCGCGTATCCTGTGGCATATGGATCGCACCTATCGGCCCACCGACCGGGTCGCGATCCTGGTCGCGAATGTCGCGGACAAACTCTATGTCCGCGCCCGACTGGGCAAGGCGATCGTTGCGGCCTTTTCCTCACAACTGCCCGCAGAAATGTGGCTGATGTCCGACGACCTGCAACCGCCGGGCATCGTCGCAGCGTAACGAACAATCAAGCGCCGAAGCCGCCGTCGATCGTGTGCATCGCGCCGGTGATGATGCCCGCTTCCGGTCCCGCCAAATAAGCCGCAAGGCCGGCAATCTCTTCCCCCGTGGCATGGCGCTTGATCGCCATGAAACCGTGCATCATGCCGCTCATCGGGCCATCGGCCGGGTTCATGTCGGTGTCGGTCGGACCGGGCTGGATGATATTGACGGTGATGCCGCGCGCCCCAAAATCGCGGGCTAGGCCGCGGGCCATGCCCTGCAACGCCGACTTGGTCATCGCATAGGCCGCCCCGCCTTCGAACGGCATCCGGTCGCCATTGACCGATCCGACAACGATGATGCGGCCACCGTCGGGCATGCGCCGCGCCGCTTCGACCGCGGCGTAATAGGGCGCGCGGACATTGATGTCGATCATCCGGTCGATCGCGTCGGCGTCCTGCGCCAGCGGATCGCCCAGGATCGCCGCGCCGGCATTGACCACCAATATGTCGAGTGGTCCTTGCCCTGCGACGACATCGATCACCGCCTGGCGATCGGCCGCGTCGGAACGGATCGCGCTGGCCCCGGTGTCGGCAGCCAGCGCATGCGCGGCGTCATGCGAGCCGGCATAGGTGAAGGCGACCTGCGCGCCGTCGGCGGCAAAACGCCGCACGATGGCCGCGCCAATGCCCCTGCTGCCGCCCAGGACCAAGGCTTTTTTGGAGGTGAAATCGGTCATCTTCGTCTTCCTTGTATTTGTGTAATGATCGCTATATAAATTGACTATCTGCCGGGTCAAGGAATTATGTAGTGACCGTTAAAGAAAAATTGAAAAGCCGCGGTCGCCCGCGCGCTTTCGACCGGGACGCCGCGCTGGACCAGGCGCAGGCGCTGTTCCAAGCGCAGGGCTATGACGGGGTCGGCGTGGCCGCGCTGGCGCAGGCGATGGGCGTCAATCCCCCCAGCCTTTACGCCGCCTTCGGCAGCAAGGCCGCCTTGTTCGACGAGGTGCTGGGTCGCTATGCGCGCAACGGACTGCCGATCGATGCATTGCTCGCGCCGGGCGCCCCGCCCGCCCCCGCGCTCGGCGCGCTGCTGCGCGAGGCCGCGCGCATCTACGCCGCTGATCCGCAGACGGCCGGCTGCATGGTGTTGGAGGGCGCGCGTGGCGCGGACGCCGACGCCGCCTGCTGCGCCCGCAACTGGAAGGCGGCGAGCGCCAAGCGGGTGCGCGACTTTCTGATCCCAACCCATGCCGACAAGGCGCAGGTCGTGGCTGATTATATGGTGACGGTCATGTCCGGCCTGTCGGCCGACGCGCGTGCCGGGACGCCCACGGATCGACTGGTCGCGGTCGCGGACATGGCGGGGCTGGCGATCACGGCCGTGCTGACCGAAGGCTGATCGCGCGTCTGGACGATTCGCCTATTGCGGGCGATGCCCCTTGCGCCATTTGGTCAGCAGGTGCCGCGCCAGCATCAGCGGCGGCATCCGCAGCCAGTGCGACCGCACGAAGAAGGCGAAGACCAACAGCTTGCGGCTTTCCCGGCCCCATCCGTCGCGTGCGAGCAATCGCGCGCGCACCAGCCCGTCCCAAAGGGTCAGGCGCGCGCCCGCGCCATAGATCGCACGCGCCAGTCGCTGCGCCTGCCGGACATGGGCGGCAAGACCATGATGTGCAGCGCGCGCTGCCAGCGCGGCGGTATCGGCATCGGGCAGCAGGCAATATATGTCCCACAGGTTACGCAGACCGCCCTGCATGTCACCATCTGCCAGCATATGCGCGACCGAATGGACGATCCGGTCCTCGACCGAGAGGATATATAATCCATTGGTTATATGAATAGCGTCCGCGATCATCGCCGCCGCATCGGCCGTCTGGCGCGCGGTCAGTGGCAATATGGTATGATGCACGTCGATCATCCGGTCGCGATCGACATGGATCATCGGCGGCAGTTCATGCATCCACTGGCGATAATAGGCGTCGTCATAGGGGTCTTCCTTGACCCACTCCCATCCCGCCGCGATCAGCGCGCGCTCCACCGCCGACATCGCGTCGCGCGGCACGAGAATGTCGAGATCGCCAATAAACCGCCCCTGCCCGGCGCGCAGGCCCGCCGCCACATAGGCCGCCCCCTTGAGCAGCACCAGTTTAACATCCACGCCGCGCAACGCCTGCGCAGCCCGGTCCGCCTCCCACAGCGCCTGCTGTGCCTCCCGCCCGCTGTCGCGCCGGGCGTCATCCAGGATCGGCCGCACCGCATCCGGCAAGGCGACGCACTCCAGTCGATAGGCGAGCGTCCCGATCAGCCGCTCCGCCCGCGCCGCGGCGAGCAGGCGGTTCCAGCCTTCCGCATCGAGCGCCCCGACCGAAGCCGGATCGCGCAACGTGCGCACCAGCAACGCCGCGCTCATGCCAGTTTCTCCCACAGCCGATCGACCATGGCGATGGCGTCGTCGCCGGAGGGGAAATCGATCGCCCGCGCCGGCACATGGCGGACGAAGCGGGTGAGCGCGGTGAAAGCCGGCTCGCCCAGCGCGACATAGTTGGTCGATGCCTGGGTCAGGCGCATGAAGATTTCGCCCTCCCCCAGCGGTCGCACCGCAGCGTCGTGGCCGAAACGGGGGAAGAGCAGCAAAGCGGGCATCCCGCCCTCCCCCATGCGCGACACCGCGTCGGCGCGCGGCACCATATGGCGGATGTCGCCCTTCGCCGTCGCCGCCAGCAACGGTCCCATGCGCGGTTCGCCGACCGCCTGGGTCACCACCTCTATCGCCCGATTCTTAAGGCTGACGAGGCGAGGAAAAGGCAGGATCGCACCGCTATCCATGTCGAGCAACGCGAACTCGTCGCCCATGAAGCGCCAGCCGCGTTCGCCCAGCAAGGCCGCCAGGGTCGATTTGCCGGACCCCGATTCGCCGGTCATCACCAGCACGCGCCCGTCTTTCTCCACGCTCGACGCATGGAGCAGCAGGTGCCGCCGCCAGCCCAGCGCCATTTGCAGGTTCATGCCCATTTCGGCGGCCAGCAGACCATGGGCCAGGCTCATCGGCGCGGCGTCGGCCAAGCCATGGTCGCCGGTGATGAAGATGGACGGCCGCACCCAGCGCCGCGCCAGGCCGGTGGGCTGAAGCCGGACGGTGAAGTCAGCGATCGCGCCCCGCACATCGGGATAGGCCGCATAGAGCCGCGCCAGGTCCGCGATCGGCTGCGGCCAGGCGGACCCGATGCGAAACGTCGCCGGACCGATGCGCAGGGTGACGGCGTGCCTCATACGGGACGGACCAGTCCCAGCGCGACGAGCGCGCCGAGATGCGCGTCGATCTCCGCCACGGCATCGTCCACCGGCCCCAGATCATAGTCGCGCGCCAGCCGGTCGTGCATCGCCTGCGCGCTCACGGGCGCGCCGTCGGCCATGTGCTCTAATATCTCCGGCACCGGGCTGATGACCATATGGGTCTGGCCCGACCGATGATGGTAGAGCAGCACGAGATCGTCGAGGACGCAGGTTGTTACCGCGTCCGCCTCGTCCCGGCGATAGGCTGTCGCTCCGTCCAAATCCGGCATCCCAAACTACTGTCCATCTCGCTGTAGCGCGAAGGCGTAGCGAAGTGCCTAACGCATCAGGATAGCGCTGGCGACCGGACGGGTTGCGGCGCGGGCGCACCCACCAGCCCTTCGAATGCGCGCAGATAGCGATCGAGCGCGCGCTGTACGCCATGGTCGCGCGTCGCCGCCGCCAACATGGCAGGCGGCGCGGGGTGCGCCAGCGCACGTTCGATCGCATGGGCGAAGGCTGCCGCATCGCCCACCCGCACGACCGGATGCTGCCCCGCTTCCGCCAGAAGCGCACGGATATTGGGCGTGCTATCGGTCGCCACCACGCCCGTGCCGCAGGCCAGCGCCTCGATCAGGGTAGCGCACAGCCCTTCCCATCGCGACGGCTGGAGCAACAGGTCCGCGTCTGCCATCAGCGCCGCAAGGGCGTCAGGGTCACCGACATAGCCGGTAAAATCGACGCGATCGGCAATGTCCAGCGCCTGACATTGCTGCTCCAGATCCGCGCGCAGCGGCCCTTGCCCGGCGATGGTCAGCCGCCAGTCGAGATGGGGCAGCCGCGCCAGTGCGGCGAGCGCCGTAGCCTGATCCTTTTGCGGCGTCAGCCGCCCGACCATCAACAGCCGGCACGGATCGCCCGGCTCGCGCGCGATCCGCCCATTGCGGGCCTGTTCCATGGCGCGCGTCACCGTCGGGCGAGGCAGCAGGCGGATGTCGCCGCTCTGCGCCAGCAGGGCGCGGTCATGTTCGCCCATAACGATGGTGAGATCGCTCAGGCGCGCGATGGCGCGAAAACGAAGCAAGCGGGCCAGTGCGCCGGGGCCGCGCTGACCGGGCCGCACGATAGGATTGGAAATGCGGCCGACCGCTTTCGTATCGGTGCCCAATGCGGCAAGCGCGACCAGCATGTTGCTCTGGTTGCCTGCCGAATAGAGGATGTCGGGTCGATAGCGCCGGACCATCGCGGCCAGCGCCGGAAATTGCGCGATCATCGAGAGGCGTCGGATGCCGCCGGGCGCAGGCACGCGTCGGACGGTGAGCGCGGAATCGATCAGATGCGCGGCGGGACCATCGGTGCGCGCCATCCACAATTCGACCGGAATGCCGCGCTGGAGCAGGTGATTGGCCAGCAATATGGCGACGCGATCCAGGCCGCCATCGCCCGGCTGGTACAGATAGATGGCCACCGAAAAAGCACGCCCCGCAGGGCGGCCGAACTGAAACATGGAAGCTGCCTCGCCAAATATCGAACCATTTCAGGTTCGACGTCGTCAACGCGGGCAATCCGTATCTGTTCAAACCATTACGGGTGCGACGATCGGTTCAGCGCGGCATTTGCAGCGAAGCGTAGCAGGTAAAGCCGCTGGTTCCGCGCTGGAGCCGGCGGATATAATTGAGATAGGCCTGATTCTGTTCATAGCCGGTCCCGGGCAGCGGACGGCCGCGCAGCGCCTGCTTGACCTGTTCGCCGGTGAAGCTGCGGCCGGTGCCGGGATAGGCGCCGGGCGTGCCGGCCGGGACGAGTTGGCCGTTGGGGGCGATGAAATTGCCCGCCCGGCTCTGGTCGGGCACAGGGATGGTGCAGTTCAGCACCGACGCGGCGGTGTTGGCCAGCGCGGGACGGATCGACACGATCGCCGACGCCGCGGCCGCGCCGCCCATCAACAACTGGCGACGGGACGGGACGGCCAGCGATGGCGCGTCATCGCCACCTTCGGGGCTATCTTGTTCGGACTTCGGGTCGCTCATATCGTCATGATCCGCTCGTCACGCTTGCCAAAGCGTAAAGATTGCACGCTATTGCAATAAGCCATCGCAGCAATTGCGCGACAAATCCAGCGCGGTAACCATGAATCGACTGACAACTTCGCAGATCACCGCCTCCCTTGCCATGCTGTTGCTTGGCGCTGGGGGCGCATTATTGCTGGGCGCGTCGCCCATCGCCATCGCGCTGCCGATCCTGGGCGGCTTGCTCGTCCTGCTCATCTGTGCCGAGGGCGTGGCGACGCGGCAGTCCGCACCCGCCCCGCTAGATGCGCCCGACCTCATCGCCCATCCCGATTTCGCCAGCCTGCTGGAGGGGATTTCCGATCCCCTGATGCTGGTCGAGCGCAGTCGCATCGTGCGCGCGAATCGCGCCGCGCAACGCCTGCTGGGCACGCATATCGAGGATGAGGATGCGCGCATCGCGATCCGCCACCCCGCCGCGGCCGAGCGGCTGGCCAGCACCGCGCCGCTCGCCGAGCCGGTCATGGTCGAACTGGTCGGCCTGGGCAGCCGCGATCAGCGCTGGCAGATGCGCATTGCGCCAGTCGGCCAGGTCGCTGACATGCGCCGCCTGGTCCATCTGGTCGATCATAGCGGCACCCACGCGGCCGAACGGATGCGCGTCGATTTCGTCGCCAATGCCAGCCATGAACTGCGTACGCCGCTGGCCGGCATATTGGGCTTCATCGAGACGCTGGCCGACCCCGAACTGGGCAAGGACGATGAAACCCGCCAGCGCTTCCTGAAGATCATGGACGGCGAGGCGCGGCGGATGCAGCGGCTGATCGACGATCTCATCTCATTGAGTCGGATCGAGGCGGAGAAATATCGCGCGCCCGACACGCTGGTCGATCTGTCCGAACTGGCGGCCGAAGTCGTCGGCGTGTTCCGATCCAGCCATGGCGACCGTGGCCGCGAGGTCGAAATGGAGATCGCGCCGCAACTGCCCAGCGTCCAGGGCGATCGGGCGCAACTGTCGCAGCTGCTGCACAATCTGATCGGCAATGCGGTCAAATATGGTCGCCCCGGCACGCCGATACGCGTGACGCTGAATGAGGGGCCAAGCAGCATGACGCGCCTGACCGTAGCCGACGAAGGCGAAGGGATCGGCCCCGATCACCTGCCCCGCCTGACCGAGCGATTTTATCGCGTCGATTCGGGGCGCAGCCGGGCGATGGGCGGCACAGGCCTGGGCCTCGCCATCGTCAAGCATATCGTCGAGCGGCATCGCGGGCGCTTCGATATTGCCAGCACTTTGGGCAAGGGCACCACCATCACCGTGCTGTTACCCCCGCCGATGGAAGAGGCACCAAATAAAAGCGACGAGAAAAGGCGGCCTTCGGCGCTTTCAGGGACCATGTCATGAAAATGAAACCTGACTGTCACAAAGGCGCGATGGTCCGCGACTAGGGCGCTTCCCAGGGGGGCGGCGACAAGCGAATCGCGGCTCTGTTGTTTGGAGGTTCCCGTGAAGACATTCGCCTTGCTCGCCGCGACGACCGTGAGCGTTCTCAGCCTTGCCGCCTGCGGCGACCAGTCCGGCGGCGGCGCAGGCCAGACCCGCGACCAGATCCGCGCGGTCGGCTCCTCCACTGTCTATCCCTTCGCCACCGCAGTCGCCGAACTGTTCGTGCAGAGCAATGCCGGCATGAAGTCGCCGATCATCGAATCGACCGGTACCGGCGGCGGCATGAAGCTGTTCTGCGCCGGCGTGGGCGCCCAGCATCCCGACATCGCCGACGCGTCGCGCCGGATGAAGAAGGCCGAATTCGACCAGTGCGTCGCCAATGGCGTCAAGGACATTATAGAGGTTCAGGTCGGCGTCGACGGCCTGGCCTTTGCCGAATCGAAGCAGGGTCCGGGCCTGAAACTCACCCCCAAGATCGTCTATGAGGCGCTGGCCGCTAATCCCTATGGCAAGGGGCCGAACAAGGCCCAGACGTGGAAGGATGTGGACCCCAGCCTGCCCGCGATCGCCATCTCCGTCTTCGGCCCGCCGTCCACCAGCGGCACGCGCGACTCGCTCGCCGAACTGATCCTGGAAAAGGGCTGCCAGTCGGACGAGGCGATGAAGGCGCTCAAGGAAAAGAATGAGGACGAATATAAGGCGACCTGCACGCGCGTTCGCGAAGACGGCAAATATGTCGATTCGGGCGAGAACGACAATCTGATCGTGCAGAAGCTGGGCGCGAATCCCAATGCGGTCGGCGTGTTCGGCTTCAGCTTCCTGGAGGAAAATAAGGACAGCCTGAAGGATGTGCCGATCAACGGCGTAGAGGCGACCTATGAGACCGTGTCGACCGGCCAATATCCCGGCGCACGCCCGCTCTACATCTATGTCAAGAAAGCGCATATGACGGCCATTCCTGGGCTTCAGGGCTTCCTGAACGCCTTTACCGCCAACTGGAACCCCGATGGTCCGCTGACCAAGCGCGGCATGGTCGCAGCGCCCGAAGACGTGCGCAAGAAAAGCGCCGAGATCGTCAAGGCGCTGACCGTCCTTGACGGTTCGCAGCTGAAGTAAGGGCATCATGACCGGACCAGCCATCCTCCTGCTGCTGGCGGGCCTGGGCGCGATCGCCTGGGTCAGCGCCCGCGCCCGCGCCCTGCGACTCCAGACCGTAGCGCGGGCGACGGGGCGGCGCGACGCCGTCCATTCGCTGCCCGGCTATCATGGCTGGTATGTCGCGCTGTGGACGCTGATCCCGGCCGCCATCTTCCTGGCGGTCTGGGCTAATGTCGCACCGGGCCTCGTCACGCAAAGCGTGCTCGCCGATCCGGCGGCCCAAAGCCTGCCGCTGGATGGCTTCTCCCGCTCCGCCATCCTGGGCGAAGCGCGGGCGATCGCCAGCGGCGATCAGGCGGGCGCGTTCAACCCGCTGTCGCAAGGCCTGGTCGAACCCTATCGTGCCGCCCTCAACAAATATGGCGTGGCCGGCGGGGTGCTGGCGCTGGTGCTCGCTTTTGCCGGCGGCGCCTATGCCTTCACCCGTGTCCGCCCCGATTTCCGGGCGCGCACGCGGGTCGAACGGCTGGTAATGGTGTCGCTGCTGATCGCGTCGCTGATCGCGATCGTCACGACATTGGGCATCGTCGCCTCGCTGCTGTGGGAAAGTTTCCGCTTCTTCTCGATGGTCAATCCCATAGACTTTCTGTTCGGCACCAAATGGAGCCCGCAGTCGGCCGCCATGGGCTATGGCAATGAAGATGCCTTTGGCGCGGTGCCGCTCTTCTGGGGCACCATCTTCATCGGTGCGATCATCGCGATGATCGTCGCCATCCCGCTGGGCCTGATGAGCGCCATCTACCTGACCCAATATGCCAGTCCCACGGTCCGCAAGTGGATGAAGCCGACGCTGGAGATGCTCGCGGGCGTGCCGACGGTGGTCTATGGCTATTTCGCCGCGCTGACCATCGCCCCGGCCCTCCGCGACTTCGCCGTCGCGATCGGCATCCATGGCGCCAGTTCCGAAAGCGCGCTGGCCGCGGGCCTGGTCATGGGCGTGATGATTATTCCCTTCGTCTCCTCCATGGCCGACGACAGCATCGCGGCCGTGCCGCAATCGATGCGCGACGGCAGCCTGGCGATGGGCGCAACGACCAGCGAGACGATCCGCAAGGTGCTGATCCCCGCTGCGCTGCCCGGCGTCGTAGGCGGCGTATTGCTGGCCGTCAGTCGCGCCATCGGGGAAACCATGATCGTGGTCATGGCTGCGGGCCTGGCCGCCAACATGACGCTCAATCCCTTCGCCAGCGTGACGACGGTGACGACCCAGATCGTCCAGTTGCTGACCGGCGACCAGGAATTCGACAGCGCCAAGACGCTGGCCGCCTTCGCGCTGGGCCTGGTGCTGTTCATCGTCACCCTGTTGCTCAACATCGTGGCCCTGCGGGTCGTGAAGAAATATCGCGAGGCTTACGAATGAGTGCGACACGCACCCCCACCGACTGGAAGTCGGATGTCATGCAGAAGCGGATCGCGGGGCGTTACGCAGCCGAGCGCCGCTTCAAGTTCGCGGGCCTGTTCGCGGTCGTCCTGTCCGCCTCTTTCCTGGCCTTCCTGCTTTTCACCATGATGGGCAACGGCCTGCGGGGTTTCACCCGCACCGAAATCGCGCTGAAGATCGACTTCCCGGCCTCGCCGCTGCTGCTCGATCCCGCCGCGATCACGGACGAATCGCTGAACCAGGCCAATCTGCCGATGGTAACGGATACGGTCGCCAAAAAGCTGCTGGGTGCCGACGCCGACGCGCTACTGTCGCCGACCGCCTGGATCAGCATTCGCGACGCGATCAAGGCTGATCCCAAGATATTGAGCCGGACCGAGACGATCAGCGTGCCCGCCTCGACCGGGCTGGACCTGGCCGCCAAGAGCCAGGGTTCACCTGAAATGGAGGCTGCCGTCACGCGGCTGAAGCAGCAGGGCGTCTTGTCGACCGGCTTTAACTGGAGCTTCCTGTCGGCCAGCGACGGCACCGACCCGACCCAGGTCGGCATCTGGGGCGCGTTCAAGGGGTCGCTGCTGACGATGATCGTGACACTGCTGCTCAGCTTCCCGATCGGCGTCGCCACGGCGCTCTATCTGGAGGAATATGCCCGCAAAAGCTGGTGGACCGACATTATCGAGGTGTCGATCAACAATCTGGCGGCGGTGCCTTCGATCATCTTCGGCCTGCTGGGCCTGTCGATCTTCCTGAACCTTGCCCATCTGCCGCGATCCGCTGCGTTGGTCGGCGGCATGACGCTGGCGCTGATGACGATGCCAGTCATCGTCATTGCCGGCCGCAACGCGATCAAATCGGTGCCGCCCAGCATCCGCGACGCGGCGCTCGGCATCGGGGCAAGTCCCGTGCAGGTCGTGTTCCAGCACGTGTTGCCGCTTGCCCTGCCCGGCATCCTGACCGGCACGATCATCGGCATGGCCCGCGCCCTGGGCGAAACCGCGCCGCTGCTGATGATCGGCATGCGCGCCTTCATCGCGACACCGCCGGGCGGCATCACTGACCCTGCAACCGTGCTGCCGGTGCAGATCTTCCTCTGGTCCGATGAAGTCTCCAAGGGTTTCGTCGAAAAGACCTCCGCCGCGATCATCGTTCTGCTGGCCTTTCTGCTCGCGATGAACGGCCTCGCCATCTACCTGCGCAACAAGTTTGAAACACGGTGGTAATGACACCCATGACAGAAGAACAAACCAAGCTGGCCATTGAAAATCCCAAGATGTCCGCCCGCGACGTCAAGGTTTTCTATGGCGACAAGCAGGCGATCAAGGGCGTGTCGATCGATGTCGGCATGGACCATGTCACCGCCTTCATCGGCCCGTCGGGCTGCGGCAAATCCACCTTCCTGCGGACACTCAACCGCATGAACGACACCGTGGCATCGGCGCGGGTAGAGGGTGAGATCACGCTGGACGGCGAGAATATCTACGCTGCGTCGATGGACGTGGTGCAGTTGCGCGCGCGGGTGGGCATGGTGTTCCAAAAGCCCAACCCTTTCCCCAAGTCGATCTACGAAAATATCGCTTATGGCCCGCGCATCCACGGCTTGGCCGCGGGCAAGGCGGACATGGACGTCATCGTCGAAAAGTCGCTGCGCCGCGCGGGCCTGTGGGACGAGGTGAAGGACCGGCTGACCGAAAGCGGCACCGCCCTGTCGGGCGGCCAGCAGCAACGGCTGTGCATCGGCCGCGCGATCGCGGTCGAACCCGAAGTGATCCTGATGGACGAGCCTTGTTCAGCGCTCGATCCCATAGCGACCGCCAAGATCGAGGAGTTGATCCACGAACTGCGCGGCCGTTACGCGATCGTCATCGTCACGCACAACATGCAGCAGGCCGCGCGCGTGTCGCAGCGGACCGCCTTTTTCCACCTGGGCGACTTGGTCGAATATGGGGTGACGAGCGACATCTTCACCAATCCCCGCCAGGAGCGGACCAAGGATTATATCACCGGTCGCTACGGCTGATCCGGGGGAGAGACATCATGGCTGAACATACGATCAAGGCATTTGACGAGGAAATCGACCGGCTGCGCGGGCTGATCGCCGAGATGGGCGGGCGCGCGGAAGCGGCGATCGAAAATGCGATGCTGGCCCTGCAACGGCAGGACAAAGTGCTCGCCGCGCAAGTGGTCGAGGGCGACAAGCGGATCGACGCAATCGAGGCGGAAGTCGAGAAGCTGGTGATCCAGGTGATTGCGCTCCGCGCGCCGATGGCGAACGACCTGCGCGACGTGATCGCGGCATTGAAAATCGTGAGCGTGGTCGAGCGCATCGGCGACTATGCCAAGAATATCGCCAAGCGCGTGCCGCTGATCGCCACGAACACCCGCATCCTCGAACCCATTTCCCTGCTGCCTTCGATGGGCCAGGTCGCAGGCGAGATGGTGCATGATGCGCTCAACGCTTTTGCCGCCCGCGATGCCGACCTGGCGCTGGCGGTGGTCGAGCGCGACACGGTGGTTGACGATTTCTATAACAGCGTGTTCCGCACGCTCGTCACCTTCATGGTGGAAAATCCCAAGACGATCAGCGAGTGCGCGCATCTGCTGTTCATCGCCAAGAATATCGAGCGGATCGGCGACCATGCGACCAATGTCGCGGAAATGGTCTATTATGCGGCCACTGGCCAGACCCTGCCGGAGCGCGAGCGCGGCGCCGACATGCAGCCGGAGGACTAGACCATGGCACGAGCGAAAATGCTGCTGGTCGAGGACGACGCCGCGCTGGCCGAACTCCTCATCTGGCATTTCAAGCGCGAGGATTTCGACGTCGCCCACACGGTCGACGGCGAAGAAGCGCTGCTGATGGCGCAGGAAAATGTCCCCGACATCGTGCTGCTCGACTGGATGGTCGAAAGCCTGTCTGGCATCGAAGTGTGCCGCCGCCTGCGCCGCATGAACGGCACCGCCAACATTCCAATCATCATGCTCACCGCGCGCGGTGAGGAAGAGGATCGGGTCCGCGGCCTGGAAACCGGCGCGGACGATTATGTGACCAAGCCCTTCTCCCCGCGCGAACTGGTGGCGCGGGTCGGCGCGGTGCTGCGCCGCGTGCGCCCGGCGCTCGCCGGCGAAACGCTGACCTTTTCCGACGTGGAGATGGACACGGTCGGCCACAAGGTCCGCCGCAGCGGCCAGGTGATCCCACTCGGCCCCACCGAGTTCCGCCTGCTCAAGCATTTCCTGGAGCATCCCGGCTGGGTCTTCTCGCGCGAGCGGCTGCTCGACAGCGTCTGGGGCCAGGATAGCGACATCGAATTGCGCACGGTGGACGTCCATATCCGCCGCCTGCGCAAGGCGATCAATGGCGACGGCCAGTATCAGGACATCATCCGCACGGTGCGGTCCGCCGGCTATGCGCTGGACACCGACGGAATAGGCTGAACCATCGCCCTATGACATCTCATAAAAACGCCCCAAGGTGACTTGGGGCGTTTTTTATATATGCCGATAAATCCGCTCAGGCCGCGCGGCGGGCCTTGTTCAGTTTCTTGAGCAGCATATCGCGCTTCAGGCGCGACAGATGGTCGATGAACAACACGCCTTCCAGATGATCCATCTCATGCTGGAGGCAGGTGGCGAGCAGACCTTCGAGCTGTTCTTCATGGATGCGGCCATCCCTATCCATCCAACTGGCGCGGATCACCGCCGGGCGCTCCACCTCGGCATATTGGTCGGGGACGGACAGGCAGCCTTCCTGATAGACCGACAATTCCTCCGAGCCCTTCAAAATCTGCGGATTGATGAAGACCATCGGCTTCTTGACCGGCTTGGCGTCTTCTTCATCCGATTCGGGTTCCTGCAGGTCCATTACCAACACCCGTTTGGGCACGCCGACCTGGATCGCGGCCAGGCCAATGCCCGGCGCGTCGTACATCGTTTCGAACATATCGTCGATCAGCCGCTGCAGATCGTCATCGATCGCATCCACAGGGGTCGAAATGGTGCGCAGGCGCGGGTCGGGCGCCTCGAGGATCGGTAGGATTGCCATGGTTCGAACATAGATGGAACGGCGCGATATTTCAAGCCACCGCCCCGCATCCAAAGCCGCTAACCCACCGGCCGCCGCGCCCGCAGCGCCTGGGCCAGCGTGCCTTCGTCCAGATAATCCAGTTCCCCGCCGACCGGCACGCCATGGGCGAGCTGCGTAAGACGGATGGGAAATCGCTCCAGCCGTTCGGCCAGATAATGGGCGGTCGTCTGCCCCTCCAGCGTGGCGTTCATCGCCAGCACCACTTCGTCCACGCCGCCCGGCTCCAGCCGCGCGACCAGCGCGTCGATCGTGAGATCCTCCGGCCGCACCCCCTCCAATGCCGACAGCCGACCGCCCAGCACATGGAAGCGACCGGGAAAGAGACGCGACTTGTCGAGCGCCCACAGGTCCGCGACATCCTCCACCACGCACAGCGCACGCGCGTCGCGGCGCGGATCGGCGCAGATGCCGCAGGGATCGACCGTGTCGACATTGCCGCAAATATGGCAGGTGACCAGCCGCTCGTTCACCGCCTCCAGCGCGCGCAGCAGCGGCTCCAGCGCGCCCTCCCGCTTTTTCAGCAGATGCAGCACCGCGCGCCGGGCCGAACGGGGGCCAAGGCCGGGCAGGCGGGACAGCGCCTGGGTCAGCGTTTCGATTTCAGGTGAAGCCATATCGTGAGATAAGGGGTTGCAACCGGGCGAGACAAGAGGTTTGAGCGTTCACTATGCGTATCATCTATATGGGCACCCCCGATTTCGCCGTTCCGGCGCTCGACGCGCTGGCGAAAGCGGGTCATGACATCGTCGCGGTCTACAGCCAGCCGCCCCGCCCGGCCGGTCGTGGCAAGGGTTTGCGCCCTTCCCCGGTCCATGTTCGGGCCGAAGAGATGGGGATAGAAGTCCGCACGCCCGTATCGCTGAAAGATAGCGACGTACAGGCCGCCTTCGCCGCGCTCGACGCCGATGTCGCGGTGGTCGCCGCTTATGGGTTGATCCTGCCGCGCGCAGTGCTGGGCGCGCCGCGCCACGGCTGCATGAACATCCACGCATCGCTGCTGCCACGCTGGCGCGGCGCGGCGCCGATCCAGCGGGCGATCCTGTCGGGCGACAATGTCACCGGCGTCACCATCATGGATATGGAAGCGGGCCTGGACACCGGGCCGATGCGCGCCAAATACATCACCCCGATCGAATATAAGACCGCTGGCCAGCTGACCGTCGAACTGGCGCAGGCGGGCGCAGACCTGATGGTCGAGGTGCTGGACGACGTCTCGCTGCACCCGGCCTTGGCGCAGCCTAACGAGGGTGTCACCTATGCGGCCAAGATCGACAAGGCGGAGGCACGGATCGACTTTACCCGCCCGGCGATCCAGGTCGAGCGCCAGGTGCGGGCCTTCAATCCGTTCCCCGGCGCCTTCTTCGAATATGGCGGCGAACGGTTCCGCATTCTGGCGGCGCATGTCGAACATGAGGACGGCGCGCCGGGCGCATTGCTGGACGACGCACTGCTGATCGGCTGTGGCCACGGGGCCATCCGCGTCACACAAATCCAGCGCGCGGGGAAGGGCGCGATGACGCCGGAGGATTTGCTGCGCGGCTATGCCATGCCGCAGGGGAGCCGGGTGGATGGATAGGCGGAACGCAGCCCGGACATGACCCGTTTCGCCTTCACCGTGGAATTCGACGGCCGCCCCTTCATGGGCTGGCAGCGCCAGGCCCATGGCCCCAGCGTGCAGCAAACAATCGAGGATGCGATCTTCGCCGTGACCGGCGAGCGCGTCGCGATCCATGCCGCCGGGCGCACCGATGCTGGCGTCCACGGCCTGGCCATGCGCGCCCATGCCGATATCGACAAGACCATCGCGCCCTTTCGACTTATGGGGGCGATTAACGCCCGCATGCGGCCCGCCCCCGTCTCCATCCTGGCGTGCGAGCCAGCCGTGGACGATTGGCATGCGCGTTTTTCCTGTATCGGGCGGTCCTATATCTATCGCATCGCCAACCGCCGCGCGCCGCTGACCTTCGAACGGGGACTGGCGTGGTGGGTGATTCAGCCGCTCGACGTGCCGGCAATGCAGGACGCGGCGCAGATACTGGTCGGGCGGCACGATTTCACCACCTTCCGATCCGCCCATTGCCAGGCGCAAAGCCCGGTCAAGTCGCTCGACCGGCTGGATGTGACACGCGACGGCGACCGCATCGCGATCCATGCGGCGGCCCGCTCCTTCCTTCATCATCAGGTGCGGTCGATGGTCGGGTGCCTGGCGATGGTCGGCATGGGGCGATGGACCGCGAACGATCTACGCGCGGCGCTGGCGGCTAGGGATCGGGCGGCGCTGGGCCTCAACGCCCCGCCGGACGGGCTGTATTTCGTGCGGGCGGACTATCCCGATCCGACCGTCACATGAGGGCGGCGGCGCGGACCTGATTCTTGCCCGCGCGCTTGGCCGCGCGCATCACATCGTCGGCGCAGGCGATCAGCCGGTCGAGATCGGCCGGATCGGGCGTGTCTGCGGTGACGAGACCGAAGCTGCCGCTGATGCCCATGCCATAGGCGGCGATCGCCAGCCGCGCATCCTCGCCAAAGACCTGGACCGCTGGCGCGTCCCGATCCGCCAACAGAACGAGAAATTCGTCACCCCCAATCCGCGCGACGACATCGCCTGCGTCCGCCTGCGCCTTGAGCAATTGGGCGATATCGACCAGGCAGGCGTCGCCCGCGGCATGGCCCTGCCCGTCGTTCAACTGTTTGAAGCCATCAAGATCAAGGAACAGCAGGCTGACGCAGAGCCGGGCATGAGCCGCATGGGCCAGTACGTCCTTGGCCCGGCAGGCGAAACCACGACGGTTGAGCAGGCCGGTCAGCGGATCATGCACCGCTTCGAAGCTGGCTTGGCGCAGGTCGGAAAGATCCTCGATCACTGCCACATAGAGTTCGGGCCGGTCATCATCGTCGCGCACCATCGCAACGGTCAGGTTGATCCAGATGATCGCCCCATCGGGACGGATATAGCGTTTTTCCATGGCATAACGCGGCAATTCGCCCGCGTTGAGCCGCGCCAGCAGTGCCTCGTCCGCGTGCAGATCGTCTGGATGGGTGATCTGCTGGAATCCGGTGCGGATCAGCGTTTCCGTGTCATAGCCGCTGATTTCGCAGAAGCGCGGATTCACCAGCAGGAAGCGACCGTCCAGCCCGACATGCGCGATGCCGACCGGCGCATGCAGAAAGGTCGCCTCGAACCGGCGCTGCGCCAGCGCGAGCGCGGCGGCGACGTCCTCGGCCGCAGCGGAAGGAGGCGGCTCCGACAAAGGAAAAGGTTTGCGTAACGCTGTTCCAGTGAAGTGTTGGTGCGACTGCCTGCTCATACCCCCCTTAGTGCACGGGAAATGGTAAACGGAGGCTTACGCTGCGAACCAATCCGCCGGGTGTCAGAGGCGGGTGCGGAACGGCGTGAAGTCGGTACCGCTGTCATAGACGTCCAGCCCTTCGCGGCGCTTGAGACCGTTGACCACCATATAGGTGACCGGCGTCAGCACCGCTTCCCAGCCGACCTTCATTGCCCAGTTGGTCACCATCACCGTCAGCACCTGCGCATTGCTCCAGTCGCCCCAGAAGGCCAGCGGATAGAAGAGCAGGCTGTCCACGCCCTGGCCGATCACGGTGGAGCCGATGGTGCGCATCCACAAATGCCGACCCTGCGTCAGTATTTTCATGCGGGCAAGCACGAAGCTGTTGGCCAGTTCGCCTGCCCAGAAGGCCACGAGCGAGGCGAAGACGATCCGCCATGTGCTGCCGAACACCGCCTCATAGGCTTTCTGGTCGGGCCAGCCATCCGCGGGCGGCAGCGCGACAACGACCCAGCTCATCAGGGCCATGAACAGCATCGCGGCGAACCCGGCCCAGACGCAGCGGCGGGCACGGGCATAGCCATAGACCTCCGTCAGCACGTCGCCGATCACATAGCCCAGGGGAAAGAAGAGGATGCCGGCGCCGAAGGTGAAGCCGCCCAGCGTGGACAGCTTGGCCGCACCGATCAGGTTGGACAGCAGCAGGATGGCGACGAAGGCCGCCATGAAGAAATCATAATAGCGCAGCGGCCGCGCACCCAGCGCCCCTGCATCGACCTTGTGCACTACCCCATCGCTCATGCGCATCTGCATATCGCGTGGTCAGATGATTGCAAGCTGGCTTGACGCCCGCTATCGCGACACGCGCATGGCCCCGTAGCTCAGTTGGATAGAGCATTCGCCTTCTAAGCGAATGGTCGCTGGTTCGAATCCAGCCGGGGTCACCAAAGTCAACGGAAAGGCCGGACGCAGATTGCTGCGCCCGGCTGAAAAGTCAGAGGATCGTCTGGCCGGTCTTGGCCCAATCGGCGGCGAAACCTTCGAGGCCCTTGTCGGTCAGCACATGCTTGGACAGCATCTTGATGACGGCGGGCGGCGCGGTCATCACGTCCGCGCCGATGCGGGCCGCTTCCAGCACATGGATGGGGTGGCGCACGCTGGCGACCAGGATTTCGGTGTCGAAGCCGTAGTTGTCGTAGATCAGGCGGATATCCTGGATCAGCGCCATGCCATCGAAGCCATTATCGTCATGCCGGCCGACGAAGGGCGAGATGAAGCTGGCGCCGGCCTTTGCAGCGAGCAACGCCTGATTAGCCGAAAAGCACAGCGTCACATTGACCAGCGCGCCGTCGTCGGTCAGCGCCTTGCAGGTCTTGAGCCCGTCGATGGTCAACGGCACCTTGATGCAGACATTGTCCGCGATCTTCCGCAACACGGCGGCTTCCTTCATCATCGTCTCATGGTCGAGCGCAACGACTTCGGCGGACACGGGGCCATCGACGATGCCGCAGATTTCTTCGACCACTTCGAGGAATTTGCGGCCCGACTTGTGGATCAGCGAGGGGTTGGTGGTCACGCCGTCCAACAGGCCAGTGGCGGCCAGATCGCGGATGTCGGCGGTGTCGGCGGTGTCGACGAAGAATTTCACAGGGCGGCCCTTTGCGCAAAAAAGTGATTCGTTGCGTGGCGCTATAGCGTCTTGGGGCGTGCCTGTCCTACATGGGCGCAATGTCCCGCGCCCGCGTCCTCATCCTCAACGCTGCCCTTGGCCCGCTCGATTATCGCGTGCCGCATGGCATGGCGGTCACGCCCGGCAGCATCGTCGTCGCGCCGCTGGGGCCGCGCCAGTTGATCGGCGTGGTGTGGGAAGAGGACAGCTTCCCCGATGTGGAGACGGTCGGCGACAATCGGCTGCGCAATCTAATGGAGGTGGTGGACGCGCCGCCGCTGCCCGAACCACTGCGGCGGCTGATCGAATGGACGGCGGATTATTATCTCAGCCCGCCCGCCGCTGTGTTGCGCATGGCGCTGTCATCCATGTCCGCGCTGGAGGGGACGCGCACCGTCATCGAATATCGGGCGACCGGGGCCGTGCCCGAACGGATGACCGAGCAGCGCGCCCAAGCGTTGGAACGGATCGGCGAGCGGCAGGGGCTGATCCGCGAACTGGCGATGATCGGCGGGGTCAGCGACGCCGTGATCCGCGGCCTCATCAAGCAGGATATCTTCGAGCCGGTCGAGGTGAGCGTCGACACGCCCTTCCCCATGCCCGATCCCGGTCATGCCCAACCTGTCCTGTCGGAAGCCCAGACCAGCGCTGCGACCGTCATGGCGGACGCAGTGCGCGCGCATGATTTCGCGCCCTTCCTGCTCGACGGCGTCACCGGATCGGGCAAGACGGAAGTCTATTTCGAGGCGATCGCGGCGGCGATCCGGGCGGACCGACAGGTGCTGGTGCTGCTGCCCGAAATCGCGCTGACCGAGCCGTTTCTTGAGCGGTTCGAGAAGCGGTTCGGGACTGTGCCGGTCAACTGGCACAGCGGCCTGCGCCAGACCGAGCGGCGGCGGGCCTGGCGGGCGATCGCGACAGGCCAGGCGCAAGTGGTGGTGGGCGCGCGGTCGGCTTTGTTCCTGCCCTATCCCAATCTGGGCCTGATCGTCGTGGACGAGGCGCATGAGGCGAGTTTCAAGCAGGAGGATGGCGTCCATTATCATGCCCGCGACGTGGCGGTGATGCGCGGCCTCATAGAAAAATTTCCGGTCATATTGGCGTCCGCCACCCCCGCGATCGAGACGCGGCATCAGGTGGAGCTGGGTCGCTATGCGGAGATCAAGCTGCCCTCGCGCTATGGCGGGGCGGAAATGCCGAGCATCGAAGGCATCAACCTGCTGACCGACCCGCCCGAACGCGGCCGCTGGATCGCGCCGCCTTTGGTCAAGGCGATCGACGCGGTGATGGAGAAGGGCGAGCAGAGCCTGCTGTTCCTCAACCGGCGCGGCTATGCGCCGCTGACGCTGTGCCGCCATTGCGGCTATCGCTTCCAATGCCCCAATTGCACCGCGTGGATGGTCGAGCATCGGCTGACCCATCGGCTGGCCTGCCATCATTGCGGCCATGTCATCCCGGCCCCGCGCCGCTGCCCCGATTGCAAGGAAGAGGACAGCCTGGTTGCGTGCGGCCCCGGCGTCGAGCGGATCGCGGACGAGGTAAAGGCGCTGTGGCCGCAGGCCCGCACCGCCATCGCCACGTCCGACACGCTGTCATCCCCCGCCCGCGTCGCCGATTTCGTGAAGTCGGTGGAGGCGGGCGACATCGACATCATCGTCGGCACGCAACTCGTCACCAAGGGCTATCACTTCCCCAACCTGACGCTGGTCGGCGTGATCGACGCGGACCTGGGGCTGGAGGGCGGCGACCTGCGCGCGGCCGAGCGCACCTTCCAGCAGATCGTGCAGGTCGCCGGACGCGCCGGGCGCGGCGAGAAGCCGGGCAAGGTGTTCATCCAGACGCGGATGCCGACCAGCGAGGTGATCGAATCGCTGATCGAGGGCGATACCGAACGCTTCTATGCGGTCGAGACCGAGAACAGGCGGCGCGCCAACGCCCCGCCCTTCGGCCGCTTCGCCGCGATCATCATTTCCAGCGAGGATGCCGACGAAGCGGCGCAGACCGCGCGGCTGATCGGCAAATCGGCGCCGGTGATCGAAGGGATGCGCGTCTATGGCCCTGCGCCTGCGCCGCTGTCCGTCCTGCGCGGGCGGCATCGCCATCGGTTGCTGATCCATGCGACGCGGCAGGTCGATATTCAGGCGGCGATCCGCGAATGGCTGGGCAATCTGGCGTGGAAATCGGGAACACGCGTGGCGGTCGACGTCGATCCCTACAGCTTCATGTGATGGAGACGCCGTGCCGTAATCTATGCGCGCTCGACCGCGAACGCGCGACCTGCAGGGGTTGCGGCCGGACGATCGCGGAGATCGTCCACTGGCGCAGCATGACCGATGTAGCGCGGGCCGCCGTCATGAAGCGGGTGCAGGACTTCCAGCCCCAGCGGCGGGCTTAATAGCGCCGTTCTTCCCTGCCTGCGCCTCATATTGCGCCTTCATCTTCAACGCCGCGTCGCGCATCCCCGACCCATGGGGTGAAAAGGCGATCGGATCGAGCAGGATCGACGCCGCCTGATATTCGCCGCGAAACGCCATCGCCTGCGCCATGTTGAACCGATAATTGGGATTTTGCGGCAACAGGGTGAACGCCTTGTACAGACCATCATAGCCCAGGTCCGGCATCTTGCCGCCGCGCATCGCATGATAGCGATAGAAAAGCGCCAGCGGCACCGGGTCTTCGGTATCGGCGCGATTGGCGCGCACGATGGATGTGAGCGCGGCTTTCCAGTCGCTGTCCGCGTCGCTGTCCTGCGCCCGTTCCAGCAGCACGTTCGCCCGTACCGCATAGGCACGCGCCGATTTGGGATCGATCGCGATGGCCCGGTCGGCGGCGGCCAGCGCAGCCTCCTTTTGCTCGACAGCCCATTCGGCTTCAGCGAGCAGAGCCTGGACATAGGCGCTGGCTGGATATTGCGCCGCTTTGGTGCGGATGGTCCCGGCAATCCCTGGCAGTTCCTCGGCAGGCGGGCGGTGAATAAGCCATAGCTGATCCTCCATCAGCGCCCCCTGCGCCGGATCGACCGGGCTGATGGCGATCTCACCGATCACCATCTCCTTGGGCGTCAGCACCGAAATATTGAGCCGATGGCGCATGTAGGCCTTCAGATCCTTTTCGAGCGCGTCCAGTCCGCCGTCGAAATAGCGGTCCGGCTGGATGTCCGGCACACCAGCCGCCAGATCCCGCAAATATCGGGTCATTTCTGTGGTTCGCGCATTTTTCTGCTGAAAATAATAATGGGTCAGCAGCCAAGCCGTGCCGTAGTAGCGATCGCCGTCCCGCAGGCTCAGCCCTTCGGTATCCCGTGCGAACAGTTGCTTGAGCGGATAGGGTTGGCCCAGCACCAGCCCCGGCACTCGCGCCATGGGGACATGGGCGAACTGGATTGAGCCGTCCTTCGGGAATTTCACGACCGAGAAGAACTCCGCGAACCCCTCGACATACCATGTCGGATAGGCGGCCGGAAAATGGTGCAGCATGAAATGATGGGTATATTCGTGGAAGAGAACTTCTTCCGCGCCCATGTCGAACTTGCCGTCCTTGCCGCCGCGCGACAGAAACGCATAGGCCGTGCGTTCCGATGTCGTATAATAGCCCGCGATATTGGGATTGCGCGCCAACGCCTTCACCTTGGCTTCGCTGGACAGCAGATAGACCTTGACCGGGCTGCCTGCTTCGGGAGTGGCCACGCCGGTCAATCGCCGCAGCAGGAAGTCGAACTTCTCCAGTCGCTCGGCAAAGCCGCGCAGTTTCTCGTCATTGCCTTCGCTATAGACCGTGAAATGCCGGGTCTGCGCCTGCCACCACGCCGCCTGCGCCGTTCCCATGCCGCCCAGCGCCAGCGCCAAGCCGACCAGCGCTTTCACCCAGAATCGTATCATCCGTCTATATCCCCAAAGACCATGGCCAAGTTGGGGGAGCGCGACGAAAATGAAAAGACGAATTTAATCCGCTACTTGCCCTTTTCCTGCGCCAGCAGCGCCCGCTTCTTTTCGACGCCCCAGGCATAGCCGCCCAGGCCGCCATCGCCCCGCACGACGCGGTGGCAGGGGATGAGGACGGCCAGGCTATTGCCGCCGCACGCCGTGCCCGCCGCGCGCACCGCGCCGGGGCGGCCGATCGCCGCCGCGATCTCGCCATAGCTGCGCGTCTCGCCCGGCGGGATGGCGCGCAATGCCGCCCAGACCGCCTGCTGGAAGGCGGTGCCGCGCACGTCGATCGGCAGGTCAGTGTCGGCCGCAGGATCATCGACCAGCGCCGCCACACGCTGCGCCATCGCGTCGAGCGCGTCGTCCGCGGGCAACAGCGCGGCGTGCGGGAAGCGGGCGCGCAACTCTGCCTCCCCCTCGCCAAAGCTGATCCGGCACAACCCCTTGTCCGTCGCCGCCACCAGCATCGGTCCCAGGCTGCTGTTCACCACACGCCAGCGAATCGCCGCGCCGCGGCCGCCATCCTTCCAGGCGCTGGGCGTCATGCCCAGATGCTGCTGCGCATCGGCATAGGCGCGGCTGGGCGCATTATAGCCCGCGTCATAGATAGCCGCGGTCACGCTGCCCGGCTGCGCCAGCGCCGCCTTGAGCCGCCCCGCCCGCACGCCGCGGGCATAGGCGGCCGGGGTCATTCCCGTCTCGCGCTTGAACAGGCGGTGGAAATGATGCGGTGCATAACCGGCATGGGCCGCGATCGCGTCCAATTGGGGCGTATCCTCCGCCGCCTCAATGAACGCGATCGCGGCCGCCACGGCCAGTCGGTCACGCCCGACCGCGTCGGGATGGCAGCGCAGGCAGGCGCGATAGCCCGCCGCCCTCGCGGCCGCCGGATCGGGCAGGAAGGTCATATTCCCCCGCTTCGGGTGCCGCGCGGCGCAACTGGGCTTGCAATAGATGCCGGTCGTCGCGACGCAGCCGACGAAGCGGCCATCCATCGCCCGGTCGCGCGCCAGGAAAGCCGCCCAGCAGGCGTCGTGGTCCGGCATGGCCACAGCATCGGGTTTGAGGCGAGTCATCTGGTTCATCCCTATGGGATAGCGGCGCGTCCTTGGCCATGCTTCCCGCGCCTTGCTGTCAAAACGCCGCCAGGGACATGGGGCGCATTTCCCGATTGCGCCGCGCCCGCCTTCCAATATGTATGCGCGCATCTATGGTCGCCCTGCTCCGCCGCTTCACCCCTGCCTTCGCCTGCGCGCTCGCGCTGCTTGCGCCAGCCTCGCTTCATGCCGAACAGCAGGACATCGCCGCTGCCGCGCGTGGCGTCGTACGCGTGGCGCTGGTCGCGACGGATGGGTCGGACGCCTATTTCGTCGGCCATGGCAGTGGCTTTGCGGTCGCCCCGGACAAGATACTGACCAACGCCCATGTCGTCGAACTGGCGCGCGAGGAGAAGAATCTCGTCATCGGCGTGATCCCGTCCGAAGGGCGCAAGACCTATGGCGGGCGAATCATCGCCTATTCGCCGGGTAACGACCTGGCCCTTATCCAGTTGGAAGAAGGCCGCCTGCCGGTATCGACCTTCTATGCCGGCGCGGTGACCGACGGGCAGCATGTCACCGCGATCGGCTATCCCGGCACGGTCGATCGGGCGCAGGGGCTGGGCCTGAAACAAATGGTCGAACCGATGGCTACGGTGAAAACCAACGGCAATATCTCGTCGGGCCGCGCGAGCCAAAGTTTCGACACGCTGCTCCACACCGCGCCGCTCGCGGCCGGGAACAGCGGCGGGCCGCTGGCCGACGATTGCGGCCGGGTGCTGGGCGTCAACAGCTTCGGGTCAGTGTCGGACGGCAATGACGCGGAATTCGGCTTCGCCGTATCCTGGCGCGAAATCGCCTCCTTCCTGCGCCAAGCTGGCGTTGCCTCGCTCCACACCGTCGTCCCCTGCCGATCCATGGCGGAGGCCGACGCGGCGGAAGCCAGCATCACCCAGCGCGAATCGCAAGCCACCGAACAGAAGAGCCGCGCCAGCGCCGATGCGCGCGAACAGGCGCTGACCCGCGCGCGCGACGCCGCGGAACGCGATATCATCACCGCGCGCGAAAATGCGATGGCGGGCGCGGCCGTGCTGCTGGCCCTCGCCGTACTGGGCCTGGGCGCGGGCGGGCTGTTCTACACGCAGGGCAAGGAAAAACAGTCGACCTGGTTCCTGGCGGGCGGCGGCGTGCTGCTGTTCGCGGCGCTGGGCCTCTTCTTCCTCAAGCCCAGCTTTGCCAGCATCGACGAGCGGGTGAAGAAGCCCACCGACACGTCCATCGTCGGCAACAGCGCCTTCGCCTGGACCGGCGACAATATCTGCAAGATCGACCTGGCGCGCAGTCGGCTGACCATATCGCAGCCCAATGACGTCGGCCTCAACTGGGCCGAAGGCGGCTGCGTCAACGGCGACACCCAATATGTCGCGTCCGGCACGCTGTGGCAGCGCGCGAGCGTGCCCGATGAGGCCAATTATGTGAGCACCAGCCAGTTCGACCCGGAGACAGGCACGTTGCGGGTGCAGCGCTGGCTGCCCGACCTGGATACGATGGACAAGGTCCGCGCGCTGGCGAAAGACGAAACCGGCAAGGCGCCGATCAAGGGCTGCGGCGCCGACTCCGATCGGCTTGCCCAGATCGCCGCGCTCCAGAGCGACGTGACAGCGTTGCTTCCAGCCCAGCCCAACGAACGGATCGTCTATCATTGCCAGAAGGGACGGCTTGCCCCGGTCGATCCTGCCGAATAACCGATTCGTCGCGGTGGAAATACTCAGGCAAATAGGTGTGATTTCGCACTATTGCTGGAATCACGTCACATGACTTGCATAGTCATAATCCCGCTGCTAACCGGCCGGGCAACAGGGGCACGGGACGGGATCAGACCGCGCCCTCTTTTTGCATGACCCGCAATTACGGAGGACGGCAAGCGCGTGGAGATTAACAGCGGCATTCAGGCTAGCCTCAGCGGCCGCTACGCGGTGGCGCTGTTCGATCTGGCCCGCGACGCAAACGCGCTCGACACGGTGGCGGACAGCCTGGCCGGGTTGAAGGCGGCTATCGCCCAGTCCCCCGATTTCAAGGGTCTGATCAACAGCCCCGTGCTCAGCCGGGATGCAAGTGGCAAGACGATCGCCGCCGTCGCATCCTCCATGGGCACAGATTCGCTGACGACGAAATTTCTCGGCGTCCTTGCCGATAACCGTCGCCTCGCGCAGTTGCCCGCGGTCATCCGCGCCTATGAAACGCTGCTGTCGAGTCACAAGGGCGAGGTCCGCGCCGAAGTGACGAGCGCTCACCCCCTCACCAAGACCCAGATCGGCGCCCTTACCAAGAGCCTCAAGGCGCGCGTCGGCCGCGACGTCATGCTCGACGCAAAGATCGATCCCGCGATCCTGGGCGGGCTGGTCGTCAAGATCGGCAGCCAGATGATCGACAGCTCCATCCGCACACGTTTGAATACGCTCGCCCAGGCGATGAAAGGCTAAGTCATGGATATCAACGCCGCAGAAATTTCGAAGGTCATCAAGGACCAGATCGCCAATTTCGGCACCGAAGCGCAGGTCAGCGAAGTCGGTTCCGTGCTGACCGTGGGTGACGGCATCGCCCGCGTCCATGGCCTCGACAACGTCCAGGCGGGCGAAATGGTCGAATTCGCCAATGGCGTGCAGGGCATGGCGCTGAACCTGGAAGCCGACAATGTCGGCGTCGTGATCTTCGGGTCCGACAGCGCGATCAAGGAAGGCGACACCGTCAAGCGTACCGGCACCATCGTCGACGTGCCCGTGGGCAAGGGCCTGCTGGGTCGCGTCGTGGACGGCCTGGGCAACCCGATCGACGGCAAGGGTCCGATCGTTTCCGACCAGCGTATGCGCGTCGAGCGCAAGGCGCCCGGCATCATCCCGCGCACCTCGGTCCATGAACCGGTGCAGACCGGCCTGAAGGCGATCGACACCCTCGTCCCCGTCGGCCGTGGCCAGCGCGAACTGATCATCGGCGATCGCCAGACCGGCAAGACCGCCGTCGCGATCGACACCTTCATCAACCAGAAGGCCGCCAACGCGGGCGATGACGAGAGCAAGAAGCTCTACTGCATCTATGTCGCGATCGGCCAGAAGCGCTCGACCGTCGCGCAGATCGTCAAGCAGCTCGAAGAAAATGGCGCGATGGAATATTCGATCGTCGTCGCCGCGACCGCTTCGGAACCCGCCCCGCTCCAGTATCTCGCCCCCTATACCGGCGTGACCATGGGCGAATATTTCCGCGACAACGGGATGCACGCCGTCATCGTCTATGACGATCTGTCCAAGCAGGCCGTGGCCTATCGCCAGATGTCGCTGCTGCTGCGTCGTCCTCCGGGCCGCGAAGCCTATCCGGGCGACGTCTTCTATCTGCACAGCCGCCTGCTGGAGCGCGCGGCCAAGATGAACAAGGAAAACGGCTCCGGCTCGCTGACCGCGCTGCCGATCATCGAAACGCAGGCGGGCGACGTGTCCGCGTACATCCCGACCAACGTGATTTCGATCACCGACGGCCAGATCTTCCTGGAAACCAACCTCTTCTACCAGGGCATCCGCCCGGCCATTAACGTGGGCCTCTCGGTGTCGCGCGTCGGCTCCGCCGCGCAGACCAAGGCGATGAAGAAGGTGTCCGGCTCGATCAAGCTGGAGCTGGCCCAGTATCGCGAAATGGCGGCCTTCGCTCAGTTCGGGTCGGACCTCGACGCCTCGACCCAGAAGCTGCTGAACCGCGGTGCGCGCCTGACCGAGCTCCTCAAGCAGGGCCAGTTCTCGCCCCTGCCGTTCGAAGAGCAGACCGCGTCGATCTTCGCTGGCACCAACGGCTATCTGGACAGCGTCGCGGTCAAGGACGTGACGCGCTATGAGGAGCTGATGCTCGCCTATCTGCGCCACGACCATGCCGACGTGCTGACCCTGATCCGCGACAGCAAGGATTTGGGCGACGACGCCAAGAGCAAGCTCAAGGCCGCGCTCGACAGCTTCGGCAAGACGTTCGCATGATCGCAGGCGCCGCCCTGCTGCTCATGACCCTTGCCGCCGCGCCTGTCGCGGCACAAGAGGTCGTGGCGGCAGGCGGCGCTTTGAACGGCCAATGGATTGTCGACCTGTCACCGGAAGGCGACAAGAGCTATACCAAGACCATGATCCTGACGCTGAAGGCGGACGGAACGGTCGCAGGCAGCTTTTACGACAGCGACATCCAGGCCGGACGGTGGAAGACGGCGCGCGGCAGGACGTGTGTCAGCTTTCGTACGACCGACGGGGCCGGTCCCTATCACAGTGCCGCCTGCCTGGCAGGCGGTCATGTGGAGGGGCAGACATGGGCCGAACATCGCAATTTCCTGTTCAACTGGAACGCGGAGCGCGCCCAGTGACAGGTGAAACAATCGGACGGTAGTGGACGATGGCTAGTCTCAAGGAACTGAAGATCCGTATCGGGTCGGTCAAATCGACCCAGAAGATCACCAAGGCGAAGCAGATGGTCGCCGCCGCGAAACTGCGCAAGGCGCAGGCCGCGGCCGAGGCCGCGCGCCCGTATAGCAGCCGTCTGGAAGCGGTCGTCGCCAGCCTGGCGTCGAAGATTGCGGGCGGCACCGGCGAAGGCGCGTCCCCGCTGCTGGCCGGCACCGGCAAGGAGGAAGTGCATCTGCTGGTCGTCGCCAACTCAGACCGTGGTTTGGCGGGGGCATTCAACGCCAACATCGTCAAGGCGGCGCTGGCCAAGGCGCGCGCGCTGGAGCTGGACGGGAAGAAGGTGCAATTCTACCTGATCGGCCGCAAGGGTCGTCCGGTCATCAACCGCGCCTATCCGGGCAAGATCGTCGCTCAGTTCGACACCACGGGCGCCAAGCAGCCCGGCTATGATCAGGCGCAGTCGATCGCGCAGGACCTCAGCAAGATGTTCCTCGACGGCAAGTTCGACGTCGCGCACCTCTTCTATTCGCGCTTCAAGTCGGCGCTGGCGCAGATTCCGACCGAGCAGCAGATCATCCCGGTCAAAATCCCGGCCGACGCCGACCGCAACGCCATCCCCGCCACGGTGGAATATGAACCGAGCGAGGAAGCGATCCTGGACGATCTGTTGCCACGCAACATTGCGATCCAGCTGTTCAAGGCGCTGCTGGAAAACAACGCATCCGAACAGGGCGCATCGATGACCGCGATGGACAATGCCACGCGCAACGCCGGCGACCTCATCAGCAAGCTGACGATCCAGTATAACCGCAGCCGCCAGGCCGCGATCACCACCGAACTCGTTGAAATCATTTCGGGCGCTGAAGCCCTCTAAGACCCCGCACGCAAGGAAGCAGTCATGGCAACTACCAACAATGTAGGCCGCATCTCGCAGGTCATCGGCGCTGTCGTCGACGTGACCTTCCCCGATGCGCTCCCGTCGATCCTGTCGGCGCTGGAAACCAGCAATAACGGCCAGCGCCTGGTGCTGGAAGTCGCCCAGCATCTGGGTGAGAACACTGTCCGCACGATCGCGATGGACTCGACCGAGGGTCTGACCCGCGGCCAGGAAGTGACCGACACCGGCGCGCAGATCAGCGTCCCCGTCGGCCCCGCCACGCTCGGCCGCATCCTGAACGTCATCGGTGAGCCGATCGACGAGCGCGGCCCGGTGCTGACCGACATGCGCTCGCCCATTCACGCCGAAGCCCCGCTGTTCGTCGATCAGTCGACCGAAAGCTCGATCCTGGTCACCGGCATCAAGGTCATCGACCTGCTCGCCCCCTACGCCAAGGGTGGCAAGATCGGCCTGTTCGGCGGCGCCGGCGTCGGCAAGACGGTGCTCATCCAGGAACTGATCAACAATATCGCCAAGGGCCATGGCGGCACCTCGGTCTTTGCGGGCGTCGGCGAGCGTACCCGTGAGGGTAACGATCTCTATCACGAGTTCCTGGACGCAGGCGTCATCGCCAAGGATGCCGATGGCAATGCGATCAGCGAAGGCTCCAAGGTCGCGCTGGTCTATGGCCAGATGAACGAGCCGCCGGGCGCCCGTGCGCGCGTCGCCCTGTCCGGCCTGACCATCGCCGAATATTTCCGCGACGTCGAAAATCAGGACGTGTTGTTCTTTGTCGACAACATCTTCCGCTTCACCCAGGCAGGCGCGGAAGTGTCCGCGCTGCTCGGCCGGATTCCTTCGGCCGTGGGCTATCAGCCGACCCTGTCGACAGACATGGGCCAGTTGCAGGAGCGCATCACGTCGACCAACAAGGGGTCGATCACCTCGGTCCAGGCCGTGTACGTCCCCGCGGACGATCTCACCGATCCGGCGCCCGCGACCTCCTTCGCGCATCTTGATGCGACGACCGTTCTTAACCGTGCGATTTCGGAGCTGGGCATCTATCCGGCGGTCGATCCGCTGGACTCCACCAGCCGCGTGCTGGAGCCGCGCACCGTGGGTCAGGAACATTATGACACCGCCCGCGCGGTCCAGTCGATCCTGCAGAAGTATAAGTCGCTGCAGGACATCATCGCCATTCTGGGCATGGACGAGCTGTCGGAAGAGGACAAGCTGACCGTCGCCCGCGCGCGCAAGATCCAGAAGTTCCTGTCGCAGCCGTTCCACGTCGCCGAAGTCTTCACCGGCATCAGCGGCAAGTTCGTCCAGATCGAAGACACGGTGAAGTCGTTCAAAGCCGTGGTCGATGGCGAATATGACCATCTGCCCGAAAACGCTTTCTACATGGTCGGCGGTATCGACGAAGCGGTCGAAAAGGCTAAAAAGCTGGCGGCCGAAGCGGCGTAACGATAGAAGCCTCCCCTCCCTGTCAGGGAGGGGATTGAGGGTGGGTGGCGAGCGAAGCGAGCTTCCCGCTTCTCGAAACGGAGCGCAAGCCATCGCTACGCGACGGCACCCACCCCAACCCCTCCCTTGGAAGGGAGGGGCTAAGGAAATAAAAATGGCACTGCATTTCGAACTCGTAACCCCGGAAAAGCTGGTCCGTTCGGTTGACGTCTGGCAGGTCGTGGTGCCCGGCACCGACGGCGACTTCGGCGTGCTGGAGGGGCATGCGCCCTTCATGTCGACCGTCCGCGACGGCAACATCCAGGTCTATGCAGCGGCCGGCGCTGCGCCCGAAATCATCCCGGTCGAAGGCGGCTTTGCCGAAGTGAATGAAAAGGGCCTGACGGTTCTGGCCGAAAAGGCCGGCTGACCGAAGCAACCATCGCCGACAGGCGATCGACCGGCCGCACGCGGCTTCGTCGTCAGGAGGGGCGCTGATGGCGCCCCTTTTGCATGGCCTGATACACCCGCTCAACCGCCGCCGAAGCCGCATCCCAGGCATAAAGCGCGCTGCGTTCCCGCGCCCTGTCCCCCATGGCGCGGCGCAGCGCAGGTGATGTTACGAAGGCCGCCATAGCGTCGCAGGCGGCGTCCAGGTCCGTCGATGGATAGAGCCGTCCGACATCCCCGTCGTCCAGCAGCGCGCGCGAGCCCGGCGCATCCGCCGCCACGATCGGCAAGCCCGCGGCCATCGCTTCCAGCACGACATTGCCGAATGTCTCGGTCATGCTGGGATGGTAGAATATGTCCGCACTGGCCACCGCGCGGGCCAGGCTTTCACCCTCCAAATGCCCTGTCATGACCGCGTCAGCCAGCACGCCGAAATCGCCGCGGGCCGGCCCCTCCCCCACCACCAGCGCGCGCACGGGCAGGCCCTGCCGCCGCAAGCGCCCTGTGACCGACAGGAATTGCGCCACGCCCTTTTCCCGCACGAGACGCCCGAAGAACAGGATCGCGATTTCGTTATCGCCGATACCCTGCGCGCGGCGCCAGGCCGGATCGCGCCGGGCGGGATTGAACAACGCGCGATCCACGCCCCGGCTCCAGACGCTCACCGCGTCGTCACCGCGCAGCCGCCCCATGTCCGCGGCCAGCGCGTCCGTCGGCACGAGAACATGATCGCTGCGGCGATAGAAGCGCGCCAGATGCGCCTCCGCCAGCGGCCGCAACCAGCCCAGGCCATAATGGTCGAGATAGGTTTCGAACAATGTGTGCTGGCTGGCGACGATCGGGACGCCCAGCGCCTTTGCGAAACTCTGCGCCCGCGTGCCCAGGATATCGGGCGTCGCGACATGGATGATGTCGGGATCGAAGCGGGCTATATCGCGGCGGGTCGCGCTGGGCAGGCCAAGCGCAAGTTGGAACTCGCCGCGTACCGGCAGCTTGATCGAAGGAACCGGCACAAGCGTCCCCGCCGGTTCGAACGCCGGCGTTTCGGTAACGGGCGAATAGACGCGCACCTGATGGCCCGCCGTGCCCTCCAACCAGCCGACCAGCCGGTTGAGCGCCTGGTTCGCGCCCTCACGCAGATAATTATAATTGCCCGAAAACAGCGCTATGCGCATCGATCATATCCTGCGCAATAACGTTGCGGTTCAGAGGCGGCGAAAATTGAGCAGCGCATTAAAGGCGAACATGACCAGCCCGGCGATGACCGAAACGAGTATCCGCGCGACCAGATAATGGATCGGCGTATAGTGCAACAGCAGCGCATAGAGGCCCATGGTGACCGCCAGCCCCAGCCCCCCGGTGGCCAGGAAATAGACATAGCCGCTGGCCACGGCGCGATCGGTCCCGCGGAAAATCCAGCTGCGCCCCAACGCATAATGGAGCGAATTGGCAGCGACGAAGCCGATGCCCGCGGCCACGACCTGCCGCACGCCGAAAAATTCCACCAGCACCCATAGCATCGCGATGCTGACGCCGAAGACGAAGCAGGATACGATCGTATTGCGCACCAACATCGCGGCCGCCTTGCGCGAGAATAGCCGTGACAGCAGATCGCTGCGCGCGGGCGCGCGCCCGTCGCCATCCGGCGCGACCATGACGTCAAACATCGGCAGGCTTAGGCAAGCTCGACATGCGGCATCCCGGTCTCCACGCGATCTTCTGCGTCAGGCCAGTCCGCACGGCGGCGCAGAAAAGGGCTGAGGAAGAGAAGCGGCAGTTTGAGGAACAGCAATTCGGAATGGATGAAACCATCGATCGCCCGTTCCCACCGGGTCGACTCGCGCCGCTGATGGTGCAGAAGCCAGCCGTCATAGGGCGCCCAATGGCTTGGCTCGTCCTTGTGAACGATCGCCAATATCTTCATCAACACCTTGTCGTCGCGTACGAGCGGATGGGCGAGCAATATCTCGACCTGTTTGAAACCGCGTTTTTCCGTCAGCGAAATCACGCGGCACAGTTTTTCGAACTGATCGTCGCTGTCGATGATCCTTTGCGTGTCGAGTTGATCGATCCCGGTACGGAACATTATTTCCACGAAACGATCGATATGGCCGCACGCGCGATCGACGAACAGGGGCATGGTGCCGCGCAGTTCGAACCAGCGCCGGAACATGAGATAATGTTTGCGTTCGTCGGCGCGGTGCTTTTCGACGGCTGCAATCAGCGCGAGATCGTTCGGCGACCGGACGCGAATGGCGCTGAGCACACGATCGATGGCCGTGTACCCGCGATGCTCGTTATAGATGTAGATCGATCCGAGTAAATCGAGATACCGTTGACGAAACCATTCGGGCACGATGCGACCCTATGCCCAGGGGTACGGGGTGTCAATCGCCGGAAACCCTTAGAAAAATTACAATATTGTAATGGAAATTCGGCGTGATTGCGGCATCGCGCCCGCCAACGCGGCGGCGATCGCCCTACCTCCTGCAATCGCTTCATTTCCCGCATTGCCGCGCCGTCGCATCCTTGTCATGGAATGGCGCAGATGATCGCCCTTATGTCTCCTGCCGTGTCCGTCCTTCGCCGTCCCCTGCCGGGCGGCTGGCTGCTGGCGGGGATCGCCGGCTGGCTGGGGGTCGGCCAGTTGCTGCTCTGGCGCTTCCTCGATGTCATGCCCTTATGGGCCTATGCGCTTGGCTCTGTCCTGCTCGCGGGACTATGTGTCCTGATCGCACGGGCCGGGCGCGGCTTTGCCGGTCCGCCGCCTATTACGCTGCTGACCTGTATAGCCGTCTCTTTGTTTTTGCTGCTGCTGGGCGGCGAAGGGCGCTTCTTCTACGCCAATCTCGACTGGCAGGTGCGGTTGGCGGCCATGCGGGACATGGTCGTCAATCCCTGGCCCTTCGTCTATACCGCGCGTGGCGCGCCAGACGTGTTGCGCGCGCCGATCGGCATGTTCCTGGCCCCTGCCCTCCTTGCCAAGACGCTCGGCGGTCGGGCAGGCGACGTCGCGCTGCTGGCGCAGAACGCCCTGATGCTAGGCACGGTTCTGGCGCTCGGCTCCACCCTGTTCGACACGCGCCGCGCCAGGCTGGTGGCGCTGGCCGTCGTCATCGGCTTTTCGGGGCTGGACGCGCTGGGCCGCATCCTGTTTCGCGGCGGGCTGTCCGATCATCTCGAAAACTGGGCCTATCTTCAATATAGCTCCACCATCACGCTCGCCTTCTGGGTGCCGCAACATGCGCTGTCGGGGTGGATCGGGGCGCTGGCTTATCTGCTCTGGCGCAGTGGGAAGGCGCCGCTCGGCGCTGTGCTGGCGCTGCTGCCACTCACCGCGCTCTGGTCGCCGCTGGGATTGATGGGCGCGATGCCGTTCGCTGCGTTGGCCGGGGTGCGATCGCTACTGCGGCGCGAGTTGCGACCGCGCGACATCGGAATCCCGGCGCTGGCTACGCTTTTGGCGGTACCCAGCCTCCTCTATCTCGGCGCGGCGAATGACGGCGTGGGCGCACGGTTGATGACGTTCGTGCCGCTGCAATGGGGCTTGTTCGAACTGCTGGAGGTGCTGGTCTATGTCGTGCCCCTAGCGCTCATCGTCCGCCAACCCCGCTTCGGGCGCGACACGCTGGCGCTACTTGGCTTGTGCCTGCTCGCCATCCCCTTCGTCCAGGTGGGCTGGTCGATCGACTTCATGATGCGCGCATCGATCAGCGCGCTTGCCATCCTGGCGGTCATGGTCGCCGACGCGCTAATCCACGTACCGCGCAGCCGCCCCTGGCTGATCGTGCCGCTGCTGATCGGCGCCGTCACCGGCTTTCAGGAGGTGCGACGCGCGATCGTCCACCCCGCCGCGCCGCAAGTGCGGTGTACCGTGGTCAAGGCCTGGCAGCAGACCTTCGCCTATTTCCCGATGGGCTCCTATCTCGCCCCGCTGGACGCCATGCCGCGCGCGATACGGCCGACAAACCCCACCCGCGTCAGCGCCGCAGAGCCCGCCCGCTGCTGGGACGGGCATTGGTATCATCCCGACGAATTTCTACGCTGATAATATGGCGTAGAGCGACAGGCCGATGGGAAAGCGGAACCGGCCCAGCAGATGCCGCTCCCACCCGAATATGGTCCGCAACGCGCCGTTGACCACCGGCGACGGCTCGGCATCCAGCCCGCCTTTACGGCGCAACAGGCGATGCGCCGTGCGGGTGGCGACGGCGATCGGGAACAGCAGGCTGTTGAAATAGCCGACGCTTTCGACCTTCAAACCGGCAGCCTCCGCCACCCCGCGCAATCCCGCCAGCGTATAGCGGCGCTTGTGATGATGCAGCTCGTCATGATCGGACCAAAGCCAGGGCACCGCTGGCACAGTCAGCAGGATGCGCCCGCCCTGCGCCAGACGTTCCTTCAAAGCCGCCAACGACGCGCGATCCTCCTCCACATGCTCCAGCACGTCCAGGAGCGCGATCAGGTCATAGCGTTGATCGCCAAAGCCGATCCGGCCCGGCAACATGCCCGGTTCGACCTGCGCGATCCCGCGCGCCGTCGCCAGCGCGCGCGCCTCACCATCATATTCCAGCGCTTCCACCCTGCCATGGCGCGCGAGCATCGCCAGATTGCCGCCGGTGCCGCAGCCCGCTTCCAGGATGCGAGCGTCGGCACGCGGCGCGACCTGGGTGCGGATCAGCCGATCCAATATGGCGCGACGGGCGACGAACCACCAATGGCTCCCCTCCTGCGCGCTCATGCTCGCATAGGCTGATCGGTCCATAATCCCTCTTCTTCGGGCGGTTGGTGCGCGGCGGGTGCGACGGGCGCATCTACGACATAGAGCGGCCGCTTGCGCACTTCGCGCGCAACCCGTCCCAGATATTCCCCGATAATCCCCAAGCTGAGAAGGTTAAGCCCTCCCAGCATCAGCACCGCGACCATGATCGACGCATAGCCGGGCACATCCACCCCGGTGACGATCGTATGCAGCACCAGGAAGGCGGCGTAGGCGAAGGCCAGCAGAGCAATGCCGCCGCCGATATAGGACCAGATGCGCAGCGGCATAGTGGTGGATGTCGTGATCCCGTCGATCGCCAGCGACCAGAGCTTGCCCAGCCGCCATTTGGTGGTGCCCGCGCCCCGCGCGGCGCGGACATAGTCCACTGTCGCGACGCGAAAGCCGATCCACGAAAACAGCCCCTTGTTGAAGCGCGCCTGCTCGCCCAGCTGCTTGATGACGTCGACGGCCTGCCGGTCCAGCAGGCGGAAATCGCCCACATTTTCGGGGATCGGATAGTCGGACAGCCGATTGAGCAGCGCATAAAAGCCCTGCGCGCTTATGCGCTTGAGCCAGCCGTCGCTCGACCGGTCGGCGCGGCGGGCGTTGACCACCTGCGCCCCGGCCAGCCAGGCGCGCACCATGTCCACGATCACGCCCGGCGGGTCTTGCAAATCCACGTCGATCGGAATGACGGCATCGCCCGTCGCATGGTCGATGCCCGCGGCCAGCGCCGCTTCCTTGCCGAAATTGCGGGAGAGCGAAATGCAGCGTATGTCGGGGTTCAGCCGCGCCAGGATCGCCAATATGTCGGCGGTCCGATCGGAACTGCCATCGTCCACGAACAGATATTCGGCGTGGGCATCCGGCCCGATCAGCGCGAGCGCCGTCGTCACCGCCGGACGCGCCGCGTCCAGGAACAAAGAGATCGCGTCCTGTTCATTATAGACAGGAATGACGATGGACAGGGCTGGCCGCACGCGCATGACCATGGCTATCGGCGACAATGGTTAACAGCCGGTAAGCAGCACTGCCGTGCCGCGTGATTAGCGCCCTGTTAACCCTGGTCGCCTACGCCCGCGGTATCATGACGCAGACCTGCATCCTTTCATGAGCTTCTTTCTCGCCGATCTTGCGGGCCTGCTGCTGGGCGTCCTGCTCGGCCTGGGCCTCATCCTGCTGCCGGGGATCGGGATCGCGCGGCTGATGGAGCGTGCGGGGCTGGACAGCGGGCGCGGATGGCCGCGGATCGCCTGGGGGCTGATCCTCGCCTTCGCGCTGCTGCCCGCGATCGATGCGCTGCTGGTGCGCAGGCTGGGCCTGCCCGCCATGGTCGTGCTGCACGGCGTGCTGGCACTTTATGGGCTGGCCGGATGGAGGATGTGGCGAGTGCGCCTCACAACCCCGCTGTTGTGGCCGGTGCTGCTGTGGCTGTGCATCGTCATATTCGATTCGGTCGATCTCCCGATGGGCGGGCGGCTCAACCAGTCGCTTCTCTACATCGACCTGGTCAAACATGCCGCGACGACGCATGCAATCATGCGCGACGGCTTGCCGTTCCACGACCCCTTTTTCGCGCGGCCGGGCGGCGTGGGCTATTATTATTATTTCTACCTCTGGCCCGCCGCGATCGAATGGATGGGCGGCACGGTCATCAGCGCGCGCATGGCCTTCACCGCGGCGCTGTTCTGGGCCGGCCTGGCCCTGCCCGCCGCCCTGTGGCGCGTCGGGCGGGACGCCGGCCTGATCCGCGCCGGGCGTGAGCGCGCGTTCATCGCCCTGATCGCCCTCTTCTGCTTCACGTCGGGCGTCGACCTTATCATGATGGCGCTGCGGTTCGCCGCGACCGGCGTCGTGGAGGCGCAGAGCGACTGGTGGAACACCGCTGTCGGCTTCGCTGTCTATTCCGCGCTGGGCGTGCCGCATCACCTGACCGCGATGATCGCCGCCTGGACGGCGCTGCTGCTGCTGTCGAGCGCGCAGGACAGGCGCGGCCGGCAGGCGGCGGCGCTCTCGATCGCGGCGGGACTGGCGGTCGCGACCTGTTTCGGTTCCTCGGTCTGGGTCATGCTCACCATCGCGCCGGTGCTGGTCGGTTGGGGATGCCTGTCGCTGTGGCGGCGCAACCCGACCGTCGCGATAGCCGGCGTCGCCGCGCTGCTCGCGGCTTTGGTGCAGATCGCCGACCTGCTGCACTTCCGGCAGGATGCAGGCTTTCCGATCGCGCTGACCGTGCGCCCCTTCACCCTGTTGATTCCCGAAGGCGGATGGTGGAGCCTGCTCCATGCAGCCCTGCTACCCGTCAATTACGGGATCGAATTCGGCATCTTCGCCTGGGGCGCGATTGCCTGGTGGCGCAGGTCCGATCGCCCGGCCTCGACCCTTATGGGGCGATTGCTGCTCACCAACGCCTTGTGCGCACTGTTCATCGCGACCTTCCTCAAATCGACCATCCTCAACAACGACCTGGCCTGGCGCTCCATCTGGTTCGTCCAGTTCGCCGCGATGCTGTGGACCGCGGCGGAGCTACAGGGGCCGACCGGACGCCTGCGCGATAGGCGATGGGGCGTGAAAGCCGCGCTGGCGCTCGGCATCGCGGCGGTCCTGTGGGACGTGGTGGGGCTGCGCCTCATCCGCCCGCCCTATGTCGCGACCAGCTATGGCGCCTTGATCGCCAACCGGCCGGACGATGACGACCAGCGCGCCGTATATGAATGGGCGACCCGCCACTTGCCGACGCAAGCGGTGATCCAGCACAATCCGGCGCTGCACCGGCGAATGTTCAATTTCGGCCTCTACGGCACCCATCGCACAGCCGTCGCCGACCGGGAGGCCAATCTGTTCGGCGCATCTGCCGCCGACGTGGCGGCCCGCATAGCCACGCTCGCGCCGATCTATGCGCAGCCTGTGGCCCCGTCCGACATCGCGCGTCGCGCGCGCCATGTCGGCGTGGACTATCTGCTCTTCACCGCGTCCGATCCGGTCTGGAGCCAATCAAAAGGTCCGCCGCCCGCCATGCGCTGTGTCTATCGCCAGCCATCCGCCTGTCTCGTCCGCGTCAGGGATATCCAGCCATGATGATCATCCGCCGTCTGTTGATCCTGTCGCTGACCTATGCGGCCGCGCTGATTGCCGGCTTCCTGCTCTATCTCGGCCTGATCGCCTCGCCTGTCCTTGGCGGGGTCTCGATCCTCTTCTACCGCGGCATCGCCATCGCGCTGATCGCCGCGCCGCTGTTCGCATTGCTGCTGGCGATAGCCGGGCGGCGCATGCCGTCGCTTGATCTGTCCACGGTCATCGGCGCAACGGCGCTGTCACTCGCCTTCAACATCTGTTTCCTGATCGTCTTCCCGGTCACGTTCGACCGGTCGGTCACCATGTTCCTGCTCGCCCGGATCGAGCAGCAGGACGGACAACTGGATGCCCGCGATCTGGAGCATATCTTCGTCGCCGACTATCTCCGCACGCTGCGGCAGATCGACCGGCGTGTGGAGGAACAGTCGCTATCGGGCAACATCGTCGTTGCCGACGGCCGCATCCGCCTTACACCGCAAGGCAAGCGGCTGATGGCAGGCGCGCGCACGGTCGGCAGATGGTTCGGGGCCGACCGGCGCTTCGTGCATCCGCAGTTCGTCGAAACACAGGCCCCCGCGCATTAGCCATTTGTCAAAGTTTCCATCTTATTCACCTTGATTACCCAGATCGGGTCGGCACCATCTTGGACCGGCCGCAACGATCGCGACGAAATGGCGGAGAAATATGAGCGCCTTTGGACGGAAAAATGGACCCGCCGGCATGAAGTCCGGCTTTGGCGTTGCCCGCCCGATGCAGGGTGGCGGCCCGAAGGAGGACGCGCCGCGGGGCGGTGACCAGTTCCCGCCGCTCGACATCGCGTCGTTGCCGGGCGAAATCCCGTTCGACCCCTTGTCGGCTCCGACCAGCCAGATGCAGCGCAATTCCGACGCCATGGCCCGCCTGTCGGACCGCGCCAATGCCGAACATGTGCCCGACGCCGGGCCACAGGGCTTTGAAGCGAGCGTCCACAAGATCAAGGAGCAGGTGCTTCCCCGCCTGCTGGAGCGAGTCGATCCCGAAGCCGCCGCGACGCTGACCAAGGATGAACTGGCGGAGGAATTCCGCCCGATCATCATGGAAGTGCTGGCGGAGCTGAAACTCACCCTCAACCGGCGCGAACAGTTCGCCCTGGAAAAGGTGCTGGTCGACGAACTGCTGGGCCTTGGCCCGCTCGAAGAATTGCTGAACGACCCGGATATCACCGACATCATGGTGAACGGCCCGGATCAGACCTATATCGAAAAAAAGGGCAAGCTGGTCATTGCCCCGATCAAGTTCCGCGACGAGGAGCATCTGTTCCAGATCGCGCAGCGGATCGTGAACAAGGTCGGCCGCCGCGTCGATCAGACCACGCCGCTGGCCGACGCCCGCCTGCCCGACGGGTCCCGCGTCAACGTGATCGTGCCGCCGCTCAGCCTGCGCGGCACGGCGATCTCCATCCGTAAATTTTCCGCCAAGCCGATCACCATCGACATGCTGGCCCAATGGGGTGCGATGAGCCCGAAGATGGCGACCGCGCTCAAGATCGCGGGCGCATGTCGCTTCAATGTGGTTATTTCGGGCGGTACGGGTTCGGGCAAGACAACGATGCTCAATGCTCTGTCGAAAATGATCGATCCGGGCGAGCGCGTGCTGACGATCGAGGATGCGGCGGAACTGCGCCTGCAACAGCCGCACTGGCTGCCGCTCGAAACCCGCCCGCCCAACCTGGAGGGTCAGGGCGCGATCACCATCGGCGATTTGGTCAAGAACGCCCTGCGTATGCGGCCGGACCGCATCATCCTGGGCGAAATTCGTGGCGCGGAATGTTTCGATCTGCTCGCCGCGATGAACACCGGCCATGACGGGTCCATGTGTACGCTCCACGCCAACTCGCCCCGCGAATGCCTGGGCCGTATGGAAAACATGATCCTGATGGGCGACATCAAGATTCCGAAGGAAGCGATTTCCAAGCAGATCGCCGATTCGGTCGATCTCATCATCCAGGTGAAGCGCCTGCGCGACGGGTCGCGCCGCATCACCAACGTCACCGAAGTGATCGGCATGGAGGGCGACGTCATCGTCACCCAGGAACTGTTCAAGTTCGAATATCATGACGAGGATGACAGCGGGAAGATCATCGGCGAATATCGCTCGATGGGCCTGCGTCCCTATACGCTCGACAAGGCGCGCATGTTCGGCTTCGACCAGCCGTTCCTGGAAGCCTGTCTCTGACAGACTGGCTGTAAGATTATGTGGCTGGCGGGGATTTGTCCCCGCCGCCCCTTGCGCCCGGCACAAGGGAGCGGCACATCACCCTCTCCCTAGAGAGGATGTCCCCGATGAACCGTCTCGCCCTGATCGCCGCTGCCATCGCCATAGTACCGGTCGGTGCCGCTGTCGCCCAACATGCTGGCCACAATCAGGCGGCCGACCCGACCGCCGCCGCCATCGCCGCGCCCAGCCGCACGCCCAAGAATGTCGCCCGCGACCAGTATCGGCATCCCGCCGAGACGCTCGCCTTCTTCGGTGTGACACCGAGTCAGACAGTTGTGGAATATAGTCCGAGCGGCGGCTGGTACTCGGAAATCCTGGCCCCGCTGCTGCGCGACCATGGCACTTTCTATGCGCTCCAGCCCACGGGCCGCTATCTGGACGGCTACAAGACGTTCCTTGCCGCCAATCCGGCCGTCTATGACAAGGTGAAGGTCGCCGCCTATCCCGAAGGAGCCGCCAGCATCCCGGCAGGCAGCGTCGATACGGTGCTGACCTTCCGCAACGTCCACAACATGGTCATGGCCGGGAATGAGGCTGCGACCTTCAAGGCGTTTTTCGACATGCTCAAGCCCGGCGGCACGCTGGGTGTGGTCGATCACCGCTTGCCTGAGGACCGCGACAGCGCGCTGGAAAAGAGCAGCGGTTACCTTAAAGTTTCGACCATTCGCCGGATCGCGCAGGCCGCAGGCTTCGAATATGTCGGCGCATCGGAAGTGAACGCCAATCCCAAGGATACCGCAGACTGGCCCAAGGGCGTGTGGACACTGCCCCCCTCGCTCAGCCAGAAGGATGTCGACAAGGACAAATATCTGGCCATCGGCGAAAGCGACCGGATGACACTGAAATTCCGCAAGCCCGCGAAATAAGCAAAGGCCCGGTTGCGTCGTCGCGCAACCGGGCCAGAGCGGTTGACTCGATTACATCGGATCAACCGCTCAAGATTTATGTTTTACCGCGATTTAGCTTCGCTGGCCTTAGGCTCCGAGTCATCAGATGATTCCATCTGATTAGAAATCGCTCTAAGGCGGCGGCGTGACCGCGCCTGCCCGACCCCATCGCCCACTCTTCGCCATCGGGCTGCGCCTGATCGCCGTGCTGTGCCTGTCGGTGATGTTCGTGACCGTGCGGGTGGCGAGCGACCATGGCGTCCATGTCGTTGAATCGCTTTTTTACCGGCAGGCGCTGGCGCTGCCGATGATCCTTTTCTGGGTCGCGCTGGCGGGCGGCCTGCGCACCGTGCGCACCAAACGGATCGGCGTCCATGCCAGCCGCATGATGCTGGGCCTGACGGGGATGCTGCTCAATTTCCTGTCCTACATCCTGCTGCCCCCCGCCGAAGCCGCGACGATCGGCTTCACCATGCCGATCTTCGGCACGATATTGTCGGCGCTGATCCTGCGGGAGGCGACCGGCATCCATCGCTGGGCCGCGGTGCTGGTGGGTTTTGTCGGCGTGCTGGTCATCGTCCGGCCCGACGCGGGCCATTTCCCGCTCCAGGGCGTCGCCGTCGCCATCGCCGCCGCACTGGTGACCGCCAGCGTCAGCCTGGTGCTGCGCGAGCTGGGCCGCACCGAATCGGCGGGCGTCGTCGTCTTCTGGTTCACCGTCCTGTCGATGATCCCGCTGGGCATCGCCATGCCCTTCGTTGCGCAGGCGCATGATGCGCTGACCTGGGGATTGCTGCTGGTGATCGGACTGTTCGGCGGGATCGCGCAACTGTGCCTGACCGCGGCGCTGCGCTGGGCGCCGGTGTCGGTGGTGCTGCCGATGGATTATACGACGATCATCTGGACCACGCTGCTGGGCGTGGCGATCGGGGAGAATTGGCCGATGGCGACGACCTGGGCGGGCGCTGCCCTGATCGTCGCCAGCGGCCTCTATATCGCCTGGCGCGAACATATCCGCGCCAGGCGTCCGGTCGTCAGTTCAGCAGTTCCGCCTCAAGGCTGATATCGGCCTTCAACAGTTTGGAGATCGGGCAGTTCGCCTTGGCCTTGCCCGCCAGTTCCTGGAACGTCGCGTCGTCGGTGCCGGCGATGGTGGCCTTGAGCGTCAGCTTGCTGGCGGTCACGGCGAAACCGTCATCCTGCTTTTCCAGCGTCACGACCGCGGTCGTTTCCATCTTCTCGGCCGTCAGCCCGGCTTCGCCCAGGATCAGCGACAGCGCCATGGTGAAGCAGGAGGCGTGGGCGGCGGCGATCAGTTCTTCCGGGTTGCTGCCCGGCTGTCCCTCGAAGCGCGTCGCAAAACCATAGGGATAGGCGTCCAGCGCGCCGCTCTGGGTAGAGATGGCACCCTTCCCGTCCTTCAGGCCGCCCGTCCACACTGCCGAACCGCTGCGATTGATTTTCATGGCCTATGCTCCCGATGATGCGTGGTGGTATGAGCCGGAGGAACCCCAGCGGTCCCCCATGGTTGCATCATCATAGCGTCATTTCTCACAGGAGCATGACAATGACTGACCTGACGATGGAAAATCATGGTGACCTGATCGCGTCCGACCGGGTCGAAGGGACCGCCGTCTATAACCGCCGGGGCGAGCGGCTGGGCAAAATTTCCAACTTCATGGTGGACAAGCGCAGCGGCCAGGTGCGCTACGCCGCCCTGTCCTTCGGCGGCTTCCTGGGCATCGGGCACGACCATTATCCCCTGCCTTGGTCGATGCTAGCCTATGACACCGCCCAGCAGGGCTATGTCGTCGATCTCGACAAGAAACTGCTCGACGATGCGCCACGTTACGGCGCTGAGCAGCGGCCGGATTATGACGATGGCTATGGCCGCAACGTCTACCAATATTATGGGCTGATCTACCCTTGGTAATATGCGCAACGGCGCGCCTTTGCGGCCGGGCTGGCGTCATGCCGGTCCGGCCGCGTCGCTGTTGACGATCCGGTGTGAGGGGTGTTTTTCCGGCTGCCTAGATTTCACCACATTTCGCCGCTTGCCCATTGTCTACCAGATGAATAGAATTATTGTCAGAGCCTCGATATCAAGGATGAGGATCAGACCATGGAGCGATTCGGTTTTTCGGGTGACGCGCGTCAGCCAGTCGTGCTGACCATTCCAGGTCTCAACAATAGCGGGCCGGGCCACTGGCAGACGATCTGGGAAGAGACACGCGGCGATTGTGAGCGGGTGGACCTGGGCAGCTGGGCCAGCCCGAATCGAAACGCCTGGGTAACGCGGCTGGACGCCGCCATCCGCGAGGCCAACGGGCCGGTGATATTGGCGGCGCACAGCCTGGGCTGCATGGCCGTCGCCTGGTGGGGCGCCCTGCAAAGCCAGGCTTATGGTTGGCCGGTGACCGGCGCATTGCTGGTCGCCCCGCCCGATTGCGACCGGATGGAAACGCCGGAGACGATCGGCGGATTCGGCCCCACGCCCCGCGCGCAACTGCCCTTCCCCTCAATCCTCGTGGGCAGCCGGGACGACCCCTATATCTTCTTCGAACGCGCCCATAGCGTCGGCAAATATTGGGGCAGCCAGTTCGTCGATGCGGGCTATGCCGGGCATATCAACGCGGATTCGGGCCTGGGCGACTGGCAGTTCGGCCAATCCCTGCTGGAACGATTGATCGACAATGCGCAGGAACAGGCGTCTGCGATGCGCCAGATGCGCCCGGCCCTGCCCATGGCTCAGGCCGCGCGGCCGCCCCTCCACCCATAGAGGCTCACCCCACAGGGGCGCGACAAGACAAACTTGCGCGCCCCTTATATTTGCTTTTTTGTCTATCTTTGCAGTTGAGATATTAGACGGAGCCAGAGGTGTCCATGAGCGAGCATAAACCCATCGAACTCCGCCACGCCCGCATCGAGGGCCAGCGCGCCGACATAACCGTCAGCATCGACAAGGTGCGCGGCGTGCTGGAAGCGCTGCGCTTCGGATCGATCACGCTGACCGTCCATGATGCGCGCGTGGTCCAGATCGACGTGACGGAAAAAACGCGCCTGACGGGCTGAAGGCGCCCGGGGGGAAAGTTTCGGGTCGGGCACGACCCATGCGGCAGGGGGTGAGCCGCATCATCGGAATCATCCCCAAAAGACATCGGCCGACCGGGCGACCGGAAAGGCCGCAATCACATCACCGGACATCCGGATAAAAGGGGACTATCATGATTGCGCGTTTTCTGTTGCTCGCCAGTGCGGCTGGCGCTTCCATCATCACGCCTGATGCCTTTGCACAAGAGCCCGCACCGCAGGCCGCGAATGAGGCCCAGCAGCCCAATGTGCGCGGCGACGTGATCGTCGTCACCGCCCGTCGCCGCCAGGAAACCGCACAGGAAGTGCCGCTGGCGATCTCCGTGGTCCGGGGTGACAGCATCGAGGCGACCGGTAATTTCAACATCGTGAAGCTGCAACAGCTCGCCCCGACATTGCAGGTCTATACCACCAACCCGCGCAATACGTCGGTCAACATCCGTGGCTTGGGTGTGCCGTTCGGCCTGACCAGCGACGGCTTCGAACAGGGCGTGGGCATCTATGTCGACGACGTCTATAATTCGCGCGTCGCCGCCGCGACCTTCGACTTCCTGGACGTGGCCCAAGTGGAAGTGCTGCGCGGCCCGCAGGGCACGCTCTACGGCAAGAACACCACAGCGGGCGCGATCAACATCACGACCAACCAGCCGACCTTCGA